>JAAURK010000169.1 GCA_012032275.1 Tabrizicola sp.
TTCCACCCCCCGGACCCCCGGAGGATATTTGAGCCAATGTGAAAGGGCAACGGCGGGGTGTCGTTCCGGTCATTCATGGAGCTGGCGCTGACGGAGGCGCGGGCGGCAGGGCAGCGGGGGGAGGTGCCGGTCGGGGCGGTGATCGTCGATCCCGGTGGCCGGGTCGTGGCGCGGGCCGGGAACCGGACGCGGGAGCTGTCGGACCCGACGGCCCATGCCGAGGTGCTGGCGATCCGGTCGGCCTGCCGGGCGGCAGGATCGGAACGGCTGGCGGGCCATGATCTTTACGTGACGCTGGAGCCTTGCCCGATCTGCGGGGGGCGATTTCGGCGGCCAGGCTGGCGCGGCTTTACTATGGTGCTGACGACGCGAAATCGGGGGGCGTGGCGCATGGCGCGCGGGTCTTCAGTCATGCGCAGTGCCACCATGTGCCCCAGGTCTATGACGGGATCGCGGCGGGCGAGGCGGAGGCGCTGCTGCGGGAGTTCTTCGCGGCACGGCGCGGCTGATCGGGGCTTTGGCGATCCCGTGGGTGTCGGGGCGCGGGCGTTGCATCGCAGGCACAGGCCTGCCGACATCCCGACCGCCGCGAATTTCCGATTTCCTTTACGTCAACTTGCGTGTATGAGGGCCTTCCTGCACCACCAAAAGGAGGCGTCCCATGTATATGACCACCGCCTTGCACATTATGTGCCGTCGTCTCGGCGCCGGAGTGGCTGCATTTTCGGCAGCGATCTGGGGCTGACCCCGATCTGACCTGTCGTTCCGGTTCGGCGCCTGCCTGATCCGGCCTTCCAAAACCTTTGACGCAACCGGCCTTTCTCGGCTGACGCCCTGTCAGTTGTTTCGGGCCTGATCCATTGACCCCAAAGCAAAGGGGCCGTTCGCCAAAGCGGCGTCGGCCTGGTGTATCCATGAACGCTATCTTCAATGACGGAAGATCCCCCGTGTCCAATGCGGTGGAGCAACTCGTGTCCGAGCATGGTTTCAGGGCGGTTCTGGCCGCGCTGATGCTGCGCCTGCTGCGGCGCCGGAAGCGGGCCGGTTCCGTCGATATCGAGCGGCTGAGCCCGCATCTGAGGCGCGATATCGGCCTGCCGCCTGTCGAACTGGAGCCGAATGTCCTGCCGATCATCCCCTTCCCGCCGCTTCGGTGAGGCTGCAACGCGTCACGGCCCGCAAAAGGGCCGTGACCCCGATCCGGGCGATCTGGCGGCGCGTCACCGGAGTTTGCCGCAGGCTCATGCTTGCGGGGGGGCGAGTGGGCGGATAAACGGGGCCAAAGACCGGAGACCGCCCATGTCCATTGACGTCGATACCGCCCGCAAAGTGGCGAAACTGGCCCGAATTCGCGTGGCCGAGGCCGATCTGCCGCTGCTGGCGCGGGAGCTTTCGGGAATTCTCGGGTTCATGGAGCAGTTGAACGAGGTCGATGTCAGCGGGGTTGAACCGATGACCTCCGTCACGCCAATGCGGCTGAAGCGGCGGGTGGACGAGGTGACGGATGGCAATCAGCAGGCGGCGGTGCTGAAGAACGCGCCCGATGCGCGCGAAGGCTTCTTTGCGGTGCCGAAGGTGGTGGAATGAGCGCGAATTCCTGGACTATCGCCGCGGCGAGGGATGCCTTGCAGAAGGGCGAGATTTCGGCGGTCGATCTGACCATGGCCTGCCTTACGGCGATGGATGCGGGCGACGGGCTCAATGCCTTTGTCCACAAGACCCCCGAGATCGCGCTGGATCAGGCGCGCGCGGCGGATGCGCGGCTTTCCACGGGCGAAGCCCCGGCGATGTGCGGGATCCCCCTCGGGATCAAGGATCTCTTTTGCACAAGGGGCGTGCCAAGCCAGGCCGGGTCGGCGATCCTCAAGGGCTTTCGCCCGGAATATGAAAGCACGGTGACGGCGCAGTTGTTCGGCGCGGGCGCGGTGATGCTGGGCAAGCTCAACATGGATGAATTTGCCATGGGCTCGTCGAATGAGACCTCGTGCTATGGCAATGCGGTGAACCCGTGGCGACGTGAAGGCTCCAACGTGCAACTGACGCCGGGCGGGTCGTCGGGCGGTTCGGCGGCGGCGGTGGCGGCGGACCTGTGTCTGGCGGCGACGGGGACGGATACCGGCGGGTCGATCCGGCAGCCTGCGGCCTTTACCGGGATCGTCGGGATCAAGCCGACCTATGGCCGCGTCAGTCGCTGGGGGATCGTGGCCTTCGCGTCCTCGCTGGATCAGGCGGGGCCGATGACGAAGACCGTGCGCGATGCGGCGATCATGCTGGGCGCGATGGCGGGGCATGACCCGAAGGATTCGACCAGCGCCGATATTCCGGTGCCGGATTTCGAGGCGGCGCTGACCGGGGATATCCGCGGCAAGGTGATCGGGATTCCGAAGGAATACCGGATGGACGGGATGCCCGCCGAGATCGAGCGCTCTGGCAGCAGGGCATTGCCATGATGAGGGATGCGGGTGCGGTGATCCGGGACATCAGCCTGCCGCATACGAGATACGCCCTGCCCGCCTATTACGTGATCGCGCCCGCCGAGGCATCTTCGAACCTCGCCCGTTATGACGGGGTGCGCTACGGGCACCGGGCGAAGCTGGCGCAGGGCGACGGGATCACCGAGATGTATGAGAAGACCCGCGCCGAAGGTTTTGGCCATGAAGTGCAGCGCCGGGTGATGATCGGGACTTATGTCCTTTCAGCCGGGTTCTACGACGCTTATTACAATCGCGCGCGCAAAGTGCGGGCGCTGATCAAGCGCGACTTCGAGACGGTGTTCGCGGAGGGGGTGGATGCGATCCTCACACCCGCGACGCCCTCTGCCGCCTTTGGCCTTGGCGAGATGTCGGACGCCGATCCGATCGAGATGTATCTCAACGATGTCTTCACGGTCACGGTGAACCTTGCCGGTCTGCCGGGGGTTGCCGTGCCGGTCGGGCTTGATCGGCAGGGCCTGCCACTTGGATTGCAGCTGATCGGGCGGCCCTGGGGTGAGGCGGATTTGCTCAATCACGCTTATGTTCTGGAGAAAGCTGCGGGCTTTGTAGCAAAAGCTTCAAAATGGTGGTAATGGGCGCGAAAAGCAGTCCGTCGAGGCAGTAATGATCCGTTCCAACCGTGGCTCCGTTGTCGGCGTGATGCTGTCAGCTTTCGTGCTGGCGGCCTGTCAGCCAAGCATCCCCGACTCTGGTTCTGGCGTCGGCTTCCAGGATTACAACTCCTATGTCAGGGGGGCCGTGCCCCGGTCGCCGGCACCGGTGGTGGTTGCTCCGCCCTCCGGCGGCTTTGACCCCGCCGCCGCCTCTGCCGCCATCGACCGGGCGATGGTGTCTCGGCCGCGCCCGCCGTCGCACCGCAGCCTGTGGTCATCGGCGGCAGCTCCGAACGCCCGCGGGGGGTGACCCCGACCGGCATCAAGGAAGAGACGGGAGAGCTGGTACATTCGAACACCGGCATCTCGGACGAGCAGGATTTCGGCGCCGTCGCCAGCCGGGAATCGATCGCCAGCGACAAGGCCCGGATCGAGAAGAACCGCGAGCAATATGTGATCGTGGAGCCGAAGGCCCTGCCGCAAAGGGCGGGCGATACCGGGCCGAACATCGTGGAATATGCGCTGGCGACCAAGCATGCGCCGGGGGTGCAGCTGCATCCGCGCCGCGGCCTGAAAAAGGATTCCGCCTCTGCCTGCGCCAAGTACACCTCGGCCGATCTGGCGCAGGAGGCCTTCCTTGCCAAGGGCGGGCCGGACCGGGACCGTCTTGGTCTTGATCCCGATGGCGACGGCTTCGCCTGTTCCTGGGATCCGCGCCCGTTCCGCACCGCCCTGCAGTGAGCCTGACCCATCCGTCGCCGAATTTCGGTGAAAGGCGCGGCGGGCAACGGCCTGGGCTCATCGTGCTGCACTATACCGCGATGGAAAGCTGTGCCGCAGCGCTTGAGCGGCTTTGCGATCCGGCGGCGGAAGTATCGGCCCACTACCTGATCGACCGGGACGGCGGCCTTCTTCATCTCGTGCCGGAAGAGGCGCGGGCCTGGCATGCGGGCGAAGGCGAGTGGGCCGGCCGCGGCGACGTTAACTCCCGCTCCATCGGGATCGAGCTGGTAAACGGTGGGCGGGAACCTTTCCCGGAGCCGCAGATGGCCAGGCTGGAGCGGCTTTTGCCCGGAATAATGGCGCGCTGGTCGATCTCCGCCAAGGATGTGATCGCGCATGCGGACCTTGCCCCGGCGCGGAAGGCCGACCCCGGCCCGCGTTTCGACTGGCGCAGGCTGGCGATGCAGGGCCTGTCGGTCTGGCCCGAGGATCGGCACCCGGCGCAGCCCTGCGATTTCAGCGCCAATGCCGCGCGCTTTGGCTATCCCCGGGCACCGGAGGATGCGGTCCTTGCAGCCTTCCGTTTGCGCTTTCGTCCCTGGGCGCGGGGGCCGCTTGACGCGGTGGATGCGGGCCTTGCCGCCGATCTTGCCCAGCGTTTCCCGGTTGACGGCACCGCGATGGGCGCCTAACTCCACCCCTGCGCGGATGGCTGGATGACCGCGGGCGGCGTCGAAAGGCGGGGTCCGAGGAAAGTCCGGACTCCAGAAGGCAAGGGTGCCGGGTAACCCCCGGCGGGGGCAACCCCAGGGAAAGCGCCACAGAGAAGAGACTTCCCCTGTCCGCAGGGGTAAAGGTGAAACGGTGGGGTAAGAGCCCACCGCGGGACGGGCAACCGGACCGGCACGGCAAGCCCCACCCGGAGCAATGCCAAATAGGGGCCTCGTGGTGGGCTGGTCCGCAAGGATACCGCCCGCCAGGGATGCCATCGCCCGAGAGGCCCGGGTTGGCAGCTTGACCGCCGTGGTGACACGGTTGGCAGAGGAATGGTCATCCAAGGGGGCAACCCCTGGACAGAATCCGGCTTACAGGCCATCCGCGCAGATTTCCCTCCGGCCCGCAGTCAGGAGATCGTGATCCCGACATGGCAGGGCATTGACCGTTGTCAACGCCCCGCAGCGGCCACGGCAGTAGACTCGCCCCCGACGCAGCCATTCTGCGCCCATGAGATGTGCGGCTGAAGGAGCATCGACGATGAGAAAGCTGATATTGGGGTCTGTCGCGGGACTTGCCCTTGCCTCGACTGCCTTTGCGCAGGGCCAGCCCGGCGGCGGTTGGTGGGACGGATGGTCCGGCGGATGGGGCCAGGGCATGGGGCCCGGCATGATGGCACCGGGTTATGGCGGTGGCCCCGGCTGGTCCGGCCCGGGCTGGGGTCAGGGCTGGGGGCCGGGTCAGGGCATGATGACCCCAGGCTGGGGCATGGGCGGTGGAAGGCCGGGGGGTGGCGGCATGATGATGGCGATCGACACCGATCAGGATGGCGCCATCTCGGCCGAAGAGGCGGCCGGTCACGCCGAGCTTATGTTCGCGACGATGGACGCAGATCAGGACGGCGCGCTGAAACCGGAGGAGTTTGGCGGCGGGCGCATGGGGATGATGCCGGTGATGCCGCCCGCGATGTCTGACGCCATGCAAAGCCGTCGCGCTGCACATTTTGCGGCCAGGGACGGGGACGGGGACGGAAAGGTCACGATGACCGAATTTCTGGCCGCGGAGAAGGCGCAGTACGATGCCGCCGATGCGGATGGCGACGGAACAGCGACACCGTGGGAGCTGCGCGCGCAGATGTGGCAATGACGACGCGGATTTGCGGTTGACACCATGTCGCGCACGGGTAAAAGGCGGTCTTCAAGATTTTCGCAGGGGACCGCGGTTTCCCTGCCGCAGGAGAGACGAGCATGGCCAAACCGGCGACGATCAAGATCCGCCTGAACTCGACGGCAGGCACCGGGCACTTCTACGTGACCAAGAAGAACGCCCGCACCATGACCGAAAAGATGGTCGTGAAGAAATATGATCCCGTGAAGCGGGAGCACGTGGAATACAAGGAAGGCAAGATCAAGTAGGATCACTGCCTGACGGACCACAGGGGCCGCACCCGCGAGGGGGCGGCCTTTTGCGTTGAGGGCGCGATGCAGCGGGTGATGATCCTTGGCGGCCCGGGATCGGGCAAAAGCACGCTCGCCCGGATATTGGGCCAGCGCACCGGGCTGCCGGTCCATCACATGGATCACATCCACTGGCAATCCGGGTGGATGGAGCGTGAGCAGGCCGAAAAGACCCGGCTTTGCGAAGAGATCCATGCGCGGGATCGCTGGATATTCGAGGGCGGCCATTCGCGGACCTATCCGGGCAGGGTCGCCCGGGCCGACCTCCTCATCTGGCTCGACCTGCCCGTCGGCCTGCGGTTCCGCCGGGTGATCTGGCGGTCCTTGCGCTGGTGGGGCCGGACCGCCCCGACCTGCCGGAGGGGTGCGTCGAACGCTTCGGGCCCGAGACCTTGCCCTTCTGGCGCTACATCTGGCGGACGCGCCGCTCCGCCCGGCGTCCTGTCCTGGCCATCCTCGCCGCTCCGCCCGCGCATCTGCGGATCGTGCACCTGCGCAGCCCGAAGGAGGTTCGGGCCTGGCTGGAGAGCGTCTGACCCCTTTTCTTTCCACGCTGCAGGCCCATCTTTGGTGTCATGACCCCAACGCTTACCCTGCGCCGCGCGCTGCCGGCGGACCTTGCGGCCGTCGACAGGCTCTTGTCGCGCAGCTATCCACGGCTTCTGGCGCCGGATTATCCGCCCTCGGCGATGGTGCTGGCGGTTCCGATCATTTCCCGCGCGCGGCCGGAGCTTCTGGCTTCGGGCAGGTACTTCGTGGCGGAGGACGCTGCGGGCCGGATCCAGGCCGCTGGGGGGTGGAGCGCCCGCACACCCCATGGAGAGACGGCCGCCGACAAGATGATCGGCACCGTCGGGCATGTCCGGCACGTGGCCACCGATCCGGATGCGGTGCGTCAGGGGATCGGGCGCAGGCTGGTGACGGTGGTGATGCGCGATGCGGCAAGGGCGGGGATCGGCTGGCTCGACTGTCTGTCGACGCGGACGGCCGTGCCCTTCTACGCCGCGCTTGGTTTTCGCATGGTTCACCCCGTCGACATCACGCTCGCCCCCGGGATCCTGTTTCCCGCAGTGCGGATGATTGCGGATCTGTCTTCCGTGCCGTCCGGAAATGAAAAGGGCCGGTCGGATGACCGGCCCTTCCCGCAGGATGTCGTCGCGTCTTATTCCCGGTTTCCCATGAACTGAAGCAGGAACATGAAGAGATTGATGAAATCGAGGTAGAGGTTCAGCGCGCCCATGATCGCCGCCTTGCCGAGCCATTCCTGATCCATCGCAGCCGCATGCTGGACATAGGTGTTCTTGATGTTCTGCGTGTCATAGGCCGTCAGACCCGCAAAGATCAGCACGCCGATGACCGAGATTGCAAAGGCCAGCGCAGAGGAGGCGAGGAACAGGTTCACCACCATCGCGACGATGAGGCCAATCAGACCCATGATCAGGAACGTGCCCATGCCAGACAGGTCACGCTTGGTCACGTAACCATAAAGCGACAGGCCCGCGAAGGCGATCGCGGTGATGAGGAAAGTCTGCGCGATCGACGTGTCGGTGAAAGCCTTGAAGATCCAGGCCAGCGACAGGCCCATCACGGCAGCAAAGCCGTAGAAGAAGACCTGAGCCGCGGCCGCGGACATCCGGTTGATCAGCGCGCCGAAGGCGAAGACCATCGCCAGGGGCGCGAACATGACCACCCAGCCAAGGATATTCGGCTGTAACGTGACCGGATTGCGGAAGATCGAGAGCAGTTGGTCAGACGTACCGACCGCCCAGGCGACACCCGCCGTCACGACCATCGCCACGGACATCAGTCCGTAGACCTTGTTCATATGGGCGCGAAGCCCTTCGTCAATCTGGGCGGAACGGGCGCCTACGCCTGCCGACCGGATCGTTTCATACTGAGCCATGTGAAGCCTCCGATGTTGTCCCTAAGGGCAACGCCGGGGAACCGGCGTGACCACGTCTGGTGAATATCGGCAGCCTTGCGCCCGATTTCAAGCGTTTCGGTCGGAAAACGCGAGGTTTTGCCGGGCTGACCCTGATCAGCCGGGCCCGGTGGCGGCCACAGGTGCGGGGCAGGGGGCTGCCCGCGCCTTGCGCGGCGCTGAACCATGCCGGATGGCGATGCTTCGCGGTGCCTTCATCAGGTTCCTTGATGCTTGTCGCGAAATCAGGTTCAGTGCGAATGAGAATGCTCCTCCCGCCGGGATCACAAGGATTGATATGCCGCGCAATCTTGACATGACCACGCTGCGGTCCTTCGTTGCCGTGGCCGATGCGGGTGGGGTGACGCGCGCCTCGGGGTTTCTGAACCTGACCCAGTCGGCCGTATCGATGCAGATCAAGCGGTTGGAGGACATGCTCGGGGTCGAGCTTCTGGACCGCCGCGGCCGCAAGCTTGGCCTGACGGCGGCGGGGGAACAGCTTCTGGGCTATGCCCGGCGGATGCTGGCCCTGAACGACGAGGCGTTCCAGCGGCTGACAACCGATGCGCATGAGGGCGAGATCGTGCTCGGCGTGCCGCATGACATCGTCTACCCTGTCATCCCGCAGGTCTTGCAGATGTTCGCGCGCGAGTATCCGCGCATGAAGGTCACGCTGCTTTCATCTTTCACCGAGGTTCTGAAAGAGCAGTTCGCGCGGGGCGACTGCGACGTGATCCTGACGACCGAGGATGAAGGCGGACCGGATGGCGAGATGCTGGCGGAGCTGCCTCTGGTCTGGTTCGGCGCGAAGGAGGGTGTAGCCTGGAAAGCGCGGCCGCTGAAGCTTGCGTTCGAACCGGTCTGCGGGTTTCGCCGGAAGGCAATGGCCGCGCTGGATGCGGCGGCGCTCTCCTGGGTGATGGCGGTGGACAGCACCTCCACCCGCACCATCGAGGCGACGGTGGCAGCCGACCTCGCCGTCAACGCGATGCTGGCCGGATCAGAGCCGCCCTACCTGGAACCTGTCTCGCATGGCGGCAGCCTGCCCGATCTGGGCTGGATGAAGATCAATCTCTATGTCGCGGAACCAGCCCACAGCCCGGCGGTTCCGGCGTTGGCCGCGAT
>JAAURK010000170.1 GCA_012032275.1 Tabrizicola sp.
GCCGGGCGCGGCTCGCGCGGCGGGCGACCGATCACATCACGCAATTCGTCAAGTTCGATGAAATTGTCCGCCTGGCGCCGCAGCTCGTCCGCGATCATCGGCGGCTGGCTGCGGATCGTGGACACGACCGACACCCGAACCCCTTGACGTTGCAGGCTTTCCACCAACGGCCGGAAATCGCCATCGCCCGAGAAGAGGACGATGTGATCGACCCGCGCCGCAAGCTCCATGGCATCGACGCACAGCTCGATATCCATGTTGCCCTTGACCTTCCGCCGACCCTGGCTGTCGGTGTATTCCTTTGCGGGCTTCGTGCGCATGGTGAAGCCGTTGTAGTGCAGCCAATCCACCAGCGGGCGGATCGGCGAGTAGTCATCATTCTCTAGCAGCGCCGTGTAATAGAAGGCGCGGAGAAGCTTGCCACGGCGCATGAACTCCATCCGCAGAAGCTTGTAGTCGATGTCAAACCCAAGCGCTTTTGCCGCCGCATAGAGATTTGATCCATCGATGAACAGCGCGAGCCGTTCGTCCTTGTAAAACATTTAGAGTCCCCTCGAAATCAAGTCGCACCAATCGAACTTTCGCCGCTGACCCGCCTGGTGTAGAGGCGTCCATTGGGCAACCTCTGTTGAATATCAGCCGAAATTGCCGCGCGCAAGGCCAGTATCGGAAAAACAGCGTGCATGGCAAAGAAAATACACCCGTTCTGATTGCGCTCGGCGCCAATCTGCCATTTGCGGGCGAAGGTCCGCAGGCCACGCTGGCAGCGGCCATCGTAGCCTTGGTCGAAGAAGGCTTTCAGGTTCCAAAGGTTAGTCGGTTCTACGCCACGCCCTGCTTTCCCGCCGGAGCCGGGCCGGATTACGTGAATGCCGCCGCGCGGATTATTGCCGGTCCGGAAGTTGACGCGGCGTCAATTATGCAGCGTCTTCATGCGGTTGAAGCCCGTTTCGGGCGTGAGCGGACGCAGCGCTGGGGCATGCGGACGCTGGACATCGATCTGCTGGCGGTGGGCGATTCGGTTCTGCCCGACGCGGCGACGCTGGACCGGTGGCGGAACCTGGCACCCGACGCGCAACTGCGCGCCGAGCCGGACCGGGTGATCCTGCCGCATCCCCGCTTGCAGGACCGCAGCTTTGTCCTTGTCCCATTGGCCGATGTCGCCCCGAGATGGGTGCATCCCCGCACCGGCCTGACCGTCCGCCAGATGCTGAAGGCGCTGCCCGCTGCAGATCGCGACGCCGTGAAACCGCTTTGATTTGCTGCGATTCAACGCTTGTCAAGGATTATTCAAGCGCTTACATAGGCCACTTCCAACGAAGCCATCCGGAGTGGAGTAGCCCATGGCCCGCGTGACGGTCGAAGATTGCGTTGACAAGGTTCCGAACCGGTTCGAACTGGTGATGCTCGCCGCCCATCGGGCACGGGAGATCCAGTCCGGCTCGCCGCTGACGATAGACCGCGACAATGACAAGGATCCCGTGGTCTCGCTGCGCGAAATCGCCGACGAGACGCAGTCGGCCGACAGCCTGCGCGAGCGGATGATCGAAAGCCATCAGACGCAGATCGAGGTGGACGAGCCCGAGGAAGACCAGATGGCGCTGCTGATGGGCGGAGAGATGGACCGCCCCATGGTCGATGACATGTCGGAAGAAAAGCTGCTTCGCGCGCTGATGGAAGCGCAGGGCGAGCTTTAATCGGGGCCGGGAGGCCCGCAAGCGGGGCGGTGATGATCGACGTCGAAGACCTCATCGCCCTTGTCCACAACTACAATCCGCGTTGCAATGCCGATCTGATCCGCCGGGCCTATGGCTATGGCTTCAAGATGCACGCCGGTCAGGTCCGCAAATCGGGCGAGCCTACTTCACCCATCCCGTAGCCGTCGCCGCGATCCTCACCGAACAGCGGCTTGACGATGCCACCATCGTGACCGCGCTTCTGCATGACACGATCGAGGACACACGCTCCACCTATACCGAGATTGCGGGCCTTTTCGGCGAAGAGATCGCCGAACTGGTCGATGGCGTGACCAAGCTGACCAATCTGCAGCTGTCGTCGACCGAAAGCCAGCAGGCAGAGAATTTCCGCAAGCTCTTCATGGCGATGTCGAAGGATCTGCGGGTGATCCTGGTGAAGCTTGGCGACCGGCTGCACAACATGCGCACGATCAAGTCGATGAGCGCGGAGAAGCAGGCGCAGAAGGCGCGCGAGACGATGGAGATCTTCGCGCCGCTGGCGGGCCGGATGGGCATGCAGTGGATGCGCGAGGAGCTGGAGGATCTGTCCTTCAAGGTGCTGAACCCCGAGGCGCGCAATTCGATCATGCGGCGGTTCCTGACGCTTCAGCGCGAAACCGGCGACGTCGTCCACAAGATCACGGGCGACATACGGCACGAACTGGAAAAGGCGCTGATCGATGCCGATGTCTTCGGCCGCGCCAAGAAGCCGCATTCGATCTGGCGCAAGATGCAGGAGAAGGATCTTGCCTTCTCGCGCCTGTCGGACATCTACGGCTTTCGCATCATCTGCCATTCGGTGGCTGACTGCTACCGCATTCTGGGTGTGATCCACCAGCGCTGGCGCGCGGTTCCGGGCCGGTTCAAGGATTACATCAGCCAGCCCAAGACCAACGGCTACCGGTCGATCCACACCACCGTGTCGGGCCGCGACGGCAAGCGCGTCGAGGTGCAGATCCGTACCCAGGAAATGCACGAGGTGGCCGAAGCGGGGGTGGCCGCGCATTGGTCGTACCGCGAGGGCGTGCGCGCGCAGAACCCATTCGCCGTCGATCCTGCACGCTGGATTGCCTCCCTGACCGAGCGGCTGGACGAAGGCGATCACGATGAGTTTCTCGAGAATGTCAAACTCGAGATGTATTCTGACCAGGTCTTCTGCTTCACTCCGAAGGGAGACGTGATCCAACTGCCGCGCGGGGCCACGCCATTGGACTACGCCTATGCCATCCATACGCGGATCGGAAATTCCTGCGTTTCCGCCAAGATCGACGGCATCCGGGTGCGCTCTGGACGAGGTTGAAGAACGGCCAGTCGGTCGAGATCATCACCGCAGAGGGCCAGCGTCCGCAGACCAGCTGGATCGATATCGTGACGACGGGGCGGGCCAAGGCCGCGATCCGGCGCAGCTTGCGCGAAGAGGACCGGGGTCGGTTCGTCAAGCTTGGTGCCGAACTGGCCCGGGCGGCCTTCGATCACATCGGCAAGAAATCCTCCGACAAGGCGCTGCGCACAGCGGCGAAGATGCTCGGCCTCTCGGATGAAAGCGATCTTCTGGCCCGGCTCGGCTCGGCCGAACTTACGGCGCGCCGGGTGGTCGAGACGCTTTATCCCGAACTTGCGCAGGCGGTTGCCGATGAAGTCGACGCCAAGCAGCCGCTGATCGGCCTGACCGCCGACCAGGATTTCCGCCGCGCGCCCTGCTGCCAGCCGGTTCCCGGAGAGCGCATCGTCGGCATCACCTATCGCGGCCAGGGCGTGGTCGTCCATGCCATCGACTGCCCGGCGCTGGAGGAGTTCGAGGAGCAGACCTCGCGCTGGATCGACCTGCGCTGGCACAGCGGACGGCATGCCCCTGTGCATACCGTCAGCCTCGACATCACCATATCCAACGACGCGGGGGTTCTTGGCCGGATCTGCACCTTGATCGGGGAACAAAAGGCCAATATCTCTGATTTGACATTCATCGACAGAAAACCGGACTTTTACCGCCTTATTGTTGACGTTGACCTGAGGGATGTCGAACATCTGCATATGGTCATGACCGCGCTCGAGGCCGAGACGGATGTGGCCCAGATAGCACGGCATCGGGATCTGTCGCGTAAGCCGTAAGGCATTGGCCCGTATGACCGGGCGGGAAGGTATCGAGTTGGTTTTCAAGCGCAGAGATCGCATCGGCTGGCTGGCCTGGTTGCGGGAGATGATCTACCCCAAGGGTGGCTTCAAGCGCGCGACCCGTTATGTCATCCACCGCATGCGCCGCCTGCCGGACCAACCGCATCGCATTGCCCGCGGGGTCTTTGCAGGCTCGCTGATCGGGTTCCTGCCCTTGCCGGGGATGCAGTTCGTGGCGGCCTGGCTTGCCAGCCGGGCGATCAACGGCAACCTGCTTGCGGCCCTGCTTGCCACGTTCAACACGAATCCGGTCACGACGCCCTTCTTCGCCGTTCTGGCAATGACGCTTGGCCACTGGATCCTCGGCATCGAAAGACCGCTCAGCTGGTTCTACATCAAATCGGCGACCGAACAGGCTGGTGGCGATCTGTGGTTCAATTTCAAGGCCATGTTCACCTCGGATGTGACGCGCTGGGACGGGCTGATCCAGTTCTGGCACGACATCTACTGGCCCTATTTCATCGGGGCGCTGGGCCCGGCCGTCGTGATCAGCCTCGCCTCCTATTATGTGACCATTCCGCTGGTCGAGGCCTATCAGAAGGCCCGTGCG
This sequence comes from Tabrizicola sp., assembly GCA_012032275.1. Taxonomy (GTDB): domain Bacteria; phylum Pseudomonadota; class Alphaproteobacteria; order Rhodobacterales; family Rhodobacteraceae; genus JAAURK01. The sequence goes on from JAAURK010000170.1 coordinate 4,459, forward strand.
GCCAAGGCAAAGGAACGCAGTGACCGCCGCCGGTCGCTGAAAGAGGCGCTTTCCGATGCCGCCGCGCGCGTCAAGCGCAAGGGAGACCGCGAAAGCAGCCTTGGGGGTGACGACGGCCACGGAACCGCATAGGTTTCCTGCATAGCGCAGTCCGAAGATCCGAGGCCCGACATGACACCCCCCCTCCATGGCCATCGCCGCATCCGTCTTGGCATGAACGTCGATCATGTGGCCACGGTGCGCAATGCGCGGGGCTCTGCCTGGCCCGATCCCCTCCGCGCGGCGCTGCTGGCAGAGGCTGCAGGCGCCGATGGCATCACCGCCCATCTGCGGGAGGACCGTCGCCACATCCGCGACGACGATATCGAGGCGCTGATGGCCGCGCTGTCGGTTCCGCTGAATTTCGAATGCGCGGCGACGGCGGAGATGCAGGCCATCGCGCTGCGCCACAAGCCCCATGCCGTCTGCCTCGTGCCCGAAAAGCGCGAGGAGCGGACGACGGAGGGCGGGCTTGACGTGGCCGCGGACCAGAACCGCCTGACCGATTACATCGCGCCCCTGCGTGCGGCAGGCTGCCGGGTCAGCATGTTCATCAACCACGATCCGCGCCAGATCGAAGCTTCGGCCCGGATCGGCGCCGCGGTGGTCGAGCTTCACACCGGGCTTTACTCCGAACTTCTGGCGGAAGGCCATGACGCATTGGCCGAACGCGAGCTTGCGGGCCTCCGCGCCGGGGCCGAGCTTGCGGCAGCGGCCGGGCTTGAGGTGCACGCGGGCCATGGGCTGACTTACGAGAATGTCGAGCCGATCGCGGCGATACCGGAACTGGTCGAGCTCAACATCGGCCATTTCCTGATCGGAGAGGCAATCTTCCGCGGTCTTGGTCCCGCGATCGAGGAAATGCGCCGTCGGATCGACGCGGCCCGCGGGATGGCATCGTGACGCGGGAACCCGACGCGAATGTCGGGAGGGTTCCTTCGGGCGATCTCGCACGCGTCGATGAGAAGGTCTGGCGCCCTTGTGGATGGTTCGGGGCGGGATGATCCTCGGTATCGGCACCGATCTTTGCAACATCGAACGGATCGAGGCGACGCTGGCCCGCTTTGGTGACCGGTTCCGCGACCGCGTCTTCACCCCCCGCGAACAGCGCAAGGCCGAGGGCCGCCCCCGCGCCATTGCCGCGACCTACGCCAAGCGCTGGGCCGCGAAGGAGGCCTGCTCCAAGGCGCTTGGCACGGGTCTGCGGATGGGCATTGCCTGGAAGGACATGGCGGTCACCAATCTGCGCACTGGCCAACCGGTCATGCACGTGACCGGCTGGGCGGCAGAGCGGCTGCGCGCCATGACACCAGCGGGACATGAGGCCGTCATCCATGTCACCCTCACCGACGATCATCCCTGGGCGCAGGCTTTCGTGGTGATCGAAGCCCGGCCGATCACGGCAATGGAACCGGGGCGCGCTTGACTTAGCATGCCCCCGCGCGCATGTAGCCCCAAATCGATCGGGCAGGACAGCATGGCATCTGGCACCAAAAGCGACGGCGGCATCGTCGAGACAATAAAGACCGTCGTCTATGCGCTTCTCATTGCGGGCGTGTTCCGGACCCTGTTCTTCCAGCCCTTCTGGATACCGTCCGAATCCATGAAGGACACGCTGCTGATCGGCGACTTTCTGTTCGTCAACAAGATGGCCTACGGCTATTCGCGCTATTCCTGCCCGTTTGCGATGTGCCCGTTCGAGGGCAGGATCCTGGCAAGCGACCCTGTACGCGGCGATGTCATCGTCTTTCGCCACCCGGTCAACGGCAGTGACATGATCAAGCGGCTGATTGGTCTTCCCGGCGACAAGATCCAGATGAAGGATGGTCTGCTTTACATCAACGGCGTCGTTGCCCCGCAGGAACCGGCGGGCGTGTTCGAAGAGGTGAACGAGCCTCAGGGACCGATGCGCAACCGCCCGCGCTGCGAAGGCGGCGCTGTCGGCGAAGGCGCGATCTGCAAGCGTTCCCGCTATGTCGAGACGCTGCCGGAGGGCCGCAAGCACCATGTGCTGAACATCGATGACAGCGGCTATGGCGACAATACGGATGTCTTCACGGTGCCCGAGGGCCATTACTTCTTCATGGGTGACAACCGCGACAATTCGCAGGACAGCCGGTATCCGCAGGCTGGCGGCGGTGTCGGGTTCGTTCCGGCGGAATACCTGATCGGACGCGCAGACCGGATCATGTTCTCCTCGGCCGGCACCTCGATGCTGTATTTCTGGACCTGGCGGGCGGACCGTTACTTCAAGGCGGTGGAGTGAGGCTGTCAGCCGACCTCAAGGCCTTCGAAGGCCGGATCGGGCATGGCTTCCAGAGCCCCGAGCTTTTGCAGCGGGCCGTCACCCATGCCTCGATTTCCAGCCCGACCCGCCCTGACAACCAGCGCCTGGAATTTCTTGGTGACCGGGTTCTAGGCCTCGTGATGGCCGAAGCGCTGCTTTCGGCTGATCCGGGCGCGACCGAGGGCCAGCTTGCCCCGCGCTTCAATGCGCTGGTGCGCAAGGAGACCTGCGCCGATGTCGCGCGCGGGATCGGCCTTGGCGACGCGTTGAAGCTTGGCCGGTCCGAGATGCTGTCAGGCGGGCGGCGCAAGGAGGCGCTGCTTGGTGACGCACTAGAGGCGGTGATTGCGGCGGTCTATCTCGATGCAGGTTTCGAGGCGGCGAAGGCGGTGATCCTGCGGCTCTGGGGCGGCCGGATCGGCGCGGTCGATGCCGACGCCCGCGATGCCAAGACGGCGTTGCAGGAATGGGCGCAGGCCCGCGGCATGGCCCCGCCGACTTACACCGAAGCCGGCCGCACCGGCCCCGATCACCAGCCGCTGTTCACGGTTGAGGTGACATTGGAAAACGGTGAGGCAGAGGCAGCACAGGCCGGATCGAAACGCATTGCCGAACAGCAGGCTGCAAAGGCATTGCTGACGCGGCTGGAGGCTGCCCCATGACCGATACCACCCGCGCCGGATTCGTGGCCCTGATCGGCGAGCCGAATGCCGGGAAGTCCACGCTGCTCAACAGGATGGTCGGGGCGAAGGTCTCGATCGTCACGCACAAGGTGCAGACCACGCGGACAAGGATCCGCGGTGTCGCGATGGAGGGGCAGGCGCAGATCGTCTTTGTGGACACCCCCGGCCTGTTCCGCCCCCGCCGCCGGCTGGACCGCGCGATGGTCAAGGCGGCCTGGGGCGGGGCTTCGGATGCGGATGTGATCGTGCTCTTGATCGAGGCGCATCGCGGCCTGACCGAGGGCGTGCAGGCGATCATCGACCGGCTCAAGGACGAGATGCCGAAGGGTCAGCCGGTGGCGCTGGCCATCAACAAGATCGACCGCGTGAAGGCCGAGACGCTGCTGGCGCTGACCGAAAGGCTGAACGAGGCCTTTCCGTTCCGCAAGACCTTCATGATCAGCGCCGAAAAAGGCTATGGGGTGGCCGATCTGCGCGCCTGGCTGGCGGCCGAGCTTCCCGAAGGCCCGTGGTTCTATCCCGAAGACCAGATCGCCGATCTGCCGATGCGGATGATCGCCGCCGAAATGACGCGCGAGAAGCTGACGCTGCGGCTGCATGAAGAGCTCCCCTATCAGCTGACAGTGGAGACCGAGAAGTGGGAAGACAAGCCCGATGGCACGACCCGGATCGACCAGATCGTCTATGTCGCACGGGATGGGCACAAGGGGATCGTCCTTGGCAACAAGGGCGAGACGATCAAGAGCGTCGGCCAGGCGGCGCGGGCGGAAATCGCGGAGTTCCTGGGCCGCACGGTGCATCTCTTCCTGCAGGTGAAGGTGCGGCCGAACTGGCTGGACGAGCCCGAGCGCTATTCCGAGATGGGGCTGGATTTCAAGGACGGCGATGCCTGAGGGGGCCGAATTCTTCGAAGAATTCGGGCAAATTCCTTCGAAGGAATTTGGCTCTGTCCTGAAGCGCGGGTGCAGGTTGCAAGGGCGCTGCCTCCGGCGGGAGTATTTGAGAAAAGAGCAAGCTCGATGACGGCTCGTCTGGCTACGGGGGTCTGGGTGTCTGCCTATCTGACCCGGCTGCGGCTGGCGGATGTTCCGGCCTATGTCACCGCGAAGGGCGATGCCGAAGCGGGCGCGGTGGTGGTCAAGGTAGCCATGCTGGACGGCACGGCACGCGCCTATGAACGGCGGTCCGACCTGATGACCGGCGCGCGGGCCTGGATCCTTCTGTCGGAGGGGGTGGAGGCGGAGGTGGACGCCTTGCTGGTCCGGACCCGGGCACGCGACCCCGACCTCTGGGTGATCGAGCTGGAGGACCGGCAGGGGCGGACCCTGCTGGATCAGGACGGGCTGTCGGATTGAGTTGCGCCCCGCCTCCTTGCGCTGGATAGTCGCGCGATGGACTGGCGGGACGAAGGGGTGCTTCTCTCCATGCGGCCGCATGCGGAAAGCGCTGCGATCATCGAAGTGTTCACGGCCGCGCATGGCCGGCATGCGGGCGATGGAATCGATGC
>JAAURK010000171.1 GCA_012032275.1 Tabrizicola sp.
TCGCCGCTACCGTCGCCGCCTGCCGGGTCACGCCGGGGGCCTGGATGCCGGGCAGCACGAAGACCGTCGGGCAATCGAGCGCGGTGGCAAAGCGGCTGACGCGTTCGAACTCGACGGCGTTCCTGTCGCGGGCCTTCGGGTCAGTCACGGCATTTTCGGCAATGTCTGCGCCAAACAGCCAGTAAAGGTTCGACATGCCGATCCCAAGCGCTGCGACATCGCCGGCCGCGCCCTCGGGATCGGCAACGATTCGGCCCCGCTTGAGTGCAGCGCCATGCAAAAGCCCGAGGTCCATCGCCTGAAACCCGAGCGCCTGCGCAATCGCCCAGCTTTCCCCCAGCGTGCAGGCCGGAAACGACCATGAGGTGACGGACAGTTTCATCGCACCCTCTCAATCCGAATAATTGGCCTTACCACTTTGGAATGAGTGCCGGATTTTTCCGTTTTGGCAAGTCTTTTCGGCACATTCTGCCGACGCATTGCCGCGACGCGGCGCGGTTTGCGGCGAAAGAGGTCTAGAAAACGGTTGCAATCGGGCAAGTGGTCAGGCCAATATTTGCCCAGCCGGAGCGGAGGAGCTTGTCCGGCCCAACAAAGCAAAATCCGGGAGGACGTCTTTCCATGAAACTTCTGACTGTATCCAGCCTTGCGCTCTGTGCGGCGCTGTTCGGAACGCTGGCAACCGCCGAAACCATGGTCGCCGAAAAGGGCGGCACCGTGAACATGGTTCTGTTGCCGAAGTTCCTGGGCATCCTGCCTTTTGATCAGGCCAACCGCGGTGCGGAAGAGGCGCATGCAGAGCTTGGCAACACGGGCACGCTGCTGTTCACCGGCCCGACGCCAGAGAATTCGGTCGCGGGCCAGATCGAGATCATGACCACATCCACCTCGCAGGGGCAGAACGTCGTCATGCTGTCGAACAATGCGGGCGACCAGATCGCCCCGGCGGCAGAGGCGGCACAGGCCGCTGGCACCAAGGTGGTGACCTGGGACAGCCCGATCCCGAACGGCACCGGAGAGACGGTCTTCGTGGCGCAGGTCGATTTCGGCTCCATCGGTGTGGTGATGGCCGATATGGCGCTGTCGATCATGGGGGGTGAGGGCGAGTTCGCGGTGCTATCGGCCACCCCCGATGCCGCCAACCAGAACGCTTGGATCGCGGCGATGGAAGAGGCGCTGAAAGACCCGAAATATGCCGGGATCAAGCTGGTTGATACCGTTTATGGCGATGACCAGTCCGAAGTCAGCTACAACCGCGCGCTGGCGCTGGTGGACAGCCACCCGAACCTGAAGCTGATCATGTCGCCCACCACGGTCGGCATCCAGGCCTCGGCCAAGGCGATGCAGGACGAAGGTCTTTGCGACAAGGTCAAGGTCTCGGGCCTTGGTCTGCCGGCCGAGATGGTCAGCTACACCCTGAACGGCTGCGCTCCTGAATTCGCGCTCTGGTCCTTCGTCGATCTCGGGTATCTGACCTATTACACCTCCTACATGCTTGGCACCGGCAAGATCACCGGCGCTGTCGGCGAAACCTTCACTGCCGGCCGCATGGGTGACTACACGATCGAGGAAGATCCCGGCCGTCCCGGTGCCAAGCGCATCCTGATGGGGCCGTTCACCGTCTACAACAAGGACAACGTCGAAGCCGAAGCGAAGTAACACCCGCTCTTGCTTCACGGTGCCAGCCCTCCACTCCCGGGGGCTGGCCATCTGTTCCCTGCCGGAGACCGGAATGCCCCCCATCCTTCACATGCGCGACATCGGGAAAAGCTTCGGTGGAACTGCGGCGCTTTCGGGCTTTTCGCTGGAACTTGAAGCAGGCCGTATCCATGCGCTGGTTGGCGAGAACGGCGCCGGAAAATCGACGCTGATCAAGACGATGACCGGCATCCATCAGCCCGATACGGGCGAAATGCTGCTTGACGGCCAGCCCGTTACCTTCCCCGGAACCGGTGCCGCGCAGCGCGCCGGGGTGGCCGCGATCTATCAGGAGCCAATGGTCTTTCCCGACCTGAGCGTGGCCGAGAACATCTTCATCAGCCATCAGAACCGCCCCGCAATCATCAACTGGTCCAGGATGCACGGCGAGGCGGCGGAAATGATCGCCCGTCTGGGCGTCAGCCTTGATCCGCGCCGCCCCGCATCCGAGCTGACCCTTGCCGAGCAGCAGACCGTGGAAATCGCCCGCGCCATCTCGCTCAACGTTCGCGTGCTGATCATGGACGAACCCTCTGCCTCGCTCTCTGATCACGAGGTCAGGCGCCTTTTCGGCATCGCCCGCAACCTGCGCGATCAGGGCGTTGCGGTGCTTTACATCTCGCACCGGCTGGAAGAGATCTTCGCCCTTGCCGATACGGTCACCGTGATGCGCGACGGCAAGCACATCTCCACCCGTCCGGTGGCGGAGGTCACGCAAGCATCGATGATCGCCGAAATGGTCGGCCGCGACATGGCAGGGCGTTTCGCGCGCGAGGCGTCGAAGGCAACGGGGGAGACCCTCCTGTCCGTCACCGGCCTCGCCAGAACCGGCGCCTTTCGCGATGTGTCCTTCACCGTGTCGAGGGGAGAGATCGTCTGTTTCTCGGGCCTTGTCGGGGCGCGGCGCACCGATGTCGGGCTCGCGCTTTTCGGTGTCGAACCCGCCGACGCCGGCAGGATCATCCTTGCCGGGCAGGAGGTGAGCATCACCGGTCCCGCACAGGCGCAGGCACTTGGCATCGCCTATGTCTCGGAGGATCGCCGCAAGCTTGGCCTCGCGCTTTCCGAGGGCATCACGCCGAACATCACCCTGGCCATGCTGCCGAAATACACCGGCACGCTTGGCTGGCTCGACCGGCTGCGCGAGCTGACCGATGCGCGGGCATTCCGCGACCGGCTCAACATCAAGGCCGCCACGCTGACGGTGCCGGTCGGCACGCTGTCCGGCGGCAATCAGCAGAAGGTGATGCTGGCGAAATGGCTGAACACCAAGCCGCGCCTCCTCATCGTGGATGAGCCGACCCGTGGCATCGACATCGGCGCCAAGGCCGAGGTGCATCAGATTCTGCGCAGCCTCGCCGCCGAAGGGGTCGCCATCATGATCATCTCCTCCGACCTGCCAGAGGTGCTGTCGCTTGCCGACCGGGTGATCGTGATGCGCGAAGGCCGCATCGTCGGCGAATTCGCCGGGGAAGACGCAACCGACGAGGCCGTCATGGCGCTTGCCGTCGCGGCAAAGGTGGCCTGATGCGCATTCCGCTTTCCACCTTGCGCATTCTCGTCCTGCTTGCGGTGTTCGTCGCCACCGTCCTCTTCTTCGCCAGCCAGATCGACGGCTATCTGAACGCGCGCCTGTTCAACCGCATCTCCGGCTCGGTCGCGGTGATCGCCCTCATCGCCGTCGGGCAGGCCTTCGTGGTACTGACCCGCAACATCGACCTCTCCATCGGATCGGTTGTCGGCTGCACCGCCTATTTCACCGGCGGCATCCTGATCGCCTACCCCGGCCTGCCCCCTGTCCTCGTCCCGCTTCTGGCCATGGTGATCGGTGCCCTTTTCGGCGCGGTGAACGGCTTTCTCGTCGCCCGCTTCCGCCTGCCATCGATCATCGTGACACTGGCGACGCTGGCCATCTTCCGCTCGATCCTCGTCCAGTCATCGGACGGATCCTCCATCACCACCGACCGCCTGCCGCCCTGGCTTCCGAACTTCGCCACCCAGAACGCCTTTGCGGTGGGCGACCTGCAGATCCGCTGGATCGTCGTCATCTCGATCCTGGTCGTGCTTGGCGCGCACCTCTTTCTGACGCGGCTGCGTGCCGGGCGGCAGTTCTATGCCATCGGCTCCAACCCCGATGCGGCGGCCTTCGCGGGCATCAATGCGGGGCGGACGATCTTTCAGGCCTTCGTCATCTCCGGCGCGCTCGCCGGTCTTGCCGGGTTCATGTTTCTCTCCCGCTTCGGCAATATCACCGTGGTTGCGGGCCTCGGGCTGGAGCTCAAATCCGTCGGCGCCGTGGTGGTTGGCGGGGTCAACATCTTCGGCGGCTCCGGCAATGTGCTGGGTGTCCTGATCGGCGCAACGCTGATCGACCTGATCGACACCTCGCTTGTCCGCTGGGAGCTTGTCAGCGAATTCTGGCGTGAGGCGGTGCTTGGCCTTCTCATCCTGCTTGCCGTCGCCGCCGACACCGTCCTGATACGCCGTCTTCTGCGCCGCAAACCGGCGGGAGGCACCCCATGACCGCGCTTCGCAGCTGGGAGGGCTTTCTGTTTGCCGTCCTGATCCTGATCTACCTCGTCAATGCCTGGAACTCTCCGGTCTTCCTGACTTCCGGAAACCAGATCAACATGTTCCAGCTTTCGGTCGAAAAGATCATCGTGGCGCTGGTAATGACATTCGTCATCATCAACGGCGAGATCGATCTTTCCGTCGCCTCGGTCATGGGTCTTTCTGCCTGCGCCTTCGGCTGGATGTTCCAGCAGGGCGTACCGGCCGGTGGCGCGGTGGCGCTGGCCCTTGCCATCGGCTTTCTCTGCGGCGCGTTCAACGCCTTCTGGATCGTCGGTTTCGGCATTCCCTCGCTGGTCGTGACCCTGGCCACGATGATCGCCTACCGCGGTTTCGTCCGGGTGCTGGTCGAAGACCGCGGCATCGGCAACTTTCCGGACTGGTTCGATGCCCTTGGTCAGAAGGGCCTGATCGGGCCGGTCACCCTCGCGATCCTGATCTTCGCCGTCTTCGCCGCCATCGCCGTCCTGATCCTGCAGCGCACCGCCTTTGGCCGGAAGGTCTATTTCATCGGTGCCAACCGGGCCGTTGCCGAGTATTCGGGCCTTGACGTCCGCGCGGTGAAGGCCAGGATCTTCATCGCCTCGGGCGTTGTCTCCGCGCTCGCCGGGCTTCTCTTCGCCGCCCGCGTCGGCGCCGTGCGCGGCGATATCGCCAATGGGTTCGAGCTTGACATCATCACCATGGTCCTTCTTGGCGGTGTCTCCATCTTCGGCGGGGGCGGGCACCATGTCGGGCACCATCCTCGCGATCCTGATCGTGCTGGCCCTGCGCAATGGCATGGCGCTTGCCAATATCACCGGGCATATCCAGACCGGCGTTCTGGGCGTGCTTCTGATCCTGTCAGTCATGGTGCCGACGATCCGCGAAACCGCGGCGCGCCTGATTGCGAGGGTTCGATGAAGCAGCCCCGCCTGCATCTGGTGAAGACGCTGGCCGATCCGATCGGCAAGAAGGCGGTGTCCGAGCTTGTGGTGCAGCGCATCCTCGATCTGGTGAAGACCGGCCATCTGTCGGCCGGGGACAAGCTTCCCGCCGAACGTGACCTCGCCGATCAGCTTGACGTCAGCCGCCCCACGGTGCGCGAGGCGCTGCGCGCGCTCTCCATCCTTGGTGTGCTGGAGATCCGCCACGGCGGTGGCGTCTATGTCACCGCGCTCAATGCCGAGGAACTCCTCTCGCCGATGGATTTCTTCGTCTCGCTCAACGCGCAGAACATGGCAGAGCTTTTCGACGCCCGCATCCATTTCGAGCCCATGCTCGCGGGCCTCGCCGCCGAGCGGCTGACCGAGACGGCACTTGCCCGCCTTGGCACCCTCGTCGCCGCACAGGTGGCCGATCCGGAGGATGCCGATCTTTTCCACGATACCGATGTCGAGTTTCACAAGACGATCCTCGAAGCTTCGGGCAACGATTTCCTGTCGCGCTTTGGCAAGCTTCTGCAACTGCTTGGCGATCAGGGGCGGCAGGCGTTTCAGAAGCGCAAATCCATTCGCCAGCAATCGGTGGAGGATCATCAGGTGATCCTTTCCGCCCTGCAGGCGCATGATCCCGCCGCGGCCCAGCGCGCCATGCGCCAGCATATGGTCAATGTCCGCAATGCACTACGGGAGGTGACAGGTGCGTAAGGCGCGTATCGCAGTCCTTGGCGCGGGATGGTGGGGGGCGCAGGTCTACATCCCGTCGCTTCTGGCCGATCCCACGGTCGATCTGGTCGCCGTGAACCGGCGCGACCCAGCGGCACTGAAAGAGATCACCGACAGGTTCGGCATCGCCAGGGGCTATACCGACTACCGCGAGCTTCTTCTGGCGGAACGTCCGGATGGTGTCGTCATCGTCTCTCCCCACACGGTTCACCACGCGCATGCCATGGCCGCGCTGGAGGCGGGCGCGCATGTGCTGATCGACAAGCCGATGGCCACCAGCGCGGTGCAGGCCCGGGAAATCGTCTCTAACGCTGCGGAAAAGGGCCTTCAGATCATTGTTCCCTATGGCTGGAACTTCAAGGATTTCACCCGGACGGCCGCTGACCTCATGCGCCGGCACCAGATCGGCGAGGTGCGCCACATCGTCTGCCAGATGGCCAGCCCGACCGAAGACCTCTTTGGCGGCGAAGGGTTGATCGAGACGAAAGACCACATGTTCCAGCCCAACCGCGACACCTGGGCAGACCCGGCCAACGCGGGCGGCTACGGCTGGGGGCAGCTTTCGCACGCGCTGGGCCTCATGTATGCGCTTGTCGATGCGGCCCCGGTCGAGGTTTACGCCATTGCGGGCAAATCCCCCGCCGGGGTGGATTGGTACGACGCTGCGACCCTGCGCCTGTCGAACGGGGCGACTGCCGTCCTCTCCGGCGCGTCCACTGTGCCCAAGCATTGCGGCTATCAGGTCGATATCCGCATCTTCGGCTCTGAAGGGATGCTGCTGATCGATGTGGAGCGCGAACGGATGGAGCTGCGCCGCAAGGACGGCCGCGACACCGTGCTCGACATCCCGAAAGGCCAGGGCGCCTATGCCTGCATCGAACCCACGCAGCGGCTGGCGCAGATCTGTCTCGGCACCGCCACCCGGAGCGAGGCTCCGGGCATCATCGGCCAGCGCGCGGTAGAGACGCTTGACGCGATGTACCGCTCCATCGCCTCGGGCAAGCCGGAGCCCGCAGCATGAAATGGCCGACCACCCGCGCCGAGATCGTCAAGCCGGGCTTCTCCACCCCGCTTGATGCGCCAATGGTGCCGCCCTTCCCCTTCACCTTCCGCAACGCCGAGATCCTGACGCTCACCTATCGCACCGATCCCGCCGCGATCCGCTCCCTCCTGCCAGAGCCGCTGCAGGCCACCGGCGACATCGTGATGATCCATGTCTACAGGATGAACGATACCGACTGGCTTGGCCCCTATGCCGAGGTCAATGTCATGGTCGGCGCCGAGTTGCCTGGGAAGGCGACCGGTGCCTATTCGCCCTATCTTTTCCTCTCCTCCGACATCGGCGTCGCCCATGGCCGCGAGGTTCATGGCCAGCCGAAGAAGCTTGGTCAACCGAAGCTGGAGGCGCGGGGCGACCTGATCGTCGGGACACTGGAACGCAACGACATCGATGTCCTCACCGGCACCCTGCCCTACAAGCAGCACGCCGCCGACATTTCCGACCTCGGCGCCATCCTTCCCTTCGCCACCAACCTGAACCTGAAGGCCCTGGACCATATCGACGGCACGCCGGCGATCCGCCAGCTGACCTCGCGCCAGTTGGCCGACGTCGAGGTCGCCGAATGCTGGCGCGGCCCCTGCACGGTAGAGCTTCGTCCCAATGCGCAGGCCCCGCTCCACCGGCTGCCGGTCATCGACATGCTTGACGGCTTTTACTGGAAAGCCAGTTTCACCCTCGTGCCGGGCGTGATCCTGCACGACTATCTGACGGAGGTTTGAATGGCATCCTACGCATGGGTTCTGGGCGTCCGCCCCGGCTGCGAAGAAGAGTACAAGCAGCGCCACGATGACCTCTGGCCGGAAATGGATGCGACGCTGCGCCGCTCGGGCATCCGCAACTATCATATCTTTCGCCATGGGCTGACGCTTTTCGGCTATTTCGAAACGGACGATCTGCAGGCCACAATCGACCATCTGAAAACCGATCCCGTGAACGCCAAGTGGTCGGAATCGATGGCGCCGATCATGCAGATCGACATCGACAGCCGCACCGGATTCCCCTTCCTCCTCCCCAAGCAATGGAGCCTAGATTGACCCTTTCCGGCAAGACCGCCCTCGTCACCGGCGGCAATCGCGGTATCGGGCTTGCGGTGGTCCGCGCCTTGGCCGAGGCTGGCGCGACCGTGCATTTCACCGCCCGAAGTGCTGCCAACATCGCCGCCGCCCAGCGCGCGCTTGGCCCCATCGTCGCCACCGGCCACCATGCCAACATGACCGACCGCGATGCGATGACCACGCTTCTCGATCAGGGCTTCGACATCCTGATCAACAACGCAGGCGTCATCGGCCCGATCGGCCGGATGCTTGAGGTCTCGCCCGAGGATTGGGCCCGGAACATCGAGACCAACCTCATTGCCGCCTTCCACGCCACCCAGACCGCGCTGCGCCACATGGTCGGCAAGGGCGGCGGCACCATCGTCAACCTCTCTTCCGGCGCGGCGCATCGTCCGCAGGAGGGATGGAGCGCCTATTGTGCGGGCAAGGCGGGGCTGGCCATGCTGACCTGGTCGCTGCATCTGGAATATGGCGATCAGGGCATCCGCGTCTTCGGTTTTGCCCCCGGTGTGGTGGATACCGACATGCAGGTTTCGATCCGCGCTTCCGGGATCAACCCGGTCTCGAAGATTCCGCGCGAAAACCTCGCCCCCGCAGAAGAACCCGCGAGGGCCATCGCCTGGCTTTGCACGCCCGCCGCCGATGCGCTGGCGGGGCAGGAGCTTGATGTGCGCAGCCCCGACCTGCGCAGATCGGTCGGGCTGGAGGCGCTGGAATGAAGCGGGTCGTCGTCACCGATGCCACCTTCCCCGGCGTGGAAAAGGAAGAGGCCGCCGCCCGCGCGCAAGGGGCCGCCTTCGAGCGCCACACCTGCAAGACCGCCGACGAGGTCCTGGCAGCGATCAGGGGCGCGGATGTTGCCGTCGTCCAGTTCGCCCCGCTGACCCGCGCGCCAT
>JAAURK010000172.1 GCA_012032275.1 Tabrizicola sp.
GACCGCGCCCGGCGCGCGGTCCCTTGTGGCGAAAGGCGGCAGCGGGGTCATGCCGCCACGTCTGCGGCTGCGTGCCGCATCAGCGGCGCGACATGCAGCGCGATCACATCGGGCGACCAGAGATCCGCGCGCGACAGGATCGGCAGGCCGGTCACCTCGGCCGCTTCGGCTGTGGCAAGCGGAGAGCAACTCACCATGCCCGAGATGGCGAAGGGCACGAGACCCAACTGGTCAAGCACCACGACGCCGCCAAGCGCGCTGAGCGCATCGGGGGCAGCGAAGAGGATGCCGTCCAGCCGGTCACGGATGCGGGAGGATTTCAGGATCGCGCGGGTCTCCTGCTGGAAGACACCGTCGGCGATCTCGACCACCACGATTTCCGCACCCCGGGCGGCAGCTGTGGCGACGAGCGTGTCGAAGCCGTCCTCGATCCGGCCAAGCGGCATGCGGAAAGTAGTGGCCATGCCGGCATCGGTGAAGTCGAGCGCGGGCGCACCGCCATCCTCGAAGCTGTTGACGTCGCCGAAAGCCCCGGTTCCGGTCGCCTTGACCCCGGCGACCGCATAGCCCGCGCGCATCAATCCATGCGCAAGACTGGAGGCAGCAGTGGTCTTTCCCGAATTCATCGACGCGCCGAAGACGCCGATCACCGTGACCTCGTGGTTCGCGGGCAGCGCAGGCAAGGCGTAATCGGCGACGTTCAGGATCTGTCCCCGCGCTCCGGTCAGAAGGCCAAGCGGCTTGAGACGCGTGGGCGCTGCCATGGAGGCATGCGCCGCGTCCGCTCGGCCAGCGACACCGCCGCCTGCCACCAGATCGATCAGGTCGTCATCGATCACGGCGCTGGCCAGAAACTGGTCCGGAGCGTAACGGTCACCAAGGCAAAGCACCACCAGATCGCCGGGATAGCTTTCCGACACACGGCGTTCGGCCAGCTGGATCTTCTTGTGTTGCCCGATCTCGGCGATCTGGCAGAGGATCAGATCCCCGGCTTTCGCCGCCATGAAGCTGGTCGACAGGCCGCGGACGTCGCCGCGGTTCACGCGGCGGGTGGTGAAGGCCCATTTGGCGAGCTCGCAAAGGGCGGGGGTCAGAGGGGTCATCCTGGTCATCTGCTGGTCTCCTTCGGTCAGCGTTGCGATGCCCTCAATGTGGCAGGTCGGCATGATCGTTTTCCGGCAGTCGGATGAACCTCTGGCGCTGCGGTGGATGAACGGGCGATGAATGCAGGGCTGGTCTGCGCTGGACTGCCTGCACTTCGCGCCGGGCGGCCGGACAGGCATTTGCCAGCAGGGATCAGCCGTCGTCATCATCATCATCATCGTCGTCATCGTCATCATCGTCGTCATCGTCGTCGCCCCGGTCATCATCGCGATCTTCGTTCCCGGTGCGCGCTTCACCCCCGCGGTCCTCGGCCGACCCGCGCCGCAACTCTTCGATGGTGATCCGGCTGTCGCCGTTGCGGTCGATGGATCCAAGAAGCCTCAGCGCGCCCGGGCGTCCGAAATGCGCGACGAGTTCGTCAAGGCTCAGCACGCCGTCGCCATCGGCATCCACCGACCGGAAGCTCGCCGTCTGGGCCGGAAGCGGCGATGCCGCGAAGGAGAGCAGGAACGCCACAGGCAGTGCTACCGGAAACGCCGCCCTGCGGGAAAGGCCCTCCTCCGGGACCAGTCCTGCGCCTGCCTTTGTGCCGCCCTTGAAGTGCATCAGAGTTACCCGGGAAATCCGCATCATCGACTGCGGTCGCGCCAATCGGCTGTACCTGGCACAGAAACATGAATGCGACATGGAGCGCGGGATGAACGTAAGATGAACGACGGCAAGCCGCGACGCCATTCGATTCCGCGAAAACATGGTCAAAGAAACCTTCTGGCCCTTCATCGCCCTGCACGCATGGACGCAAGGCGACGGGGCGGTCGCGCTGCCTGCAGCAGTGGCTCTTGCACCCTTGCGCCCGGGCCGCGGTTTCGAAACCCGTCAGCGAAGAAGGGCGCTGTAGGGACAGACGTCCTTTTCGAACGGCACATGGCGCGGCCGGAAACGCGCGCCTTCGACGGGTTCCGGGGCGCTGATCCGGTCCATGCGGAAATGCCGGAACCCCTCGCGTGCCGGATCCCAGGCGACGAGATACCAAAGTGGCGGCAGGATCAGCATGGCCTGCGGCTCAACCTCGCGACATGTGCGCAGCCCCTTGGCGTCGCGGTATTGAAATCTCAGGTGGAGCCGCTGAAGGAACGCTGTCTCGAAGGCGGGCAAGAGGGCCGGATCGATCGACGCCATGTCAGAAAGCTCCTGCTGCGGCGACAGTTTTCCGACATGGAGGCAATCCAGAAACCGGCGCAGATCGCGCAGCTTTTCAGGGGGAAGCGCCTTTTCGATCTTGGCGAGCCCGGAATCTGCCAGCCCCGAGAATGGCAGGTTTCCGGCCGCACGCATTGCCGCCACACTGATCAAAAGCGCAAAGACCTCGGTCACCGCAAGCCGCGCCGTCGTCTGGACCGACTGGGGATCAAGTTGCAGCCCGCCACCACGGCCCGGCTCGGAATGAATGACGAAGCCCTGGTCGCGCAGCGCGCCGATGTCACGCAGCACCGTACGTCGAGAGGCGCCGACCTCGTCGGCAAGTTCATCGACCGTCGACGTCCCCTTGCGGCGGAGACTGCGCACGATGGCATCATGGCGGGTGCGAATGTTCATGCCGGGCTTAGTGCCGTTTATGGTGACAAGGAATGGCACCATTTCAAACTAAGCGGGTCTGGCAACTGTCAGCAAGGAGAATCCGACGATGCAACGCACCCCCGTAAACCCCTGGGACTGGTCCCTGAAGCTTGGCTACAATCAGGCCGAGATTGTCGAAGGCAGCGCGCGCACCTGATCTGCGCGGGCCAGACGGCCGTTGACGCAGAAGGCAATCCGCAGCATCCCGGCGACATGCGCGGCCAGATCGGCCTCGCGCTGGACAATCTGGAGACCGTTCTTGGCAAGGCGGGGATGGATCTTGGCAACGTCATTCGGCTTGGCGTCTACACCACCGACGTGGATGAGGCCCTGAAGAATTTCGATCTCCTCGGGATGCGTTTCGGGCAGGTCCGGTCTGCCCCGCCGATGACCCTCCTGGGCGTTACGCGGCTTGCCGTTCCGGGACTGCTGTTCGAGATCGAGGCGACCGCGGCAGGCTGAACCGGCGCGCAAAGCACCCCCGGGGTCGGGGCCGCCCCTGCCTGCTGCGTCCACAGACGATTGGATGTGAACTGCCCACTGCGTTTCTTCATCCTCTGCGAGGAACAAATGCAAAGGTGGCGCGAGTGACGGGAGAGTTTCCTCCTCTCGGTTGGCAGCTGATCCCCTTGGTCACGCTGTTCTTTCTGGCGCCTTGGGATCGGAGAGTGGCGTCCAGGAAGCGTTACCGGGCCCCTGATCCGGGCGATCCCCTTTCTCGCCCCGCTTTAGGTCGGCGGTGCCATCCTGATCCGCGAAGTCACGCTTCGCGACGGTCCTGGCATGCCCTTCATTGTCGGTCACACGATCTGCAGCGTCGGGCGGCCCGTGGTCTTCTGTCACCTCCTGCTCCCACGCGAGGCCTGGTCGCGCTGGCCTGGATCCTTCGGTCTGGCTGTTACCGCCCTGATCCGCCTCGCCGGGTATTGGATCATCAACGCCGACCATATTGACGTTGCGGTATTCATGGCGACGCCGAAACAGCTGATCGGAGCGGCGAGCGCGGCTTTCTTCGGCGTCGTTCTGGCCCTTGCATCGCGACGCCTGCCCCAGCGGTTCGTCCGGCTCTGGCATCGCGATGGCGTGGAAGCGGTGTGTGCCTGCCGGGCCGCAACCGGACGTCGCAACGACGGGATACCGACGCGACTGAGCGTGAGGGCGGTGCCGATTTTCGCGGCAGAGGTCAGGTCCGGTCCCGCCGTTCAAGTCTCCGGAGCATCCTCTCCAATGACACGCAAAGCCACGCTGCCGCGGCGTCCGGGTCGGCGGATGACCCACGAACCAGCGCCGCCTCGGCGATCGCTCCGGCGATCAACCGGATTGCCGTCTCCACCTCGGTTCTGTCGGTCGATGCGGGCATGATCGCTTCGATCCCGCTGCGGATGGCTTCCTCCATGCGCCACCTGATACCCCGGAGGCGTGGGCGTGGGGCATCAGCTTTCGGCATTTGATCCATCAGGCGTATCGGGAGCAGACCGGTGCGATGACATGGCATCGTCGCCATGTCGACTCCATGGCCCGACGTCAGCGAGCCCATGTCCTGCGGCGAGCTGCATCGCGAAGGTCATGAGATCGTGCTGGCCCGGCATGAAACAGCGCTGGCAGGCATCGGCCAGCAAACGCACCCCCTGCCCGCGTCGGCCCGGGCTTTGACCGTTCGCTGGACGGGGTGCGCGGGATGCGGACCTTGGTCACATCAGCGGCAAAATCCGCATGGCTGTCACAACATCAATCGGCCCGATGAGCCGTGGCAGCAAAGCAACCGGGTTTTGCATAGTGGATATGAGCATAGGCGATCTCGTCATTCTCGAAAGCCCTGGCGATTTCGGTTGCGACCCGGTCACCGGCGACCACTTCGGCGTCGAGCATCATGTGATCCTGGTCGAAAAATCGCAGGGAAATCAGGCGAGAGCGTATGACCTGCGGCACCTCGTTGACCGCAAGATGGACCTGCTGCGCGTTTTCCCTGACAAAGACGGCGTGGCTTGACTGAAACGGGCTTTGTCCGGGCTGATGTTCGTAGTTGAGCAAGATCACGGTCTCTCCGACCTCGGCGTCCTCCATGCTGACGCGGCAAGGTGTGCCAGGCTTCGCGGTAACAATCTGTCGGCGCGCCTTTCGAGCGGCGAGTTCGTCATCATCAAGTTCGAAGAGATGCGCGAACGCATCCTGTTGCAGGGCTTTGATTTGGAAGGTCATGGTCGGGGCACTCCTCTTCAAGCGGGCCCCCTGATCATAGAAAGAGAGCGGGTCTTGGCGACCCGATTGCTGCTCTTTTGTTCGTAGAGTGGCATCGCTCCGGTCCAGGCGCTGGCGATCTTCCCGGCAAATTGTCGTCGCCTCGTGCCCGATGGCGGCTGCATGGTCAGGTCTGCGGGCTGCCCGGCATCCTCGCGCCGACATCGGCACGTCTGCGGGCCCATTTTGCGGTGGTTTCCCAGTCGATCCGGATCGGCGCGTCGGGCAGGCAGACTTCGGCAGTGATCGCCGTCAGATCGGCCATGACACGGGAGAGGCCGATGCGTCGGACGACGCCCCAAAGCGTGGACCGCGTCAGATAGAGGTCGATCAACCCCCGCGCTGAAACCTCGTTCGACCATCCATAGGTGCAGGACCGTGGCGCCATGAAGCCCGGCACCTGGCCAAGATCACGGACCGGCGGCTCCTTGCGGGTTTCGCGAAGGGCAAGGTCCGGCGTCTCGGACGAATGCCGTTCGATATAGCGGTCAAAGGCTTGCAGCACGGCCTGGGGCTTGCGCCGGTTGCGGATCAGCGCCAGCACTCCGCCGGGGGCAAGCACGCGCCCGGCCTCGGTATAGAACCGGCAGGCGTCAAACCAGTGAAACGCGGTGCAGGCCAGCACGATTGCGGCAAAGCCGGCCGGCAGCTTCATGTCTTCTGCGGTCGCGTCCGCGATATGCAGATCGGCCGCTGTCGAGAACCGCCGCGACAACACCCGCCGCATGTCGCGGCCCGGTTCGATGGCAATGTAGCGCCAGTCCGGACCAAGCGCGCCGCGCAGCGATGCGGTGGAATTGCCGGGCCCCGCGCCAATGTCCACTGCGACCCTGGCGGCGCAGCGCAGGTCCGGCAGCAGGGCGTGGAACGCGGCAGCGGGATAGCCGGGGCGGTGCATCTCATAGGCCTCTGCAAGCCCGTCGAAGCGATCCGCCGCATCGGTCATGTCCTAGCCCGCCGCAATCGCGCCATAGGCCGCGCGGCCCTTGACGAAGCAGTGGCGCACAACCGGGGTCCGGCCCTCGGGCCAGTCCAGAAGCACGAGGTCGGCACGTTGGCCGGGTGCGATCGCCCCACGGTCCGCAAGGCCAAGGGCCGCCGCGGGATTGGTGGAAACGAGCTTCCACAGATCAGCCAGGCCGCCAATCCCGTCCGCTTGCAACCGCGCGACGGCGGTGAGCATCGCGGGATAGTAGTAATCGGAGGCGAGAATGTCGCAAAGGCCCGCCGCCACCATTCCCGCCGCCCCCGGCGAGCCGAGATGGCTGCCGCCCCGCGCCGCATTGGGGGCGCCAAACACGATCCAGTCCCCTGCCTCCCGCGCGGCGCGAGCCACCCTGGCATTCATCGGAAACTCCGAAATATGGGCACCATGGGCGCGGAAGAAGTCGCGCGTTTCGGGTTGGCTGTCGTCATGGCTGAGCATCGGCGCGCCTGCGGCTGCCGCCCTCTGCCCCGCCTCCGCGATCACCGTCGGAACCTCGGGCCGCCGCTGCCACATCTGCCCTATCAGCGCGATGAAATCGGCCGGGTCCATCCCGGATCGCGCGGCGCGCGCATCCATCTTCGCGGCAAACTCCGGGCTGCCCATGTCGACCACGGGAAAATCCGGAGAATGATCAAACGGGCGATCCTGCACGGCGACCGAAGGGTGCAGCACGCCCATCGACGTATGGTCGTTGAAGGCCAGCGCGGGTAGCAACGGCCCGGCAAGTGCGGCATCGATCAGTGGCATGGCTTCGAAGCAGAAGGTTTCCCAGCGCAGCTGCACCCGGTTTTCAACCGTCAGCCGGGGGCCAAGGGCGTCAAGCTTTTCCAGCACTTCCTGCCCGATGGCGACCGAGCGCAATCCCGGTTCCCAGCCCAGCGTCAGGGCGTGATAGGCGGTGGCGATGCCATTGGCCGCCAGTTGCCGGTCCGTCTCCAGCAGCGCCGCTTCGGTCGCGATCATGACGCCGGGCCGCGGCATCAACTGCCGCTCGAACGCATCGCCATGGATGTCGACCATCGCCGGGGCCAGGATCATGCCGCGCGCATCAATGACGCGCGCGCCATCGCGCGGGCCATCCAGCGCCGAGATCACCTCCCCTTCCAGCCGCACCGAAACCTGAACCAGCTGGTCCGGCAGAACGACCGACGCTCCTTCGATGACAATCGCCTCCATCACAACCGCTCCAACACCAGATGCCAGTGCCAGGAGCCTGGCGTTTCGTGTTCGCGGTCCTCCAGCCGGCAGACTTCGAAGCCGGAAAACAGCTCCAGCAGATCGCGCCCGTTGCAGAAGTAATGCGGATGCACCTTGTCGCCGGCGCCTTCGAAGACCCAGGTGTTGCGCGAAATCTCGCGGCCCGGGGTCTTGGCGCGCTCGACCGGCAGGCGGCGGGCCGAGAGCATGGTGCAAAGGAAGAGACCACCGGGCTTCAGCACGCGGGCGATCTCGGCAATGGTCGCCCGGAGCACATCCTCATCGCCGTGATAGATCACATTCCAGGACAGCCCTTGGTCAAAGGCCCCGTCCTCAAAGGGCAGATCGGTCATCATCCCGGTCCGCGCGTCGACCGCGAGGCGCTCGGCCTGCGCAATGCGGGCGATTTCGGCGATGCCTTCGGGCGCGGCATCAAGTGCTGATACGGCAAAGCCCTGCCGGGCAAGGGCCAGCGCATGCCGCCCGACCCGGCGCCGAGATCAAGCACGGCAGCACCCGCAGGAAGCCCCGCAGCGAAGGCCATCACCTCGGGCTCGGGGTGCTCCCATTTCGAGGTGCCATCCGCCCGCGCCCATTCCGTTGCCCAATAGTGATGCGCTGTGTCTGTCTTCATCTGCCCGGTCCCATGATCTTCTGGCGCAGCACCGCGCCGATTTGCTCGACCCCGATCACCACGACCGCGATCATCAGGATCACGGTCAGGGCGGTCGGATAATCGAACAGGTCAAATCCCACCTTCAGCTCGATCCCGATCCCGCCCGCGCCGACAAGGCCGAGGATGGTCGAGGCGCGCACGGCCTTTTCCAGCCCGAAAAGCGACGTCGACACAAAGGCGGGAAGGGCCGCCGGGATCACCGCACTTGCCGCGATGTCGATGCGCCGCGCCCCCGTGGCGGTCAGCGCTTCGGCCGGGCCAGGATCGGTGTTTTCCATGTCATCGGCGAAGAAGCGGCCGCAAAAGCCGATGGTGTCGATGGCAATGGCCAGCATCCCCGCGAAGGGGCCAAGGCCGACCGCCACAACGAAGACCAGCGCCCAGGCGAGGTCCGGCACCGCGCGGATGAAACCCAGAATGACGCGCACCACCAGATTGACGCCGCGCCCCGCCAGCACACCTCGCGCGGCCAGAAGCGCGATCGGCAACGACAGCACGATGCCGATCGCCGCCCCGGCCACCGCAATCTGCAAGGTCTCGACCATCTTCCATGCCAGCCCGTCGAGGTTGTGGGTCGAAGGCGGCCAGGCGCGCGAAAAGAAATCGGCAAGCTTCGGCGGCGAGGAAAGCAGGCGGTCCAGCGACCAGCCCGCACCTTCAAGCGACCAGAGGATCACAAGCACGACAATGACATAGCCGACAAAGCTGATACCACCCGGCCGGTTGAAGCGGTGCGGAAGGGCGCGGGCCGGGCTATCCATAGAGCTTTGCCATGTCGAGGGCGGTGACGTCGGCCGAGGGCGCGTCGATGGCAAGCCGGCCACCGTGCAGGCCCAGGATCCGGTCTCCGAAGCACAGCGCATGCTGCACGTTATGCGACGTGAAGAGAACCGTGACGCCTTCACGTTTCACAAGGGACATGAAAAGCGACATGACCTCCTCGCCCGCCTGCGGGTCAAGCGAGGCACAGGGTTCGTCGGCCACCAGAAAGCGCGGGCTGCCGACGAGCGCGCGCGCAATCGCCACGCGCTGACTTTGCCCGCCAGACAACTCGGTCCGCCCGACGCAGCGCCAGATCGGCCAGCCCGACCGTTTCCAGCGCCG
>JAAURK010000173.1 GCA_012032275.1 Tabrizicola sp.
CCCCGCCTCCGACCGCACCGACGCGCGCTCGCCAACACAGAAGGCATCGATCTCGTCCGCGGCCAGCGCCTCGGCCATGCGCGGCGGCGGTACGGTGACGATCCGAAGCCCCTCGGGCAGCGGCGCGCCAAGGCCGTCAAGCCAGTAGCGGACCAGTTCGTGATGCATCGAGAAGGGGAAGGGCACGCCGATCCGAAGCCTTTCCCCCGCCGCCGCCAGAAGCGCCAGCCCTGCCGCCCGTGCGTCATCAAGGGCAAAATCATGCCCTGCGTCGCGCATCCTGCCCGCAAGCGGCTGTGACACACCGATCACATTGCCGTTCGCATTCAGCACCGAAAGCGCGTCGAGCTGCGATTGTGCACCCCCCAGACCAAGCGCCATGGCCACCGGAACAGGCGACAGCATGTGGGCCGCCTCGACCTGGCCCAGCACCAGATTGTCGCGCAGACTGGCCCAGCTTGGCGCGCGATAAAGGTCAAGCGCCAGCCCCTCCTCCTCCGCAAAGCCAAGGGCATCGGCCACGATCAGCGGCGCCGCATCGATCAGCGGCACGAAGCCAAGGCGCAGCACGGAGGTCATTTCAACATATCCGCGGCCATCACCAGCGCCTGCGCCACATCGGCAAGCTTGCGCCCCTGATCCATCGCCGCCTTGCGCATCATCGCATAGGCCTCTTCCTCGCTGATCCCCCGGGCCCGCATCAGAATGCCCTTCGCGCGGTCGATGACCTTGCGCTCTTCCAGCGCGCGCCGGGTTTCCGCAAGTTCCGCGCGCATTTTCTGGATCATGTGAAACCGCGCGATGGCGGCGTCGAGCACGGGTTTGATCCGCTCTGCCCGCAGGCCGTCGACGACATAGGCCGACACGCCCGCCTCGATGGCCGCCCGGGTCAGCGCGCCGTCACTCCCGTCGACGAACATCGCGACGGGGCGCTGCATCGGTGCGGTTGCGAGAGTCAGCTCTTCCAGCGCATCGCGTGAGGGGTTGCCCGCGTCGATCAGCACCAGGTCGGGGTTCTGATCGGCGATCTTGCGGGCGAGACCGATGTCATCGCCGATGATCCGGACGTCGAAATCCCCCGCCTCGCGAAGCCCGTCGACGATCATGATCGCGCGGTCGCGGTCCTTTTCCACGACGATGACGGAGAGGCGTTTCATGCGGCTGTCCAGAAGCTTCCGCCTTGTTTCTGCGCCGCAGCAGCGCGGAAGTGGAGCGCCGTCCGCGCGCTTTTCCTCGCATTCCGGCGCGCTGCCGCAATAACGGGCGTCAACGCGTGGCAGATGCGGAAAGATCGGGCAGTTGGCGAAACCTGCCTCAGATGCGGCCCAGTCGATGGGTTTCCAGCAGGCCAAGAAGCACGGCCTTGGCCGCCTGCCGGTGGGTGGAGTGAATGGTGCGGGCGCGCTTCTGGTCGCCCTCGCTGATCGCGCGCAGCACGTTGCGATGATCTTCGTTCGATTTGGTCGGGAGCGGACGGATGCGCAACGTGATCGCACGGGCGCGGCGAACCTGATCGCTCATCATGCCGACGATCGCCATGATCCGGTGGTTGCCGCCAAGCCGGACAAGTTCCGTGTGAAAGCGGTCGTCCGCTTCGGCCCAGGCGTCAAGATCGCCCCTCGCCAGCGCAAGGTCCATGTCGTCGATCGTGCCTTGCAGCACTGCAAGTTCCGCCGGGCCGTAGTTCCGCGCTGCCGCCTGTTCGGCGGCATGGGCCTCCAGTTCGGTCAGCACATCGTAGATTTCGCGCATGTCGCCGGCCGAAACCGGCAGGATGCGCACCCCCTTGCGCGGCCGCATTTCCAGCAGGCCCTGGCTTTCCAGGATCAGCGCCGCCTCGCGCACCGGTGTGCGCGACATGCCAAGCCGTTCGGCCAGTTCGCTTTCAAGATGATCCGACCCGGCAGGAAGCTCGCCCTCAAAGATCAGCGCGCGCAACTCCTGTATGGCGCGCTGCGTGTTGGACAGGGGCTTTGCATCCTGATCTTTCAACGGTCCTCCAGCGTGATTTTCCGGCCCGTCTGATCCGACGTGTAGATCGCGTCTTCGATCTCGATCACCTTCAGGTAGTCCACCGCCCGATTTTCCAGTGCCGTGCCGTCAAGAAGGCCCGAAACGACATGGCATTGCAAGCGGTGAACGCAATCGCCGCCAAAGCCGTCCCATGTGTCGGGCGGCAGGATTTCGGTGTCATCGCGCCGGCCGAAGCGGCGCAACCGAACCGCGCCGTCGCCCGCCAGCGTCAGCGTGCCTGCGCTGCCCTCGACCAGCGCCTCTCCCATCGTCCGGCGAAGGTTGTCGGCCGAATGGTCGAGATTGCGGTTGCCGTCGAACAGGGCACGGACCCCGCCGCGATGTTCGAACAGCACATAGCCCGCATCCTCGCCCGCGATGACCGGATTGACGCGGCGCAGATCGGCATAGACGCTGACGGGATCGCCAAGCAGATAGCGGAACGTATCCACCCAATGCACGGCGGTCTCATGGATCAGGAAGCGTTCCATCTGCTGAAAGTAGGGCTGGCGGTCCAGATAGGCCCGCGGTCCCTGACCATCGCCGGGGCGCAGCCGGAAGGTGACCTGCTGCACCTGGCCGATGCTGCCGCTGTCGAGCGCCCGTCTGATCGCACGGTACCAGGGCTGGAACCTGAAATTCTCGTGCACGACGATTGTCGCCCCGAGGGCTTCCGCCTCGGCGGTTACGGCGCGGGCTTCGGCCAGATCGGTGCAGAACGGCTTTTGGCAGATCATCGCCCTGATACCGGCGGCAAGGGCGGTGCGGATCGCGGCCGCATGGGCGACGGGTGGCAGGATGATGTCCAGAAGGTCGGGCCGGGTTTCCGCCAGCATGAGGCCAAGATCGCCATAGGCGGGAAGCCCGGTCGCGCGGGCCTTCTCGACATCGCGGTTGCAGGCTCCGACCAGATCGACCCGGTCTTCCCGGCGCCAGCTCTCGTAATGAAAGCGGCTGAAGTAGCCCGCGCCAACGCAGGCGACGCGCAGGGACTGCGCCCCCGTCATGCCACGAAAAGCGCGTCGAGCACGGCGCGCGCGACCTCGTCGGTGCTGGCAGTGCCGCCCAGATCGCGGGTCAGCACGCGCCGGTCCGCAACCACCTGATCGGCGGCGCTGCGCAGGCGCGCGGCATCGCTGACCATCGCCGGGTTGTCGTGGCGCAGGCCAAGCCAGTCAAGCATCATGGCAGCCGAGAGGATCATCGCCAGCGGATTTGCCACGCCCTTCCCTGCGATATCCGGAGCGGAACCGTGGCAGGGTTGAAACAGCGCATGGTCAAGCCCGATATCCGCCGAAGGGGCAAGGCCGAGCCCGCCCATCAACCCGGCGCCCAGATCGGACAGGATGTCGCCAAACATGTTTTCGGTGACCAGAACATCGAACTCCCAGGGTTTCTGTACCATCCAGAGCGCGGTTGCGTCCACATAGGCATGATCCGCGATCAGATCGGGATGCCTCGCCGCTTCGGCATCGAAAATCTCGCGGAAGAAGGCGAAGGCGCGGAAGACATTGGCCTTGTCGACACAGGTGACGCGACCGGGGCCGCGCCGGGCTTCCTTCCGCGCCCGGGCCAGCGCGAAAGCAAAGCGGAACAGCTTTTCCGAGATGTCGCGCGTGATCAGCAATGTCTCGCGGGCCTCGTCCCGCGTCACCTCGCCGCGGCCCTGCGTGTAGAACAGCCCCTCGGTGCTTTCGCGGATCAGGACAAAGTCGATCTCGCGGCCCTCGGGCAGCTTGAGGGGGGTGAACTGGCCCGACCGCACGGTCACCGGGCGGACCCCGGCGAACAGGACCAGCGCCTTGCGCAGATCGATCTGGGGCGAGATTTCGGTGCCGTCGGCATAGCGTACGCTGGGCAGGCCCATCGCCGAAAGAAGGATCGCATCCGCCCGCCGCGCCACCGCCATCGACGTCTCGGGCAGGGATTCGCCTGTCTCGCGGTAATGGGCGGCCCCGGCTGGCGCATTGGTGAAGGTCAGGGAATAGGTGTTGGAAGCCGCAGCCATGCGGCGCAGGATGTCGACCGTCGGCGCGATGATCTCGGGCCCGATGCCATCGCCTTCGAACACGGCAATCTCAAAACTGTGCTTCATCCCTATGGGTACTTTCCTTGCGGTTCGGGCGGGCGAGGCCCTCAATCCGTGAATCGAGACGTTGACAACGCATTGAATAACGCATACGCAAATAAATGCAATAGAGACTGCTTTTCAAACAGGGAGGGAAACATGAAAAAGGCATTTGGCAGGCTGGCGGCGGCGGGCGCGGCTGCGGCGATGCTGGTGCTTGCAGGGGTCGCGCAGGCGCAGACCGTCCTCAAGTTCAGCCACACAGACAATCCGGGCGGCTCGCGCGATCAGGCGGCCACCGTCTTCGCCGAAAAGGTCAAGGAATATACCGAGGGCCGCTATGAGGTGCGCATCTTCCCGGCGGGGCAGCTTGGCAACGACCCGAAGGCGATCGAGCAGATGCAACTCGGCGGCGTGGATTTCACCGTCTCGGCCACCGGTTCCTACGCGACCCACTTGCCGTCGCTGAACCTGACGGCGATGCCCTTCCTGTTCGACAGCTATGAGCAGGGCTGGGATTTCTACGACAATTCCCCCTGGCTGAAGGGCGAGTTCGACAAGCTTCCCGGCGTCGGCTTCCGCGTGCTTTCAACCTGGGAGGCGGGCTTCCGGAGCTTTACCACCACCATGCCGTTGCCCGATCCCGCCGCGGCACAGGGCAAGAAGATGCGGGTGTTCCCGAACGACATGATCCGCTGGACGATGGAGGCCATCGGTTTCCAGACCGTCGTGATGCCGGTGACGGATGTCTATCTGGCCATCCAGCAAGGCACCGTCGACGGGCAGGAGAATCCGGTCGACACCATCGTGTCGCTGAAATTCACCGAGGTTGCGCCCAATGTGACGCTGACCCGGCATGTCTACTCGCCCCTGCCGCTGACGGTTGCGGAGGCGACCTGGGCCACCTTCTCGGACGCAGACAAGGAGGCGATCCTGAAGGCGGCCGCTGAATCGTCGGCCTTCAGCCGCGATCTGGTCAAGAATTCCGAGGCCAAGCAGCTCGAGGATCTCGCCGCCGCAGGGGCGACGGTCACGGTCCCCGAAATCGGCCCGTTCCGCGAGGCGGTGGCCTCGGTCTACGAACAGGCCCGCGGTGTCTATGGCGGGGAGGTCGACAAGGTGCTTGCCGAGGCCGAAGCGATCCGCGCAAAGATGCCGACGAACTGAACCAGTCAGAACACGGTGGCGGGGCCGGTCTTAGGGGCGGCCCCGCCCCTGACATCGGGGGTGAACCATGGATTTCCGGCCGCACTATCCACCTGGCCTGCGTCTGCTGTCGCATGCCACGGACGCGAGCCTGGCGATCGGCGGGCTTGCCATTCTGATCCTCGTCTTCACCAACGTCACGTTGCGCGGCGCCGCCGGTTTCGATCTGGCCTGGTCGCTGGAGGTTACGGCGTTCCTGCTTCTGTGGACCACATTCCTCGGTTGCGCCGCGGCGACTGCCCGGGGCGCGCATATGCGGGTGACCGAGATCGTCGACAGCCTGCTCAGCCCGAAGCGGAAGTGGCGGCTGGAACATCTGGTCAACGTGCTGATCATCGTCCTTCTCGCCACGCTCATCATCAGCGGCACACGCATCGTCGGCCACACCTGGCAGCAGAAGACGACCGTGCTCTACTGGCCCGTCGGCCTGCTTTACGCGTCGATGCCTGTGGGCATGGCACTGACGCTGGTCTTCCATATGTTCAATTCCTGGCTGACCCTGCGCGGTCTGCGCCCCGAGGCTGAAGCGGCATCATGATCCTTCTTTTCGTCGTCTCGGTCTTTCTTGCAACGGTGTTTCTGGGCGTGCCGCTGGTCTGGGCGATCCTGATCACAGCGGTCCTGCCGATCCTCGTCTTCGACCTCGGCTATCCCCTGCAGGCGCTCTACCTCAACTTCATCGGAGGGGTGGAGCCCAACCACTTCATCGCAATCCCGCTGTTCATCGTCGCCGGAGAACTGATGAGCCGCGGTGGCGTCGGCCAGCGTATCATTGCCTTTTCCCGCGCGCTTCTGGGGTTCATGCCGGGCGGGTTGGGCATGGTCGTTGTCGGGGCCTCGATGATCTTTGGCGGCATCTCCGGATCGGCGATTGCCGACAGTGCCGCCATCGGATCGGTGATGATCAAGAACATGGCGAAACAGGGCTACAAACCCGCATTCGCCGCGGGGCTCGTCGCGGCGGCGGGAACCATCGGCATCATCATCCCGCCCTCGATCCCGATGCTGATCTACGGATTTGTCGGCGGGGTGTCGGTTGCCGACCTGTTCCTTGCCGGAACGGTGCCCGGCCTTCTGTTCGGCTTTCTGTTCATGATCGTCTGCTACCGTGTCGGCAAGTCCACCGGTTGCGACGCCGGCGGGGTGCGGACAAACTGGGGCGAGCTTGGCCGGTCCTTCATCGCGACCTTCCCCGCGTTGATGATGCCGGTGCTCATCCTTGGCGGCATCTTCTCGGGCTTTGTCACCCCGACCGAAGCGGCGGCGCTGGCGGTGGTTTACGGCCTTTTCGTCACCATCGCGATCTACCGCGATTTCCACTTCCGCGACCTGCCGTCGCTGATGATCGATGCCTTCATCACCTCTGCCATCGTGATGGTGGTGATCGGGGCGACATCGGTTCTGGGGTGGCTGATCACGCTGGAACAGATGCCGTCGATCCTGGTGAACGGGGTGCAGGCGCTGTCATCCAGCCCCTGGGTGTTTCTGCTCCTTGTGAACATCGTGATGCTCATCCTTGGTCTGGTGCTGGATCCGGTGCCCGCGATCCTGCTGACGGCACCGCTTTTTCTGCCGATGGCGCAAAGCTTTGGCGTGGATCTTGTGCATCTGGGGGTGATCATGGTCTGCAATGTGGCGATCGGGTTGTTCACGCCGCCCGTCGGCGCCACGCTTTATGTCGCGTCCCGCATCTCTGGCGTTGGGGTTCTCAGCATCGCCAGGTCGATGGGGCTCTTGTATCTCGCCGCGATCATCGCTTTGGGCCTGATCACCTATATACCCGCCCTGTCGATGACGCTGCCCCAGCTCTTCAGGTGACCCGATGTATGCCGTTGTCGTCACATTCCTGCTGAAACCGGGGCAGGCGGAGCGTTTTCTGCCCCCGATGCTGAAAAACGCCGCCACCTCCCTGCGCGCAGAGCCCGGTTGCCACCAGTTCGATGTGGCGACCGACCCTGCCCGCAAGGACGAGGTTCTGCTTTACGAACTTTACAGCGACCGTGACGCCTTTGACGATCACCTCGCGTCCGAGCATTTCCGGCTGTTTGACACTGCGGTTGCGGATATGATCGAAAGCAAGGAAATCCGCTGCTATGCCGAGGTCCGGGGATGAGCGACTGGGAAGTCCATGCCGTCAGATATGCCGATCGGCCGGGGCGGACGCGGCGCGACAGTTTCATCTTCGACGACAATCACGACGCGCCGCATCCGATGGATTACTTCATGTGGCTGCTGCGGCGGGGGGCAGAGACCATCCTTGTCGATACCGGCTATGACGGTGTCGAGGCCAGCCACCGGCAACGCCCGATCCGGCTTGACCCAGGTGCGGCATTGCAGCCCTTCGGTCTTCGCCCCGAGGACATTCGCCAGATCATCGTGACGCATCTGCATTATGACCATGCGGGCGGGCTTCATCTTTTCCCCAATGCGACGCTGCATCTGCAGGCGGCAGAGATGGCCTATGCAACGGGTCCGTGCATGTGCCACGACAGCTTGCGGATGCCGTTCACGGCAGGCCATGTCTGCGAAGCAGTGCGCAGGCTTTACGCGGGCCAGGTCATCTTTCACCAGGGCGAGGCCGAGGTGTCCGAGGGTGTCACCGTGCATTGCATCGGTGGCCACAGCCGGGGTCTGCAGGCTGTTCGCGTGCGCACGCGGGCCGGTTGGCTGGTGCTGGCCTCCGATGCGGCGCATTACTACGAAAACCTGTGGTCGCGGAAACCCTTTCCCATCGTCGTCGATCTTCAGGACATGCTGGACGGATTTGACCGGCTGCAGCGGCTGGCAAGCGCGCCGGGACTGATCGTGCCAGGGCATGATCCTCTGGTGCGGGACTATTTTCCGAAAGGTCTGGCCGATCACATCACCCGGCTTGATCCCGGCCCGCAGCGCGAGATCGCGCGATGAAGATCGGTGTCATCGCGGATGATTCACCGGTGCCTCGGACATCGCACTGACGCTGGCGGAAGGCGGCATGACCACCGCCCAGTTCATGGGCCTGCCCGATCATGACGCGGCCCCTGATCTTGACGCGGGCGTCGTGTCGCTGAAAAGCCGCACCGCCCCGGTCCGCGCGGCTGTCGCGCAGTCGCTGGCAGCCTGTGATTGGCTGCTGGGGCAGGGCGTGTCGCAGCTCATCTTCAAGGTCTGCTCGACCTTCGACAGCACCGCCGAGGGCAACATCGGTCCGGTTCTTGACGCGCTGGCCACCCGCATGGGGGTTAGCCGGACGCTGGTCTGCCCCGCCTTTCCCGAAAACGGGCGCAGCCTTTACCAGGGGCATCTTTTCGTCGCCGACCGGCTTCTGAGCGAAAGCGGGATGCAGGATCACCCGCTGACACCGATGACCGATCCCGATCTGCGCCGCGTGCTGGGCGCGCAAAGCCGATGGCCCATCGGCCATATCGCGGCACCCGTGGTTTTCGCCGGGCCGGAGGCGATTTCCGGGGCGATGGCGGGGCTTTCGGGCCATATCATCGTCGACGCCATCCGTGACGCCGATCTTCTGGCGATCGGGGCCGCGGCACGGCATGCGGCGCTGGTCTGCGGCGGCTCTGGCATCGCCCTTGGCCTGCCGCAGAACTTCGGCGCAAGCGGCGCGCGGCC
>JAAURK010000174.1 GCA_012032275.1 Tabrizicola sp.
CGGCCGGCAATGAAAGCGCCCGCCGATACGGGCTCATCGCGCCCGTCGGGGCGCCCGCCAATTCGCCCTCGATCCTCGCCGTGGCGGCACTTGACCAAAGACTTGACGTGGCCGAATTTTCCTGTGGCGGGCTGAACCCGGCGGGAGGAGAGGTCGATATCGCGGCACCGGGCGTCGGCATCCTGTCGGCCTATCCCCGGCCCGAGCTTTACCGCATCCTGCGCGGCACCAGCATGGCCTGCCCGCATGTGGCAGGCCTCGCCGCCCTGCTTGCCGAAAGCGACCCGGCATTGCGCGGCCAGGCGCTCTGGGATCGGCTCATTCAGACGGCACGCAAGCTGCCGTTGCCCCCACGCGACGTGCGCGGGCCTTGCGGTCGCGGCCACTGGCGCTGCGGTGGCATGAGCGTGACACCACCCGCCGGGAAGGATAGGACAGACAGCATGACGGACGACATCCAGTTCAAGGTCATCCTCGACGCATCCCATGTCACCCAGACCGATGCCTTCTGCCGCTCGCTCACCGACATGGGCCTCACGGTCGAAACCAGCATGCCCGAGATCGGCGTGATCTTCGCATCGGGCCGGGCCGAGCTTCTGCCCCGGATGCAGGCGATGGAGGGCGTGATCGAAGCTGTCGCCGAAGGCCGGATGCGCGCGCTGAAACCCGATTGACCGGGATCGGCGCCGCCCCTCCGCCCTGCCCCCGCCACACTCTCGGGCCGCGCCTTTCACATTGGCGCAAATATCCCCGCCGGAGGCTCCGGCAGCCGCCCGAAAGACGATCGGGTCGTTGATCCTGGCCCCGCACCCGGGCCAGCGCCGCCCTGAGACCGCTGTCCCGGGAACCTCAGCCTGCGGCCTCGACCGCACCCACGATCTCTGCCACCACCTCGCGCAGCAAGCCCTCATCCTCGCATTCGGCCATCACCCGGATCAGGGGCTCGGTGCCGGACTTGCGGATCAAGAGCCGCCCCTTTCCCGTCAGCCGCCCCTCATTGGCGGCGATCACGGCCTGTACCGCCGCCGCATCCAGCGGCCGCGCGCCTTCCGCGTAGCGGACATTCCTCAGCAATTGCGGCACTGTCACGAAGCTTTGCGACAGCGCGGCCGCACCCTGCCCGCTGCGCACCATCTCGGCCAGAAACTGCAGCGCCGCGATCAGCCCGTCGCCGGTGGTCGCATAATCGGTCATCACGATATGGCCCGACTGTTCGCCGCCAAGGTTGAAGCCGCCCTCCCGCATCCGCTCCACCACATAGCGGTCGCCGACCGCCGTGCGCTCCAGTTGCAGGCCCCGGCCCTGCAAGAACCGCTCCAGCCCGAGGTTCGACATCACCGTCGCGACCAGCGCTCCGCCGCGCAGCCGCCCCTCCTCGGCCCAGCGGGCGGCCAGAAGTGCCATGATCTGATCGCCATCGGCAACGCGGCCCCGCTCGTCCAGGATCATCACCCGGTCGGCATCCCCGTCAAGACAGATCCCCACATGCGCACCATGGGCGACGACGGCTTCCGCCGCCGTCTCCACATGGGTCGATCCGACGCGGTCGTTGATGTTGGTCCCGTTCGGGCTGACGCCGACCGGGATCACCTCGGCGCCCAGTTCCCAAAGCACCTCTGGCGCGGCCTTGTAGGCGGCGCCGTTGGCGCAATCGATCACCACTTTCAGCCCGTCCAGCCTGAGGCCCGCCGGGAAGGTCGTCTTGGCATATTCCTGGTAGCGGCCCCGCGCATCGTCGATCCGTTTGGCGCGGCCGATGTTTTCCGGCTTCGCTGGCGGCACCTCGCCGTCCAGGATCGCCTCGATCTCTGCCTCGGCCGCATCGGAAAGCTTGAACCCGTCGGGACCGAAGAACTTGATCCCGTTATCCTGGTGCGGGTTGTGGCTGGCCGAGATCATCACGCCAAGATCGGCCCGCATCGACCGGGTCAGAAAGCCCACCGCCGGCGTCGGCACCGGGCCGACCAGCAGCACGTTCATCCCTGTCGAGGTCAGCCCCGCCGTCAGCGCGTTTTCCAGCATGTAGCCCGAAAGCCGCGTATCCTTGCCGATCACCACCCGATGCGCGGCCGACCCGTCCCGGCGGAAATACCGCCCCGCGGCCGCGCCAAGGCGCAGCGCCAGCTCTGCCGTCATCGGATAGCTGTTCGCCCGGCCCCGCACCCCATCGGTGCCGAAAAGTTTCCGTGTCATGCCAGCCCTCCATTCACCGCTTGCCAAAGCCGGAGGCCCTGCCGGGTCTCGGCCACGTCATGCACCCGCACCATCTGCACCCCCTGCGCCACCCCGGCAAGCGCCATCGCCAGCGATCCCGGCATCCGCCGATCCGCCGCTTCTGCCCTGCCGATCGCCCCGATGAACCGCTTGCGCGAGGCGCCAAGCAGCACGGGGCAGCCAAGCCCGTGGAACAATGACAGGCCCCGGATCAGCGCCATGTTGTGATCCGCCGTCTTGCCAAAACCGATCCCCGGATCGACGACGATCCGCGACCGCGCGATGCCGAAGGCTTCGGCCACCGCAATCCGCGCGGCCAGCGCATCATAGACATCCAGCAGCACATCGTCATAACGCGGGTCATTCTGCATCGTGGCTGGGGTGCCTTGCGCATGCATCAGGACCAGCGGCGCCCCGGTGCGCGCGACCGTCGGGCCAAGCGCCGGATCGTGGGCCAGCGCCGACACGTCATTGACCATGTCCGCCCCCGCCCGAAGCGCCGCCTCCGCCACCGCGGCCTTGCGCGTGTCGATGGAGACGGGAAGCCCCATGCCCCCCGCCCTCAGGGCCGAAATCACCGGGGCCGTCCGGCGGATCTCTTCGGTCTCGGGCACATCCGCCGCACCGGGGCGGGAACTTTCCCCGCCGATGTCGATCAGATCGGCGTCCGGCACCATGGCCCGGGCCTGATCCAGCGCCGCGTCGGGAGAAAGATACCGGCCCCCGTCGGAAAAGCTGTCGGGGGTGACATTCAGGATCGCCATGATCCGCGGGCGATCCATCGTCAGCCCGGCAATCGGCTCGCGTGCCTGGATCAGCCTGGCCAGCACATCCGCCGGGCAGTCGCGCGCGGGGATCACCTCGCCCGCGCGATGGCGCCTGAGAACCTCGACCCGGTCGAACCAGCACCAGCCGCCAGCCAGCGCCAGCGCCCATCGGGGCGGGCGGCATCCGTCATCGAAATCGGGCGGTAGTAATCCATGGCTCAGGGGATTGGCCGAACCGTCGCATCTTGGCAAGGGGGTAACGGATCAGGCCCGCTCGATCGGAACGCGGCTTCCTGCCGGGACCGCACCGTCGCCGTGAACCAGTAGCGCCGTGGCCGCCAGTTCTTTCGGCCAGCCAGAGCGCGAGCGCGACGGCCGACCGCCCCTGCGGGCCGTCTACCGCGTCGAGCACCAGCTTCGACGGCGCCCAGACCACGGTCTTGCCACGCTTCATCGCCCAGTCAAGCTCGGTGCGGGTGGCCACCACCACGCAGCGCGGATCGCGCGCGGCAAGGGCCCAGGCGTTCTGTTCGATGGCCAGGAGGTCGATCCGCCGCTGCGTCGGCCCATGGCCGGTCACTTGGCGCGGCAGATCCGGCAACCCGACGGTCAGAACCAGAGGCAGGCCACGCGTCTCAAGTGCCGTCAGACGGGCCGAAAGCGCACCGTCGCCAATCGCCGCATTGTCCAGAAACACCATCAGCGGATGCACCGCCCGCTCTGCCCCGTCGGCATCCGACGTGCGCAGCGGCAGCTCGATCCGGGATCGGGCAATCTCCACCCCAAGCGCATAGGGGCCGATATCCAGCTTTTCGATCCGCACGAAGGCACGCATCGCCTGCGGCTCCGCCAGAATCCGTTCGGCCACCCGTTCTGCCAGCGTCTCCAGAAGGTTGAGCCGGTCTGCCGAAAGCTCCGCCGCGATCGCCTCGGTGATCCGGTCATAGCTGAGGATGCGGTCGACATCGTCGTCCAGCGGGGCAGAGGCCGGCGCGACCTCCACCACCACATTGAAACGCAACCTCTGCTTGTGCCCACGCTCCTGCTGGAACGCGCCGATATCGGCCTGGACGATATGATCGCGCAGCGAAATCCGGTCGCGCATGGTGGCGCTGGCGGTGGCCTCCGCCCGTTCTTCGGGATGGGCAAAGG
This sequence comes from Tabrizicola sp., assembly GCA_012032275.1. GTDB lineage: Bacteria > Pseudomonadota > Alphaproteobacteria > Rhodobacterales > Rhodobacteraceae > JAAURK01. The sequence continues at coordinate 4,134 of JAAURK010000174.1, forward strand.
CGAGGCGGGCGTCGGTAGTCATGGGTGCCTTTCGGGGCCGGAACACCGCCGCATCATATCACGGCGCCGGGCGTCGGTTGATCCCATGGCGGCGAACGAACTTCAACCGGCGACATGCCAGCCGCGTGTCAGCCGTTCACCGAAGGATGCCGGTAGAAGACATGCGCCCCGATGGCAGCGGTCTGCGGAAAGCGGCGCGCCCAGCCGGGGCGGACGCTTCGGGTATGAAAATGGGTGGCACCATCGGTCAGCAGCCGGGGTGCGCCATCCAGCATCACGCGGGCGACCCGCGCCGCGCGATCCCGCGCCGCCGCGTCGCGCATCTTGTCCGAGGTGCTGTCGCAGACAAACGAGAACTGGCACCCGCCGCCGCCCCGCTGGTTGACAACACCGCAGATGCTGCCCGGATAAAGCGGGCTCTCGGCCCGGTTGAGGATCACTTCCGCCACCGCGAACTGGCCCTGCAGACCTTCGCCCCGGGCCTCGAAATAAAGCGCCGTGGTCAGGCATTGCCAATCTTCGCCACCAGTGGGCGCAGGCTGGGCAAAAAGCCAGGCGTCGGTGTAGCCAAACCCTTCCGGCACGGCTTTGGACTTCTTTTTCGGACCGTTCGCGATCGCGTCAAGCCGCACTTCGGGCAGCCGCTTCAGGCTTTGCCGTTCGGTTCCGAAAAGCGCCGTCATCTCGCCCGCGATATCCACGCCCGGCCCGCCCTTGCTGCTGGCCGTGACATCGGCCATGGCGGCGCCCGAGGCCACCAAGAGCGCTGCACCCAACGCCACGACACTCTGCCGTATATCCATCATATCCAAATCGTCCCGCTGACTCTTCCGGCTGCGCAGAGGCTGGGCATCCGGATCGGGGAGGTACTCAATACCGGTTTGGCCGTCCATATATGTTGCAAAAATAGCGCAGTTTTTGCGCAGCTTTCGGCGGAAACTCGCCAAAAATCTTAAAGTTTTTCTTTAATTAGACCGCATATCATGTTGTTTTCGGATGGATATCCGAGAATTGTTCGCGATCCTTCAACGCCAGATGCGCGGCCGCAAGACGCGCCAGGGGAACGCGATAGGGCGAGCATGAGACGTAATCGAACCCGGCCTTGCGGCAAAACGCGATCGATTCGGGGTTGCCGCCATGTTCGCCGCAGATCGACAGCGTCAGGTCGCTGCGGGTGGCCCGGCCGCGATCCGCGCCGATCAGCAGCAACTCACCGACACCCTCGACATCCAGAATGTGGAACGGGTCTTCCGGAAAGACGCCCTGTTGCACATAGGTGTTCATGAACCGCCCCGCATCGTCGCGGCTGAGCCCATAGGTCATCTGGGTCAGGTCGTTGGTCCCGAACGAAAGAAAAGCCGCGTGCTGGGCTATCTCGCCCGATCGCAGCGCCGCGCGCGGGGTCTCTACCATCACGCCAAGCTTGTAGTCGAACCCCGCCTTGGCCTTGGTCCGGACCATTGCCGCAACCGCATCAACCCGCGATTTCACCAGTTCCACCTCGCGTCTGGCCGACACCAGCGGGATCATGATTTCCGGCACCACTGGCGCGCCACGACGGGCGCTTTCAATGGTCGCTTCGAAGATCGCCTGCGCCTGCATATCGTAGATTTCAGGCAGCACGACCCCAAGCCGGACGCCCCGCATCCCCAGCATCGGGTTCACTTCCGTCAGCGCCTCGGCCCGGCGCGTGACCTCTGACAGAGGGCGGTCGAGCGCCTCGGCCAGTTCGCGAAGGCCCTCGCGCGATTGCGGCAGGAATTCGTGAAGTGGCGGATCGAAGAGGCGGATGCAGACCGGCAGGCCCTGCATGATCTCGAAAAGCTGCACGAAATCGGCGCGCTGCATCGGCAATAGCCGGGCCAGCGCAGCCGCCCTGTCCGGCGGCGTGTCGGCAAAGATCATCTCGCGCATGACGATCAGGCGGTCGTCCTCGAAGAACATGTGCTCGGTGCGGCAAAGGCCGATGCCCTCCGCCTCGAACCGGCGGGCGGTTTCGGCATCGGCGGGCGTATCGGCATTGGCGCGGACACCGATGTCGCGCATCTCGTCGGCCCAGGACAGCAATCTGCGGAAAACGTCGTCCAGCGCCGGGGCCAGCATCTCTGCCGCGCCCGCAAGCGCCTCTCCCTTGGTGCCGTCAAGCGTGATCAGATCGCCTTCGCGAAACACCCGGCCGTCGGCTGCGGCAAGCTTGCGCTCGCGCAGATCCAGCCGCAGCTCGGACGCACCCACGACGCAAGGCAGACCAAGGCCCCGGGCGATCACCGCCGCATGGCTGGTGACACCGCCACGCTCGGTCAGAACGCCCACCGAGGAATGCATGCCGCGGATATCCTCGGGCGAGGTTTCGCGGCGCACAAGGATGCAGGGCTCACCCCGCGCCGCGCTGGCCTGCGCAGCGTCCGATGTGAAGACCAGCTTGCCCGTCGCGGCACCGGGGCTGGCACCGATCCCCCGTGCAATCACATCGCGCGCGCCCCGCGGATCGACTTGATGGTGCAAAAGCTCAGTCAGCGACCGGGGTTCAACCCGCAGAACCGCCTCCTCGCGCGAGATCACGCCATCCTCGGCCAGTGCCACCGCAATGCGCAGACCGGCGCGGGCGGACCGCTGCACCCTGACCGCATCGAGCACCGCGAGACGCCCGTCCTCCACGGTGAATTCGATCTGCATCTCTTCGCGCAGCCGCGCCCGGCAGGTCGCGCCATGGGCGACCAGCGTTTCGAAGACCTCGGGCGCCACTTCTTCCAGCGACGGCCCGCGCTTGTCGCGCGTCAGATAAAGCGCCGCAGTCGCCTTCAGCGCATCGCGGCCCTGGCTTTGCCCGAGATAGCGCCCGGTGATCTGCGCCACGCCGGTCACCGGATCGACGAACTGGATCACGCCCGACCCCGAGATGCCCTGCCCGATGCCCTGCGCCATTTCCTGCACCACAAGGCCCAGCGCCGCCTCTTCCGGCGCACCCTTGGCCTGCCGCAACAGCCGCGCAGAGGTGCCCTCCCAGGCACGGGCCATGCTGCGCAAGACTTCGGAAAGCTGCAGCGCGGGATCGTCGGGGAAGGCCTCGTCGGTCTCCTCCTCATAGCGGCGCAGAACCTCGCGGAGCGCGCCGGGGCCTGGCTTGACCGTATCGAACGCATCCGGATCCAGCCGCGCAACATGGACCGCATAGGCCTGAACAAAGCGCAGGAACAGCGCATCCGCCGCCGTCTGGCCATGGGTTTCGGCCAGCCGCGCGTGACGTTTCGCATTCAGCCCGATGTTCAGGATCGTCGCCGGCCCGCCCCAATCGGGATTTGCCGGAGAGGGGCGGACCGAGATCAGCGGCCCGTCCCCGAAATGCACCAAGATCCCCTCGGCATCAACGCCATGACCCGCCGCAATCGCCCGCACCGTGGTTGCCGAAAGCGCCACGCTCTTCGGCACCGGCAGTTCAAGCCGGACCAGCCTTTGCAGGCATTTCGCCCGCCAGCCATGCGTCGCCGCCGCGATTTGCGCCACGGGGCTTATCCGCACGAATTCTGGAATCGGATCGTGTTTCTGCACTGCAGCACCTTTTGAACGCGCGAAGGATACGCGGAAAGTGCTGTCACGCAAGCGTGACATAGTGGCAGATATCAATTTTCTGCTGAAAAACTAGCCTTCGATGCGGGAAAGATCAGCAACCCCCGAACAGATCGTGCGGATGCGGCTGAGCAGATTCAGCCGGTTACGCCGGATCACCGGGTTGTCGCTGTTCACCTGAACGGCGGTGAAAAAGACATCGACCGGCCCGCGCAGCGCGGCCATGGCCGACATCGCCGCCGCAAAATCCTCTTTCTTCATCGCTGGGCCGATCTTCGCCTCTGCAGCATCAAGCGCCACGAAAAGCGCGCGTTCCTCATCGGTTTCGGCGAATTTCACCTCTGCGCCGTAGGAATATTCAACGCCATCCTTCGCCTCGGCCTGCGACAGGATGTTGTTCGCCCGCTTGAACCCCTGCAAGAGATTCGCCCCGTCCTCGGTCTTCAGCGTCGCGCTGAGCGCGGTGGCCCGCTTGACAAGGAGTGTCAGGTCATCATTCCCCGGCATGGCGAGGCAAGCGTCGATGACATCATGCCGGATGCCCTGGTCCTTGAGGTAGACCTTGAGGCGGTCGTGGAAGAAGGAGAGGAGGTCGATACCAAGCCCGCGATAATGTGCAATCACAAATGAGTTAAGCGGTTCTGCGTCGCCACCACTAGAGAGGTCGAACAGTTCCTGATCCTCAATCCGGAGTTCCCACTCCGCATCTGAAAGCCCATCACGTTGATACGCTTCGTAGAGCCTTAGTTTTCGTCCTTCGTCAAATCGCTTTACCTCATCCGCCCAAAGTTGAAGCGACTCGATTGCCACTCTTCTCGCATATGCAGTCTTGAAAGCTTGAACGCATCCCATCCGCACCCCATTCCCCAGCACCAACCGGATCACCCCCAGCGCCGCCCGGCGGAGCGCGAACGGGTCCTTCGACCCCGTCGGCTTCTCGTCAATCGCCCAGAATCCGGTCAGCGTGTCGATCCTGTCGGCCAGAGCCACGGCGACGGAGACCGGCTCGGTCGGCACTCCATCACTTTCGCCCTTCGGGCGCCAATGGTCGCGGGCGGCATCTGCCACCACCGGTTTCTCCCCGGCCTCCAGCGCGTAATACCGCCCCATCACGCCCTGCAGCTCCGGGAACTCGCCCACCATCGCCGACCGCAGGTCCAGCTTTGCCAGCCGCGCGCGCG
>JAAURK010000175.1 GCA_012032275.1 Tabrizicola sp.
CGGCGTAGGGGCCATCGAACAGCGCGCTCGGCAGCTTGCGGACCCGCACGCGGCCGAAGCGCTGCATCACCGAGCGCACGCCGCCGATGTGATCGGGATGACCGTGCGTGAGCACGATCTCCTGGATGCGCTCGCAGCCGCAGCGCTCCATCGCGCGCGCCAGCACGGGCAGGAAGGCGGGGCTCGCCCTGCGGCCGGGGTCGATCAGGATGCGCGCGCGTCCGGTGCCGACGAGGTACGCGTTCGTGCCCGGCCCGGTGAACGCACTCGGGTTCTGCCCCAGCGCGACGGTTACGCGCTCGGACCAGACGTCGAGGTCGGGCATCTTCATCCCGAGCATCACGGGCGGAGCAGCGGGCGTCTTCGTCGCGGTCGCGTTCGACATGCGAGCGATTCTAGAAGCGCATCCGCCCGTTTGCGCGCCGTTGCGCTCAGGCGCCGGCGATGGTCATGCGCGCGATGCGGAGGCTCGGCGCGCCTAGCGAGCCGAGGAAACGCAGGTCGGCGCCGACCGCTTCGCAGCTCGCGAGCATCTCTCCCAGATTGCCGCGATCGTGATCTCCTCGACCGGGTACGCGCGCTCGCCGCGCTCGATCCCCGGTTCCGGCCCCCCGATGGACCATCTGGAGGTCGTGGGGCGCGCGCTGCCGCTGACCGCGCCCCCCCTCCCCTTCATCGCGATTCCGACCACCAGCGGCACCGGGTCCGAGGTCACCCGCAATGCCGTGATCGGCCTTCCCGAGCTCGGCCGCAAGGTCAGTCTGCGCGATGACCGGATGCTGGCGCGGGCCGCCATCGTCGATCCCGCACTGACCGACCATTGCCCCCGCGCCGTGACGCTTGCCTCCGGCCTCGATGCGCTGACCCAGGTGATCGAAACCTATGTCTCGTGCAAGGCCACGCCCTTTACCGATGCGCTGACCCTGCCGGTGATTGCCCCCGGTCTCGCCGCGCTTCGCCGACTGATGGAGGCGGAAGACCCGGCCGCGCGCGATAGCATGGCCTGGGTCAGCCTGTGCGGCGGCCTTGCGCTTGGCAATGCCGGGCTCGGCGCCGTTCACGGGCTTGCCGGGGTGATCGGCGGGCTGACCGGCGCTGCACATGGTGCGATCTGCGGCGCGCTTCTGGGGCCGGTGCTGGCGGCGAACCGGGCAGCGGCCAGAGGTGCTGCGCGGCAGAAGATCGACTGCATCTGCGCCCTTCTGGCCGAAGCTTTGGGATCGACCGCCGGGGATGCCCCCGACGCCCTGCAACGCTGGGCCCGCGGCGCGGGGCTTGCGACGCTTCCCGCTCTGGGCGTGACGCCGGCAGAGCATGCAGTGATCGCGCGGGCCGCGGTTTCCGCCTCGTCGATGGGGGGCAATCCGGTCGTGCTGGACGAGGCTGCACTTTGCGAGGTGCTGCAGCGCGCCTGAGGCGGCGGCAATCTTGATGCGGATCAAGGCGCGCATCCGGGGGCGATGGTAAGCTCTCCGCCATTGAAGCCCAAGGCGGAGGGAGGCCCGGATGCGCCTGATGATGATCCTGTTTTCGATGATCGGCACTGCTCTTGCAGGGTCTGCCATCGTGATCGTGCTGACCATGGGCTATGGCACGCTGTGGCCGATCGTCGGGGCCGCCGCCATCGGCGCGCTGCTGGCACTGCCGGTGAGCTGGCTTGTCGCCCGCGAAATCGGCTGAATTCTGCTGCGCCCGGGATCCCTTGCCCTTGTCCGTGCGTCGTCGGCACGGCGCAACACGACCCGGAGTGACGGCTGCCGGTCCGCGACGGAAACTGCCGCCGACAGCATAGAACGGTAACATCCCCTGGACCGGAGCAGGCAATGTCATCACCCAAAGGCTATACCGCCACCCAGATCGGCCTGCACTGGATCGTCGCCGTGCTGGTCATGCTGCAACTGATCTTCGGCGAGGAGATCGGCGCCGCCTACCGCAGTTTGCGCCAGACCGGCATCGCCGGATATGATCTGATGACGATCCTTCATATCGCGGTCGGCCTGCTGATCCTGGTCTTCGCGCTCTGGCGGCTGATGCTGCGGATGCGCCGTGGCGTGCCTGCGCCGCTGCGATCGGGCCCCAAGGTGCTGGATCGCGGCGCAGCGGCCGTCCATGTGCTTTTTTACCTGCTGCTCATCGGCGTCCCGATCACCGGTCTTGCGGCCTGGTTCGGGGGGATCGAAAGCGCGGCAGAGCTGCACGAGCTGGCCAAGCCCGCCTTCGTTCTGCTGATCCTCGGCCATACGCTGGCCGCGCTCTGGCATCAGTTCCGCCTGAAGGACGGGCTGATCACCCGGATGCTGCGGCCGGGGGAGTAGCGCGTCCGCTCAGGCGTCAAGAAAGACGCGTGCCGTCTCTTCGAAGGCGCGCGGCTTTTCGGCATGAAGCCAGTGGCCCGCGCCGGGGATCTTCGCAAAGCGCGCCCGGGGGAAAAGGGCGCGAATGGTGTCGCGGTGTTCGGGCAGGACATAGCGGCTTTCCGATCCGGTCAGGAACAGGGTCGGCCCGGCGAACTGCCCGGTCACATCGGGCCAGCCGACGATCTTAGGCATCTCTGCCTCGAGCACATCAAGGTTCAGCCGCCATTCCGGCGGTTTCGTCCGGAACTCCAGCGATTGCAGAAAGAAGGCCCGGAGCGCCGGGTCTTCAACCATTGCCGAAAGCGCTGCATCCGCCTCGGCCCGCGTGGTGATCCGGGTCAGATCGATGGACCGCATCGCATGCACGTGGCGGGTCTGGTCATGCGCATAGGCCACTGGCGCGATATCGGCCACGATCAGGCGGCGGATCAGCCCCGGCCGGGTCAGCGCCAGCACCATCGCCGCCTTGCCGCCCATCGAATGGCCCAGAAGATCGGCCCGCCCCCCCAGCGCGCCGATGACCTCGGCCAGATCGCCCGCCATCTCGGGGTAGCCCTGCGTCGGATGGCGCGGGCTGTCGCCATGGTTGCGCATGTCGACCGCGATCACCGCGCGCCGGTCGGCCAGCCGCCGGGCAATGACGCCCCAGTTGCGCGCCGACCCGTAAAGCCCGTGGGCAATGACCAGCGGCAAGGCATCGGACGGGGTCGTGGCGGGGTGGCGGATCATCGAAAGCATGGCGCCCTTCTCCCTCCCTTCGCCGATGCGACGAATGCCGACGCGGTCACAGTTGATCAAATTGCATATCGCTCCTAGGTTAGGATGTGAAGTCAGGGCAAGGAAAGTTGGTATGGGTGCGGTGGCGATCCAGCAGATGGCGGATCGGGTGTCTCAGTTGATGGATGAAAAGCTCGCCGTCCGCGGCAAGGGCCTTCGCACAAAGCTGCGGCGCGGCGGACGGCAATTGCCCCGGCGGGTGCAGGAGGCGGCGATGAGCCTTGCCGATGCCGCGCAGCGCGCGCAGCACCCCAAGCTCTTGCAGTTGATCGACATGACCAAGATCGCCGAGGATTACGATATCTGCGTGCGCCATCTTGGCGCGATCGACGCGGCGGACCGGCGGCGCAAGGTGATGATGGGGGCGGTCAGCTCCATCGCGTTCGGGCTGCTGGTCTTCATCGCGCTTGTGGTAGGCTTTCTGCTCTGGCGCGGATAGGTCTGCTGCCGGCGCTTCGCGGCGCGGAGGTGAGCGCGGCCCGCGTCACCAGCGTGACGGTGACGAAAGCGACATAGAGCAACAGATACCACGACCCGAACTTGGAGAAACTGACGATCTGGCCCGGCAACTGCCCGGAATAGATCCAGGTGCCCGTCGCGGTGCCGACGTTTTCGGCGACCCAGAGGGCGAGGGCCGACAGGATCGCCGCCGCGGGGAGCGGCATCCACCAGTCGCGGTCCGAGATGCGGAACCAGATCCTGGTGCGGGCGTAAAGCAGCAGCGTCGCGCCGATGAGAACCCATCGCAGATCGGGCAGAAAATGGTGCGAGAAGAAATTCACATAGATCGCCGCCGCCAGTGCTACCGTGAGCGGAAACCTCGGATAAGGTGCGAATTCCATGTGAAAAATCCGGATCACCCGCGCCATGTAGCTGCCTACGCTGGCATACATGAACCCCGAAAAAAGCGGCACGTTCAGGATGACGAAGATCCCCGGCTCGGGGTAGCCCCAGGACCCGGCGCTGACCTTGAACCACTCCATCGCCGTGCCGGTGAGATGGAAGAGAAGGATGACGCGGGCTTCCTCCCATGTCTCCAGTCTTGCCCACAAGAACAAGGCCTGTGTGGCAATGGCGAAGAGAAACAGCGCATCGTAGCGGTGGATGGGCCAGTCCGGTTGCCAGACGAACCTGGTCGCGATGATGGCCGCAAGAAGGAGGCCACCGAAAAGGCAGGCCCAGCCCTGCTTCAGGACGAACATCACGAATTCGGCCAGCGCGAAGGGAAGCCGGGCGCGGGCCCAGTCGCCAAGGCGGCGTTCGAGAGAGCGGGTTTCTGGCGCGGTCATGCGGATCCTGCGGTCGGTCGCAGCAGGAAGCCGGAGGGTGGCGGTTTCGTCAAGGTGGGGATTTCGACCGGCGGCACTGGCAGTCCGCAACGATCAGATCAAAGCGGGTCCGGCAGTTCGGCCTCTGGCGATTGTTCTGCAGGGATGAACGCAATCGGGCCGCCGGTGCCGACGCGTGGCGTCTCCACAAAGGCACCAAGGTAGGTCAGGTCGACATAGTATCTTGAGCCTGCTCCGCCCCGGGACGCGGCCACCGGATCCTTTTCGCACGAAATCAGTTGCGGCGGATCGAAGGCGAGCGGTTCGGCGGTGAAGGCAAAGCAGCCCGCCTGGCCTTCGTGGATCACGTAGGCGCCCGAGCTGTGTCGATAGAGATGCGAGCCGCGCCACCACCCGGTGTCTTCGAAAAGTTCCCGCCGGATTTCCGCACCTTGGAAGGACACGGCGACCGTCCGCGTCCAGTCGCTGTGCCATCCGAACATCGGCACGACCATGTAGGTCACAAGAAGCCCCTCCTGCGGGGTGGCGCGTGCCTCGTGGGTGTCGGACTGACAGGCCAGCAGGGCAAGCGGAAGCCCGAGCCAGGCAAGACGCCGGATGATGCGAGTGTTGAGCATGGCTCGTACCAATCGAGGTGACCTGGGTTCCGGTAAGCTGCGCTTTAGCACATCCTGCGATCTTGCACAGGTCCGGATAAACCGGGAAAGGTTGATCGAGGGCGTCGACCGCGGGCGTTGTTCACGACCTGGGACTGGGAGGTCTTGAATGCGAGGCGGAGCGCCTCTCCGGCCGCCACGACGATGATGGAGCGCCTGCGGCGCGTTCCTTTTATCTCACCGGTCTGCGTGAAGGACGCAGACCGGTTCGGGCATGCCTCCGGCGGGGATATTTGGGAAGGGAAAGGGCTTCGGGGGTCAGGCATTGGGCAGGCCGGCCGATTTCCTTTCTCCCCCGCGCCCCGGCGGATGAACCGTCCTCAGTGAGGTGGGATGCGTCGGGTCAGAGGCCAGGCCTGCGCAAGCCTTTCGCCCTAATCGGTGACGCGGGTCAGAAACTGCGGGGGCACATGGTCGGTCAGCCAGACACCGTTTTCAGAGCGGAAGAAGATATGACCTGCTGCGGCCATTCCCTCTGCCGCAATGGCCAGGATCACCGGGGCACCCCGCCGGGAACCGACCTGCTGCGCGGTATCCAAAGTGGCCGACAGGTGGACATGGTGACGGTCGCCCTTGACCAGCCCCCGGATCAGAATCGAGGGCATGAACTTCTCGATCGTACCATGGTAAAGGACGCCCGGCGGGGCGACCGAGGGGAGTGCGAGATCGACGGGCAGACTGTGACCCTGATTGGCGCGGATCATCCGGCCGTCGGCTGAAAGCGCAAAGCGCTGCTTGTCACTGTCGCGGACAAGCTTTTCGAGGCCTGCATGATCAAGCGGGAAAGGCAGGGCGGTGAGAAGCGAATCGACGGCAACCCAGCCCTTGGCGTCGAGCGTCAGGCCGATCTTTGCGGGATCGTGCCGAAGCACGAGGCTGAGGAAACGGCTTTTATCGGCATCTGTTTTCATGGTCGCGCCTGTGACACGGCAAGGGGGTTTTCGTCAAGTTTTCAGGCCAGGCGCCATTCGGGCGGGTTTCGGGCCGAGCGCGTGCCGCGCAAGGGGCTTGTATCGCCTCCGGCGGGGATATTTGGGAAGGGAAAGGGCTTCGGGGGTCAGGCATTGGGCCAGGGCAGGAAGGTCAGTTCGGGCCAGAGCGCCATCTGGCGGCTCGCCTTGGCGTGGTGGGTGGCGCGGTTGTCGAGCACCGGGTTCGGGGTCAGCCGGAAGCTGAAGATGTCGTCGAGACCGTAGGGCGCGTGGAGGTCGAGGCCGGTATCGGTGAGGCGTGCGCCGATGCAATGGGTGCGGGAGGCGAAGAAGGTGATGGCCTCGCGGGCGGAGGCGAGTTGCGGGTATGGTTGGCCGAACCTTTCGGAAAACCACAGATGAACTCGGGCCTCGTTGCGAAGCTCGATCGGCGGTTCGGGCGGAAAACGGGGTGTGACGCGGCGGATCATGCGATCCTCGGCCTCGTAGCTGAGGTCGGGATCGAAGTAGAAGATGTCGACGTCCTTGATCCCGTGAAGGAGCGGGCGGCCAGTCAGGTGATTCCAGACCTGATTGTAGATCGCCCCCGAGACGATCCAGGCGTCGGGCAGGTCCAGCGCGCGGAGGGTCCGGAGCCAGGCCATGAGATGGGGGCTTTGCGCGATGATGTCGCGCAAGGCCTGATCCTGTATGGCGCGATCACGCCCTGCGAAGCGCAGATGGCCGTTCACAGCCGCGGGTAGATCGGGAACTTCTGGCACAGCGCCTCGACATCGGCCTTGACCCGCGCCTCCACTTCACCATTGCCGTCTTCGCCATGGACCGCAAGTCCATCAACCACTTCGACCATCCAGCGGGCAATCTGGCGGAACTCCGGCTCACCGAAGCCGCGCGTCGTGCCTGCGGGGGTGCCGAGGCGGATGCCCGAGGTGATCATGGGCTTTTCGGTGTCGAAGGGGATGCCGTTCTTGTTGCAGGTGATATGCGCCCGGCCGAGGGCCTTTTCGGCGGCCTTGCCGGTCACCTTTTTCGGGCGGAGATCGGCAAGGCAGAGATGGTTGTCGGTGCCCCCCGAGACGATGTCGATCCCGCCTTTCATCAGCTCGTCCGCCAGCGCGGCGGCATTCGCCTTGACCTGGGCCGCGTAGGATCTGAACTCGGGGTGCAGCGCTTCGGCAAAGGCCACGGCCTTGGCGGCGATGACATGCATCAGCGGGCCGCCCTGCAGACCCGGAAAGACGGCGGAATTCATCTTCTTGGCGATGTCCTCGTCGTTGCAGAGGATCAGCCCCCCGCGCGGGCCGCGCAGCGACTTGTGGGTGGTGGTGGTGACCACATGCGCATGAGGAAGGGGCGAGGCGTGGACGCCGCCCGCGACGAGGCCAGCGATATGGGCCATGTCGACATGCAGCCAGGCGCCGACTTCGTCGGCAATGGCGCGGAACGCGGCCCAGTCCCATTCACGCGAATAGGCGGTGCCGCCCGCGATGATGAGCTTTGGCCGATGCTCCAGCGCTTTCCGGCGCACCTCGTCCATGTCGAGCCGCTGGTCCTGCTGCCGGACACCGTAGGAGACCACGTTGAACCACTTGCCCGACATATTGACGGGCGAGCCATGGGTGAGGTGGCCGCCCGAGTTGAGGTCGAGCCCCATGAACGTGTCGCCGGGCTTCAGAAGCGCCAGGAACACGGCCTGGTTCATCTGGCTGCCCGAGTTCGGCTGGACATTGGCGAAGTTGCAGCCGAAGAGCTTTTTCGCCCGCTCGATCGCCAGCGTCTCGGCGATGTCCACATATTGGCAGCCGCCATAGTAGCGCTTGCCGGGATAGCCTTCGGCGTATTTGTTGGTCAGGACCGAGCCCTGCGCCTGCAGGACGGCAAGGCTGACGATGTTTTCCGACGCGATCAGCTCGATCTCATGGCGCTGGCGGCCAAGCTCTTCGGTGATCGCCCCGAAAAGTTCGGGGTCGCGGCTGGCAAGGGGTTCGGTGAAAAATCCGGTGTCGCGATGCGGGGCGTTCATGGGCAGGTCCTTCGCGGTCAGGAGAGGATGCGGCGGTATCTAGACCAGCGACGCCGCCTGGGAAAGACCGGAAAGCGACCGGATGCCGGGTTTCCGCGAAATCGGCGGCGGGGCGGCAGCCATCCGGCGACTTGAGGCCGCTCACCGCGCCCGGCCGCACCGCAAGGGCTTGAGTTTGGCGCCCGCCCGGCCCAAGACTGGCGGCACGGAGGCATGATGTCGGCACAGAAGATCAGGTTCACGGCGAGCAAGGCCCCCGCGGCGGTCAAGGCCTTCGCCGCGCTGACCGAGGCCTTTGGCCAGGCCGAAATCCGTGCCGCAGAGGTGATCGTGGCCTTGGGGGGCGATGGGTTCATGCTGCAGACACTGCATGCTGCCCGGGGGCGCGACGTGCCGGTCTACGGGATGAATTGCGGCACCATCGGCTTTCTGATGAACGCCTATTCCGCCAGGGATCTGCCCGCCCGGCTGGCGGCCGCCGAAGAGGCGGTGATCAATCCGCTGTCGATGCGGGCGGTGAACACCAGGGGCAAGATCACCGAGGCGCTGGCGATCAACGAGGTTTCGCTGCTGCGGCAGGGTCCGCAGGCGGCAAAGCTGAAGATCTTCGTCGACGGGCGCGAACGGTTGGCCGAACTGGCCTGCGACGGCGCGCTGCTGGCGACCCCTGCCGGATCGACGGCCTACAATTACTCGGCGCATGGTCCGATCCTTCCGATCGGATCCGACGTGCTGGCGCTGACCGCCATGGCCGCTTTCCGGCCCCGGCGCTGGCGCGGGGCGGTGCTGCCGAAAACCGCGATC
>JAAURK010000176.1 GCA_012032275.1 Tabrizicola sp.
ATTCTGCCACGGCGTCGACGAGATGGGCTGTCAACGCATCCAATGTCCAGGTACTGGAAACTATGGCGACCGGACTGCGCCCGCACGGAGGATGATTTTGGGGTCCGTGCGGGCGCGATTTGTCTCAGCCCTTCTGCCAGGGTCATGGCATCGACGTCCTGACAAGAGGGACCTGCCATGCCCAAGCTTTCCGTTCTCGTGTCCGACGAGGAGAACGCCCTGATCGTCGACCTGGCGAAGATGGCGGACCGGTCGAAGTCCGACTGGATCCGTGACCAGGTCCTTCACGCCATGTCCGGCCGCACCGGGGCAGCCAGCCACGATGCCGAGCCGATCATCACCCGCCTGAAGCAGCTGGAGATGCGCCTGGTGCACGAGAACAGCGCGCTCATTCAGCTGGGGCTCTTCCTGCTGCGCGAGGGCGCCTTCGCCAGCACGGCAGCCATGGCCGCGGCGACCTCGACCGGAAACGTCGACGAAGTTGGCGCTGATGATCAGTGCCGTCGGCTGCAGATGCAGGCCAGGACGGTGTTTCAGCAGCTGGAGGAACAGGTGGTCAATGATCTCAAGAGACTGCGCGCCGAAGGCAAGGAGGCGGCTACGGCGCTCGGCCGTGCGGCGAATGGTGACGCTTCCGACGCCGACGAGGATCAGTGATGGCTGGCCGTCGTGATCGATACGGCCAGGGCCGCTTTATCGGGCCATTCGGCCGCGGCTTCGGCGTTCTCTGGAACCGCGCCGGCCATCGCTTCCGCGCCTACGGCGTCGGCGCCTGGCGCTGCTCGGCTGCTGGCTGACCATCTTGCCGGGTTATGTCTGGATCGTCGAACCGGCCCATGCTCTGATCGGCGCTGCCCGCTGGTCCGCGGCCTCGCTGTTCGATCAGGTTGGCCTGCATGACTGGCGCTGGACGGTCAGCACCAGCGACGGGGTGCAGCGCTGGCGCGCCGAGTTCATCCGCTTCGATCTCTGGCATCTCGCCCAGGCTGATGCCGTCATCGCCTCGCTCTGGATGGGCGGAGTCATTGCGACCGGCTCTACATTGCTGCTTGGCGTTCTCGGCGCAGCCTGGCTCCGGCGCCGGGGGGAAGCCTTGAGCGACCAGCGCATCGTTCGCGGCCGGCGCCTGATCCCGGACGACGCGCTCGCCACCGGTCTTCGTTGCGAAGGCGTCGCCTCCGAGCTCAAGATTGGCAGGGTGCCGTTGATCAAGGGCAAGGAGGCCTACAACATCCTGCTGCTCGGCGCCCAGGGCACGGGCAAGACCTCGGTGACCGAGGATCTGCTGACCGGCATCGAGGCCAGGGCGAGCTCGCCCGAGGACGTGAAGGCGCGGCTCGAGGGCGACATCATGGTCCTGGGTGTGGGCGGCAAGATGGGCCCGACGCTGGCTGCCTCGCCAAGCGCGCGCGCCGGCGCGGGGATCAGGTCGGGCGCCAGCTCGGCGACCCCGGCGACGACAAAGCCCCCCTCCTCGAACACCGCGATGACTTCGCGCAAGGTGGCGTCATCGCCACCGGCCATGGCTGACATCAGCCGCGGCACCATTCCGGCCGTTGCCGGATCGAACAACGACGGATCAAGCCGGGGGCGCTGGACCGCACCGGCAAAGGCCACCCGCGACACCCCGCGCGCCTGCAGATCGGCAAGAAACGGCATCAGCCGCTCTATCCGGAAGGCAATGTCCGGGGTCAGGCCTTCCGGCGTGAAACCATCCGGAACCGCGATCAGCGGTCGTTCGGTCATCGCGGCCACCAGCACCGCAGGCAGCCCGCCCTGCCCCGCGATCAGCGCGGTTTTCACTTCGCCCCCTTCGGGGTCAGAAAGCTGCGGTCGGTGGCCGAGAGGATGAACTCGGTCATCTCGCGGACATGCTGGCTGTCGGTCTCGTCCGCCAGCCGCCGCGCCCTGTCCAGAAAGGTGCCCTCGCCCTGTGCCAGCATCTGATAGGCCGCCCGCAGCGCCGTGATCTCGGACCGGTCACCCCGCGCCGCTTCAACCCCACGAGATTGAGACCGTCAAGCTCGCCCCGCGGGCCCTGCACAAGACCATGCGGTATCACGTCATTGGTCACCATCGTCACCGCGCCGATGATGGCCCCCTGACCGATCCGCACCCATTGATGCACGCCCGACAGCCCGCCCACGATCACGTCGTCGCCAAGAACGCAATGCCCGGCAATGGCCACGTGGTTGACCAGGATCACCCGGTTGCCGATCTGGGCATCATGGCCGACATGGGCGCCGGTCATGATCAGGCAATCGTCACCGACCCGCGTCACCCCGCCGCCGCCTTCGGTGCCGGTGTTCAGCGTGGCGCCCTCGCGGATGCGGCAGCGCGCACCGATGATCAGGCGGGTGCGCTCACCCTTGAATTTCAGATCCTGCGGCACTTCGCCGACACAGGCATAGGGAAAGATCACCGTTCCCGCGCCAACCTCGGTCCAGCCGGTGACAACGGCATGGGATTTCACCTCCACGCCCTCGGCCAGCGTCACCTCCGGCCCGATCAGCGCAAAGGGACCGATTTGCACTCCCGGTCCCAGACATGCACCATCCTCCACCACGGCAGAGCGATGAATGCGGGCCGTCGGATCGATGGTCATGCGCCAGCTTTCGGCAGATCGAACATCGCAGAAAACGTGGCCTCGCAGGCCAGTTCGCCCTGGACCTTGGCGAGCCCCTCGAACTTCCAGACCCGCCCGCCCCCGCGAAGGGCGCGGACATGCAGCTCCAGCACATCGCCGGGCACAACCTTGCGGCGGAACTTCACCCCGTCGACGCCCATGAAGAAGACCTTTGCATTCTTGTCGACCAGATCCATCGACAGCCCGACCAGAATCCCTGACGTCTGTGCCATCGCCTCGATGATCATCACCCCGGGAAAGATCGGCATTCCGGGAAAATGGCCCTGGAACTGCGGCTCGTTGAAAGTGATGCATTTGATGCCGACGCAGCTTTCATGCAGGACGATGTCCTGCACCCTGTCGATCAGCAGAAACGGATAACGATGGGGAATGATCCGCTGGATCAGATCGAGATCTGCCGTACCGATAGCGCTGGCGTCCATGTCTTACCCTTCATGTCCTGACGGTCTTCGGCCGCCCTGCCCGTGAAATCTTGCTAGCAAGTCGCGCTGCGCGTGACAAGTTTCACGAACTCACGGCCCGGTTGTCGCGTCGGGCGTGCTGCCGTCGCCCAATGCGGCGTCAACCCGCTTGATCGCCTCGTCCGTCACATCGATGGCCGAGAGCGACAGGATGATGGCACCCTTGTCGATGATCGCGACCGCGCCGGTTTCGGTCAGCAATTCGCCAAGAACCGGGATCACCGCGCGGAAGAAACGCCTGCGGTCCTCCTCGGCACGTTCCCGGATTTCCGATGCCTGCGCGTCGCGCGTCGCGCGGATGTCTTCGGCGCGCCTGTCGAAATCCTCGGCGAGCCTGGCGAATTCCTCTCCCGGAAGGGTCGCGCGGCGCACGGTGAGATCACGCTCCTCGGTCTCAAGCTCCTGCTCCATCCGCAGGTTCTCGGCGGCATGCGCGGCTCTCTCGGCCTGTTCCCGTTCCAGCGTCGCCTTGCCGAACTGCGATTCCGCGAAGAGCCGATCCTGATTGATGGTCAGGATCGCGCCGGGAACGACGGGGGCATCCTGCGCCCGCGAGATCTGGCCCGTGAGGCAGGTCGCGATGGCGAAAGCGACCGCGAAAGCTGCGCCCCTGCCACGCAGACGTGCCATCAGAACCGGGTCGAAACGGTCAGATCGAAGGTCTGTTCCTCATCATAATCCTCCTTCTTCAGCGCACGGCTGAAGTTGAACCTCAGCGGCCCGATCGGCGTGTTCCAGAACACGGACAAGCCGACCGCGGCGCGCGGGATGAACCCGTCATCCACCGGGCCCGCACTCCCTGCCGTGTTGTCAAGGCTCCAGACAGAGCCCACGTCAAGGAAGGCGCCGCCAGTGATCCCGTATTCCTCGGGCAGCCCAAGCGGGAAATCAGCCTCGAACCGCGCGACCGCGAAGGCGTTGCCGCCCAGGGCATCCTCGTTGACAGCGCCAAGATCGCGCGGCCCGATGCCGTTCGGCTCGAACCCGCGGATCTTGCCATTTCCGAAGAAGCGTTCGGTCACCCGGCTTTCATTGCCCGACAGCGACGAGATCACGCCGCCTTCGGCGATGACCCGCAGCGTCACTTCCTCGTTCCAGACCCTGGTTTCGGCAAGAGCGAAAAGGTTCGTCTCGATATAGTTCGTGTCACCGCCAAGCCCCGCGAAATCCTGGCCAAAGCGCAGCAGGACGCCGCCGTTCGGGTTAAGCCCGGTGATCCGGTTGTCATATTCGAACTCATACCCGAGGGCAGAGGTCAGCAAGGCGCCGCGACTGCCCTCTTCCTGAAGGATGCTTGACGAATCCGGGTCCACATTCGTCAGTTTGTCGTCCGACAGCGTGTATTTCAGCTCCAGCCGCGATTGCTCGCCGACCGGGAAACCGATGCCGTGGTAAGGCCGATGTTCCGGGTATCGTAGAAGGCGTTCTGATTGTCCGAGGTGCGGTAATATCCGCCGACGCTGAAGCTTACATCCCGCCCGAGGAAGGCCGGTTCGGTAAAGCCGAAGCTTGAGTTCTGGTTGTCGGTTCCCGCATTCAGGCTGAGCGAAAGCCGCTGGCCGCGACCAAGGAAGTTGGTTTCCGAAAAGCCGATGTTGAAGCCGGTACCGTTCGACACGCTGTAGGAAAGGCCAAAGCTCAGCGATCCGGTCGGTTGTTCCTCGACATCGACGTTGACCACCACCTGATCCGGGCCGGAGCCGGGCTGCGCATCCACCTGGGCATCGGAAAAGAAGCCAAGCGCGCGGATGCGTTCGGCCGACTGGCGGATTTCGCGCGGGTTGAACGGATCGCCTTCGACCGAGCGGAACTGCCGGCGGATCACCTGATCCAGCGTCGTCGCATTGCCTTCGATGTCGATGCGTTCCACGAATATCCGCTGCCCGCGCACGATGGCAAATTCGATGTCGATGATCTGGTTACGCTCGTCCCGGGTGATGCGCGGCTCCACCCGGATGAAGTTCAACCCCTTGCGCAGCGCCAGATTTTCCATCCGCGCGATGTTGTTGTCGACGATGGAGGGCGAATAGATCCGGCCGGAACTGTTCTTCTGAACCGCCTCGAACTCTGCCGCGTCGACGCCTTCGACCTCTGATACCGTGGTCACCTTTCCGATCCGGAAGGGAAGCCCTTCGCGCAGTGTGAAGGTCACGAAGGTCGCATCGCGTTCGCGCGACACTTCTGCCGTGGCGTCGAGGATCTGGAAATCGACGTAGCCGCGCGACTGGTAGAAATCGGTCAGAAGCTGCTTGTCGAGATCAAGCCGTTCGGCCACGAACGTATCGCGCTGGACGAGGGTGCGCAGGAAACCGGCCTGCTTCGTCTCCAGCACTTGCCGCAGACGGCGGTCGGAAAAGGCGCGGTTGCCCGAAAACGACAGCCGCTCGATCTCCACGACCTTGCCCTCGGTGATCTCGAAAACCAGATCGACCCGATTCTCCGACCGGCGGATGATCTTCGGGTCAACCGTCGCCGCGATCCGGCCCGAGACGCGGTACGCTTCGGCAATCGCCGCGGCATCGGCCTCTGCCTGGCTTGGCGAATAGATGCGCCGACTTTGCGACTGGACGATTTCGGCCAGGTTTTCGTCCTTCAGCCGCTTGTTGCCCTCGAAGTTGATGATGTTGACGATGGGATATTCGGTGACGCGGATCACCAGCGTCGAACCTTGAGGCACCAGTTCCACCGTCTCGAAGAGGCCGGAGTTGACGATGCGCTGATAGGCATCGTTGAGACCACCCGCCGAAACCTCTTCTCCGCGCCTGATTCCGGCGAAGTTGAGGATGGTGGCGGTATCCACCCGGTCATTGCCTTCGACCTGCACGTTCGAAAAGCTGAAGCCCTGCGCGAGGGCCGGAGTCAGGAACGTCGCAGAAACGGTTGCCGTTCCTACGAAAAGTGCTGCGGCAAGAAGACGGGCACGCGTTGTCGGCCGGAAAGCCCGCCGCGAGGTCGCGCTTGTCTTCTTCTGCATTTCACCGCCCCGTCGTTCCAATTCGTTGATGTTTGACTAGCGGGAAAGCCATGCCTTGTCAAAAGCCTGCGGGGGCTGTGGATAACTTTCCTAGATATTGTGTTCAGCGCTGTCGTTCCGCTGCCGCCTCTGCACGTCGGCAAATCCGCCCGCGGGGGGATTGCGCCGCTCAGACACAGAGAATGTCGTTCGACAGCGCAAACGCCATCAGCGACACGATGATGGCAAGCCCGACGCTCATCAGAACCCGCAGGGCGCGGTCCGAAGGCGGGCGTCCCGCAACCGCCTCGTAGGCGTGAAAGACCAGATGCCCGCCGTCCAGCACCGGAATCGGGAACAGGTTCAGGATGCCCACGCCAAGCGACAGGACGGCCAGCAGCGTGATGAAGCTTTCCGCCCCGTTCGTGGCCGCATCGCCCATGCTTTCTGCCATCCCGATCGGACCGGCCATGTTGCAGGAGCTGATCTTGCCCGCAACCAGATGCCAGAGCGCCGAGAACGTGCCCGTCACCATCGCCCACATCTGCTGGCCCGCGATCTGCAACGTCTCGATCGGTCCGGTGGAGCGGGTTGCCGGTTCAAAGACAAGCCCGCCGGTCAGCCCGATCAGCCAGCGCTGCTCGAACGTGTCGCCCTTCGGCAGATCGCGTACCCGGGGGGTCAGGGTCAGATCGAAGGTCTTGCCGTCGCGCCAGATGGTCAGCGGCATCGGCGCGCCCTTTCCGGCAGCGACGATATCGGGCAGCTGGTCGAACTTGGCGATATCCTGTCCGTTGGCCTTGATCACCACATCGCCGGTGCGAATGCCCGCGTCGATGGCGGCGGACTGGATCTGCACGGAACTGATGATCGGCGTCTGGGGATGCGGCCCCGGCACGGTGATCTCTTTCCCGTCGCGCAGCACCTTGTACTCCACGACCGGCATCGGCGGCAGCGCCTTTCCGATATCGGACAGGGACTGGTAATCCGGCGTCGGCTGGCCGTTGATTGCCAGGATCAGATCGCCCTCCTGCAGGGTCGGGCCGTCGAAGGGCAGCGGTGCGATGTGCCCGACCCGCGGTTCTGTCGTCGGGATGCCGGTGAAGGCCAGCAGTCCCGCCAGAACGACGAAGGTCAGGATGAAATTGAAGATCGGCCCGGCGGCGACCGTGGATGCCCGCGCCCAGAGCGGGGCACCGGACATGGTATGGCGCCGTTCCGCGGCCGAAAGCCCCTCCACTCCATCCTGACGGACCGAGGACGCATCCGTATCGCCCAGAAACTTCACATATCCGCCGAACGGAATGGCCGCCACCTGCCAGCGTGTTCCGCGCCCGTCCGGCCTGCTCCAGAGCACCGGGCCGAAACCAAGCGAGAAGACCTCGGCATGAATGCCGGACCAGCGGCCGATGATGTAATGGCCGAATTCATGCACGAAGACGATGATCGACATCGCGACGACAAAGAAAAACACAGCCCAGGCGGCGCCCCCGAATGCGGCGAGAATATCCATCGTCTATCGTTTCCTTGTCATGTCGCGGGCGCTCTCGTCCGCCCTCATTCGTGCCAGATGGTCGGTCGCGAGAATATCCTCAAGGGTCAAGGCCGAATTGGCGAGGAAAACTTCCCGGTCAAGCCGGGTCATCGTCTCTTCGACCACTTCGGCCATCTGCATGAAGCCGATCCCGCCGTGCAGGAAGTGATCCAGCGCCTTCTCCTTGGCGGCGTTGAAGGCGGCACCGGCCAGGCCGCGGGTCGCCATGACATCGCGGCAAAGGCGCAAGGCGGGATAGCGGTTCAGATCGGGTGCGCGGAACGTCAGCGTGGCGATCTGCGCGAAATCCAGCCGCGCGACCGGCAGCTCTGACCGGGCGGGCCAGTTCAGCGCATATCCGATGGAATGGCGCATGTCCGCCGCGCCAAGATGGGCCATGATCGCACCGTCGTGAAAACCGACCATCGAATGGATCAGCGATTCCGGATGCAGAATGACCTCGATCCGATCGGGCTCCACGTCGAAAAACTCTCGCGTTTCAATGACTTCCAGCGCCTTGTTGAACATAGAGGCGGAATCGATGGTGATGCGCTGCCCCATCGCCCAGTTCGGATGCGCCATCGCCTCGTTCACCGTCGCATGGATCAGCGCGTCAAGCGGCCAGTCGCGCAGCGCGCCGCCCGACGCGGTCAGGATGATCCGCTCGACCGTGTCGAGCCTTTCGGCATTCAGGGCCTGGAAGATCGCCGAATGCTCGCTGTCGACGGGCAGGATCCGCGCCTCGTGATCGCGGGCGGTCTGCATCAGCAGCGGCCCGGCGGCACCGAACGCGACCGGCAGGCGCCCGCTCGCGAACGGACGGTTGCGCTTGCGCGGATGCGCGCGGTCGCTCTTCAGGTCGAGCAGGTCGTTGGCGACGTAAACGCCGGACGCGGCCGCACAGAACGCCGCGAACAGCAGCCCGAGATGCACGAGCATCCCGGGCTGGAACATCACGTGCGCCGCCAGCGGCGAGATGAACACCAGCAGGTTCTTCACCCACTGGTGCGGACGCAGTTCCGCGACGAAGTCGCGGGCGACCTGCAGCGCGCGCCGGCTGTCCGAGGCAGGAACTGCTGTCGTCATGGATCCCCGTGTTGCCCTGGCCCTAGTTACTCAGTATCTCGATCGCACCGATGATCGGATCAATCCGGCGCTGCCGTGCGCGAAATTGATGTTCAGCTGGCCG
>JAAURK010000177.1 GCA_012032275.1 Tabrizicola sp.
CGCGGCCCACGTTGCCCGTGGCACCCGCGACGACGACCTTGTAGCCCATCGGGGTTCTCCTTATCCCGTCCTCGAAGGGAGGACGGAGCCTGTTAGCGCAAGGCCGCCGCCGGGGGAAGGGGCGGCGTTCAGTCGGCGCGATCCTGCGACCAGAGATAGGCAAAAAGGCCAAGGGCCGTGGTCACCGCGAACATGAGAAAGATAGCGGCAAAGGGGGCTGCGGGCGGATCGGGCGGGATCGTCTGATGGATGCGGCCGGTCACGATCTGGGCAATGCCGATCGGGACGATGCCGCACAGGTTCAGCAGCGTGACGCCCCGCCCCATGAGATGCGCGGGCAGAAAGGCGCGGCCATGCGCCATCACGATGCCGAAGCTCGCCCCGAAGAAGCCGATCCCGATCAGGCACAGCGTGGCGATCCAAGGTGGCGCCGTCGCAAGGCCCCAAAGCCCGAAGAGGCAGAGCACCGTCATCGCATTACCCCAGAAGATCAGCGCCTTGCGCCCGCGAAACAGCCGCTCGGCAGGACCGTAGGCGAAATTGCCGATCACCATCGCGATCCCGATCCAAAGCCCGACGGCGCCGATCCCGGCCTCGTCATAGCCATGGACATCGGCGAAATAGGGCCCGACCCAGAAGCCGCGCAGCCCTGCAATCGGCGTATAGCAGACCGCCATCATCGCAAAGATCGGCCAAAGCGTCGGCATCCGCAGAAGGTCGAGCAGCGAGCCGCGTTCGCCCGCAGGTGCAGCGGCCGGTGCCGGATTGCGGGTGAAAAGCGCGATGGCAAGCGCCGTCGCCGCGGTGATCGCCGTCAGCCCCCAGACGGTCGCGCGCCAGCCGAACGCCTCTATCGCGGCCGAGAGCGGCAGCGACGAGGCGATATTCCCGAAAGAGCCGATGCCCACCGTCGCCGCCGCAAGCGTGCCGAAAAGGGCCGCAGAGTAGGTGCGCGCAAAGACGAAATAACTGGCCATCAGCACCGGTGCGCAGCCGATCCCGATCAGGATCATCGCGATCTTGATGTGCAGCGCCGCCGTCGCAGCGGCGAACAGTGCGGCACCCGCGGCCCCGATGCCAAGCAGGACGCTTGCCGTCAGACGCGGGCCGACCCGGTCCAGCGCCTCGCCGATGGGGATCTGCATCAGGGCGAAGGCCAGGAACCAATAGCCCGAAGCCGAGGCGAGATCGGCCGCCGTCGCGCCAAGGTCGGCCTTCAGCACCGGTGCCAGCACCGCAAGGAAAGCGCGGTAGAACTGGCTGAGCACATAGGCAAAGATCAGACAGGCAAGGCCGATGTGCATCGCGGTCTCCTCAACGGCCCGGCAGGTGTAGGCGTTTGGCCCCGCAGACGCCAGAGATGTCGGCGATCCCGGCCGCGCAAGGGCAAAACCCCACTTGCCGCACGCGCCTCCCGTCGGTCAGATTGCGATCGGCGGTCTTGCGGAAGGTAGGCGACGATGATGACCCGGCGGAATATCTGGACAGCGCTTGTTTGCCTCGTCGCCAGCCCGGCGCTGGCCAATGACGGCTTTGGCGGGTTTTCGGCCACCGGGCTTACCTTTTCGCAGACCGAGGCCGTGGCGATGGTGGAGGAAGATCTCTACATCAGCCCCGTCCGGATCCGCGTCTCATACCTCTTTCGCAATCTCACGGGCCAGGATGTGACCGGCGAGATGATCTTCCCGCTGCCTCCGATTCCGATGGAGGCACAGTTGCACACGCCGTTGAACCTGCCCGACGATCTGGCAGACGACAACCTCGTGGGTTTTTCGGCAATGGTGAACGGGGTTGAGGTGCCGGTGACGATCGACCGGATCGCGGTGATCGAGCCCCCTTACGAGGAGGGGCAGAGCCTTGGCGCACAATACGATGTGCCGGGCCGCGAGGTGACGGCGGAGCTTCAGCGGCTGGGCCTTCCGCTTACCGTGGATGCCTTTGCCGTGACTGACGCCTTGCTGGCGCTGAACCCCGAGGCCCGCGACGAAGTGAGCCGGCTTGGTCTGGCCGATTACATCGACCAGACGGAGGTCTATCCCAGATGGTCCATCGTGCTTCGCTATCACTGGACGCAGACCTTTCCGGCGGGGGCAGACGTCAGGATCGCACATGACTACATGAACCTGCCGGCTGGAGGGCTCCTTTCATGGAACCATCCGGCGCAGGAGGACTATGAGAAAGAGCTTGCCGCGGAGTATTGCGTTGACGAGGGCACCTCCCGCGCCATGGCCAGGGCAACGACCCGCAATGGCGCTGCGACGACCGGTCTTGCCTACAGTATTTCCTATGTCCTGCGCACCGCCAACAGCTGGGCCGGGCCAATCGGCAGGTTCCGTCTGACAATCGACAAGGGCGCCGCGGAGAACGTGGTCTCGCTGTGCGCCGACGGGATCACCAAGACGGGCCCGACCACCTTCACGATGGAAAAGACCGACTACATCCCGACCAGCGATCTCGAGATATTCGTCCTGACGCCCCTGCCGTAACGGTCAGGTGCTCAGGCCGGTTGCGCCAGCATCGGCCGCTCTCTGATCGGCAGATGCACGATCGCCGAAAACGCCCCGACCCCCACGCCGATCCACCAGACGAGCGTATAGTCGCCGTTCAGGTCATACATCTTGCCCCCGAGCCACACGCCAAGGAACCCGCCGATCTGGTGGCTGAGAAAGACAAAACCGTAAAGCGTTCCCATGTAGCGGATGCCGTAGATATGCGCGACGAGCCCGCTTGTCAGCGGCACGGTCGCAAGCCAGAGCGAACCCATGACGGCAGAGAAGACAAGCACCGATGTAGGGGTGATCGGCATCAGGATGAAGGCCGCCGCTGCGATGGTGCGCCCGACATAGATGCCGAAGAGGAGGTACTTCTTGGTATAGCGCTTGCCAAGCCAGCCCGCGTAAAGCGTGCCCGCTATGTTGAAAAGCCCGATCACCGCAATCGACACCGCCCCAAGCGCCGAGGTGGTGGTCACCCCGATCCCCGCCAGCATGCCCCCTGGATCGATTGGCCCGCAAAGCTCGGTCACGAAGGCGGGGAAATGCGCGGTGATGAAGGCCAGCTGGTAGCCGCAAGAGAAGAAGCCAAGGAAGATGAGCGCATAGGTCGGATCCTTGAAGGCGCGGACAAGGACGGTGCCAAGGCTTTCCTCCAGCTCTTCCCTCGACGCGAGCGTCGGGCTCCGCAGGAACGGAAGCGCCAGAAGAGTGGTCAGGATGATGACGGCAAAGATCACGAAGACGGTCTGCCAGCTGTAGCTTTGCAAAAGCCACTCGGCCGTCGGCGCGCCGATCACCTGACCGGCAGAGCCGGCGGCTGTCGCGATGCCCAGTGACATCGAACGGTTCTCGGGGCTGGTCGCGCGGCCGACGATGGCGAGAATGACGCCAAAGCCGGTGCCCGCGATCCCGAAGCCGACGAGGATCGCCAAAAGCTGGTGCTGGCCGGGGGTAACGGCATAGGAGGAGAGCACCAGACCCGCGGCATAAAGAATGGCCCCGGCGATGATCGCGCGCCGGTCGCCAAAACGTTCGGCCATCGCGCCGAAGATGGGTTGCCCGATGCCCCATGCCAGGTTCTGGATCGCGATGGCCAGCGAGAAGTCTGTCCTGAGCCAGTTGAACTCGCCCGCTATGGGGATCTGAAAGACGCCAAAGCTGGCCCGGATCGCGAATGACAGCATCAGGATGATACAGCCCGCAATCAGGACGGGGGTGATCAGGGGGGTCTTGGCCATGGCATGCTCCGGGTTCGGACCGTTTTGGTGCGCCTCGGGATCGGCAAGGTCAAGTGGCCGATTGTGCCCATGACAATCTCAGTTGCGCGGCGCCGCGATCCGCGCCATTTGCAGGTCAGGCGATGCAGGAGGCAGGAATGCGGGAATGGTGGCGCGGTGCGATGACCTATCAGGTCTATCCCCGGTCCTTTCAGGACAGCAACGGCGATGGTGTCGGCGATCTGCCCGGGATCACGGCGCGGCTGCCACATCTTGCCGGTCTTGGGGTGGAGGCGATCTGGCTTTCGCCGATCTTCCGAAGCCCGATGGCGGACATGGGCTATGACGTATCGGACTATACCGATGTGGACCCTGTCTTCGGGACGCTGGACGATTTCGACGCGCTGATCGCGCAGGCGCATGATCTTGGCCTGAAGGTGATCATCGACCAGGTGCTCAGCCATTCTTCCGACCGCCACCCGGCCTTCGTCGAAAGCCGCAGCAACCGCGACAATCCGAAGGCCGACTGGTATGTCTGGGCCGATCCGCGGCATGACGGCTCTCCGCCCTCGAACTGGCTTTCGGTTTTCGGCGGATCGGCCTGGGCATGGGATGCGCGGCGCAAGCAGTATTACCTGCACAATTTTCTCGCCAGCCAGCCGGATCTGAATTTCCACAATCCCGCGGTCCAGGACTGGACGCTGCAGAACATGCGGTTCTGGCTGGAGCGGGGCGTCGACGGATTTCGCCTCGATACGGTAAACTACTTCTTCCACGACCCGCTTTTTCGCGACAATCCCGCCGACTACCGCGTGAAGGCCGAAGCCGAGGGCAATCCCTACGGCATGCAGTATCACCTTTTCGACAAGAACCAGCCCGAGAACCTGATCTGGCTGGAACGGATCCGGCAGCTTCTGGACGAATACGGCGCCACGAGCGTGGGCGAGATGGGCGAGAGCCATCATGCGATCCGGATGATGGGGGAGTACACCAGACCCGGGCGGCTGCATCAGTGCTATTCCTTCGAACTCATGGGCCAGGAGTATTCGGCCGCCTTCTTTCGCGACCGGATCGGCGCGTTTTTCGAAGGCGCTCCGGATGGCTGGCCGATGTGGGCGTTCTCGAACCATGATGTGGTCCGCCATGTCAGCCGCTGGGCCAGGTATGGCGCGTCTCAGGATGCGCTGGCGAAACAGGCCGGGTCGCTTTTGCTGGCGTTCGAAGGCTCGATCTGTCTCTGGCAGGGGGAGGAGCTGGGCCAGACCGACACCGACCTTGCCTTTGACGAGCTGACCGATCCGCAAGGCATCACCTTCTGGCCAGAGCCTGTCGGCCGGGACAACACCCGCACGCCAATGGTCTGGGACGGATCGGCGGCGGGTGGTTTCACCACGGGCACGCCCTGGCTGCCAGTCAAGGCGCCGCAGCTTTCCCGCAATGTCGCAGCGCAAGAGGGGGTTCCGGACTCGGTACTGGAACACTACCGCGCGATGATTGCCTTTCGCAAAGGATCCGAAGCGCTGACGGCGGGGCGGACAGGGTTTCTTGATCTGGGTGAGCCGGTGCTCGGGTTCCTGCGGGGTGAGGGCGCGGGGGCGGTGCTGTGCCTCTTCAACCTCTCGCCGGTGGCGCGGAGCGTCACGCTGGGCGGCGTACACGCGATGATCGGCCCGTCGTTGGCCGTGGCGCGCGACGGTGAGCGGCTGACGCTTGGCCCGAATGCAGCGGCATTTCTGACGGTAACCGGCGACGTGCAGGTCGTGACCTGAGCCCTTGGGAAATCCCGCCCGTCCTAAAGCGCTGTCCAATGCACCCCGGCGGGGGGGATCGATACGCCACCCCAATCGGCCGGGACGGAGTTGTAGTTGAAGAGGAACCGGTGCGTGGCGGTGTCGCGGCGGCGCAGGCCCTCGGGCAGGGGGTCGGTCTCGATCCGCTCGGCGGCGCAGGCACGGGTGAGGATGCGGGCGAGCGCCGCTTCGTCCGGCCAGCCCGCAAGATAATGGAGCTTTCCGGCCGCAACGAGGGCGGGCCAGCCGTCCTCGGCAACCGCGACGACCTCGGCGGAACCCTCCAGCTTTCGCGCCAGTTGATCAGCGCGCCGCCACCCGCCAGCGGCACCGGCACATCGGGCGGAAGACTTTCGACGCGGGCGACGCGGGCGTCGAGGCCCGGCAGGTTCGGCGGCAGGGGCACGGGGATGGCGAAGTTCGGGGTCTTGGAATTGGTGCGGGGACCGAGGATCGACGTGCCCGTGAAGGCGGCAAAGGCGGTTTTCAAGCGGTCTGAGAGGGTGAAAAGGCCCGGCGCCAGCACCAGCTTGTAGCCCGACAGGTCTGCGGTATCGGGTGGCAGGATGTCGACGTTCAGGCCAAGCCGCCGCAACCCCTTGTAAAGATGGAACACCAGCCAGAAATAGCTGAAGCTGCGGCCCTGCGGCTGGATGTCCCAGGCCCAGTCAGAGGCATAGTCGAAGATGAGCGCGACATCGGCCCTGGCGGTGCCAGCATCGGGCATGGCGGCGAGTTCGCGGGCAACCTCTTCGGCCTCGCCAAAGGCCTGCGCCGGAGCCGAGTCCGGCCGCAGAAGCCCCGCGTGCATCTGTTCCTGCGCGAAGGGCGCCTGACGCCAGCGGAAATAGCAGACCGCCTCGGCGCCATGGGCGAAAGCCTCCCAGGCCCAGAGGCGCGCCATGCCGGGCAGGGGATCGGGGTTGTAGGGCGCCCAGTTCACCGGGCCGGGCTGCTGCTCCATGATCCACCAGCGGCCCCGCCCCACGGCGCGGTAAAGGTCGTGGTGGAAGGCCTGGAAATCCGGATCGCCCTGCCGGACGAAACGCAGCTTGTGGTCTGGCGGGGCAGGGATGCGGTCGGACAGGAAACCGAGGGGGTAGCTGTCCCACGACGCGATATCAAGATCGGCGCCGGTGGCGAAATGGTCGAACGAGGTCACCGCCCCCATGTAGTTATGCGCGATGGGGGCGGAGCTGTGCTTGCGGATGATCTCGGTCTGCAACCGGTTGAAGCTCGCGACCTCTTCGCTGGCAAAGCGGCGGAAGTCCATGACATGGGACGGATTAGGCTCTGTCACCGTCAGGTTCGGCAGATTGATCTGGTCGAAGTCGCTGTATTCCATCGACCAGAACACATTGCCCCAGGCGCGGTTCAGCGCATCCGGCGACTGGTACTTCTGCGCCAGCCAAAGGCGAAATCCCGCGGCGGCGGCGGCAGAATAGCTGAGTGTGGTGTCGTGGCAGCCGTATTCGTTGTCAGTCTGCCAGGCGGCGACGTGGGGGTTCTTGCCGAACTGCCGGGCAAGCGCGGTCACGATCGTCGAGCATGCCTCGCGGTAGCCCGCATGGGAAAAGCAGTAATGGCGGCGCGACCCGAAGCCGCGCGGCCTGCCGTCACTGTCGAGCGCCAGCATGTCGGGGTGGCGATCCAGCATCCAGCGCGGCGGCGTGGCCGTCGGGGTGCCAAGCACAACCTTCAGCCCGGCCTTGCCCAGCGTGGCAATGGCACGGTCCAGCCAGTCGAAATGATAGGTGCCGGGTGCGGGCTCCAGACAGCTCCAGGCGAACTCGCCGATACGGACCCAGGTCAGGCCAAGGGCGGCCATGCGCGCGGCATCCTCGGCCCATTGCTCTTCGGGCCAGTGTTCGGGGTAATAGCAGACGCCAAGCGTGCGTTTCACAGGATCACCCTATGTTCGGCCTGCCCTCGCGACACGCGGCGGGCGAGGAAGGTCATGCCCGCGCGACGGTGTTTTTCCCGCGCAGTGTCGTCCATGCCCTGAAGGGCGGTGGTGCAGAAAAGCGTCGTCATATCCTCGCCGCCGAACGCGGGGCAGGAGGTATGGGGGGCGTCAAAGCCGATGCGGCGCAGGCGGCTGCCGTCCGGACCATAGGCCGACACCCGCGCGGACCCCCATTCGGCAAGCCAGAGCACCCCTCGGCATCCATCACCGCGCCGTCGGGGTTCAACCCCTCTGCCGTCAGGTCGAGATAGACCTCCGGGTTGCCAATCGGCCAGCCTTCGTCGTCAAGTCCGGTGCGCATCACCTGCCCGGTCACCGTATCGGCGAAGAACGCGCTTTGCCGGTCGGGGTGAAAGCAGATCGCATTCGGGATCGCGAGGGGCGAATAAAGCCGCCGGAGCGTGCCTTTCCAATAGCGCCAGATCGACCCGAGCCGGTTCTGTTCGGGATTTTCCTTCGCCATCGTTCCGATCCAGAAGCCGCCTTGCGGATCGGCGCGGCCATCGTTCGACCGCGTTGCCTTGTTCGCGGCCTCAAGCGAGGTGATGGGCACCTTCTTGCCGGACAAAAGGTTGAACCGGATCAGCGACGTCTCCGAAGCGATCAGCAGTTCATCCCGGTCAAGCCAGCCCGCGGCCGAAACCATCTCGTCGAACTGCCATTCCTGCGGCCCCTCCATGCCCCGGGTCAGCAGACGTTTGCCAAGGATGTCGAACCAGTAAAGCTGCTGGCGCAGCGGATGCCAAAGCGGCCCTTCCCCAAGATCGCAGCGGCGGTCGTCAAAGATCATGCCACGGATCCGGCAAAGGCTGCGTCATGGGCGGCGACGATGGCGGCGGCCCGGGTGGCAACCTCCTCCGGCGCAAGTCCGGGCGTGTAAAGTGCAGTGCCGATGCCGAAACCGGCCGCGCCTGCCTTGACCCAGTCGTCAAAATTCGCGGGGCCCGCGCCGCCGACGGCGTAGACCGGGCAATCCGGTGGAAGCACTGCCCGCATCGCTTTCAATCCGTCGGGGCCGATCAGCGAAGCGGGGAAGATCTTCAGCCCGCTCGCCCCCGCGCGGATCGCCCGAAAACACTCCGTCGGCGTCATCACCCCGGGCCAGGAGGCCATGCCACGGGCCCGAGTCTCTGCGATTACATCGGGATCGAACTCGGCAAGTGCACGGTCAGCGCCTTTCCGGACGGCGAAACCTTCGTGAAGATCGAGGAGAACGTCCGCGGCGAGGA
Organism: Tabrizicola sp.; assembly: GCA_012032275.1. Lineage (GTDB taxonomy): Bacteria > Pseudomonadota > Alphaproteobacteria > Rhodobacterales > Rhodobacteraceae > JAAURK01. The sequence continues at coordinate 8,698 of JAAURK010000177.1, forward strand.
CGTCTTCGTCA
>JAAURK010000178.1 GCA_012032275.1 Tabrizicola sp.
GACGACGTCACGATCGTCGCCGGCTACCCGGGCGGACGACATCCGCGACACCGTCGGCGACCGGGCGCGGATCGTCGCCAACGACGCCTGGCCCACGACCAACAGCCTCTACTCGATGGCGCTCTGCGACGGCGCGGTGCGGGGCGACCTTCTGGTGATGAACTGCGACGTCCTGGTCCACCCGCTGGCCATGCACCGCCTGCTCGACGCTCCCGGCAGCGCGTTCCTCTACGATTCGAGCTCCGGCGATGCCGAGGAGCACATGAAGGTCGAGTTCCGCCACGGTCGACTTGTCGCGATGAGCAAGACCCTGCCGGCCGAGCGCAGCCAAGGGGAACGGGTCATCCATCGCGGCCGACTTCATCAACGCCCGCTTCGGCCCCGGCACGATCCGCTTTGGGATCAATCAGGCACATCCGGGGTTTTTTGAGCGGGGGTAGGCGTATTCTGCTACCATGCTGAAAAGAGGTTGAAAACATGTGTGGTCGTTTCTCCGAAGGCGGCATGTCGTGGATTGAGGTGAAAGACTGGACCGGAATCCCTTCCGCCCCGGACGCTGGGGCATTCCCGGACAGCTTCAACGTCAAGCCTACAAACACGGTGCCGCTTCTTTTCAGGTGCCCGGATTCGGACGCTACTGTTGGAGTTATCGCGCGATGGGGTCTCATCCCGCATTGGCACAAAGGCAGTGTAAGAGGCTTTCGGCCAAGCACGTTCAATGCGCGTGACGACAAGCTAGGCGCAGGCATGTGGCGCGGCTATCAGAAGAACCGCTGCATCCTCCCAGCGGCGGGCTATTACGAATGGAAGACGGAAGGAAAGGTCAAGCGCCCTCATTTCATCTACCGGCCGCAACGCCCCCGGCTTGCTGTTCGCTGGCCTATGGTCAAAGGTCAAACTCGATGACTTTGAAGGTTTGAGCTGCACCATCATCACCGAGGCCGCTTCGGACAAGATGAGCGAGCTGCATGACCGTCAACCTGTCATGGTTCCCACCGAGGCAATAACAGACTGGCTGGGGGGCTGCGCCCTTGTCGATCTGCCCCGCCTCAAAATTGAGGCTCTTGCATGGCACGAGGTCGCGGCGGGCGTGGGGCGGCGCGAGGCCGAGGGGCCTGATCTGGTGTTGCCGGTCAATTCCCAAACGTGATCCCCGTGTATTGCCTGATTTGATCTTTGGCGACTGCTTTCGCCACGTCCTTTAGCACGTCGATGCTGACGCCACCGATGTCCTTCAGGTAGCCCTTGGTCTTCTGCCAGACCTTGTTGTCACGAACAGTGTCCAGAAAGTCGTGGCCTGCCCAAGTCATACGGGAAACGGTAATGGGAATGCCGCCTTGCCCACCTTCCCCGAGTTCAACCATAGCGAAGGCGGGCGTTCCCATCTTCGGAGGGGTATTCAGAAGGTCTTGCCCTTCGATGTAGCCAGCATCCATCAGGAGCCGCAGGTGATACTGGACGGCGGTGCGATCTGCTCCGAGGTCGCCGAGATCGGCGTCGGTCACGACGAACTTGCCGTTGATGTTCGCATTCCGCTCGATCTCGAAGAGAATGCCGCGCACGAGGTCCATGTCGCGTTTCATGATGACTGATCCTTCTTTTGCTGTCGTTGCTTTTGCACGGCCTAGAGCGTCAGATAATGCCCTGCCGGGTGTCGGGAGTTGAAGGGACAGGGTTCTGACGATGCGCGCACCGGGAGCAATACCCCCCGAGAGATCGGCGTTGGCGATGTCGAGACCCGACAGATCGACGTAATCTGAAAGCTCTTCCCGCACGATAATTGTAAAGGGCACTCCGGCGTCATGTCGCATCGTCAGGCGGAGACCGCTGCCGCAACTCTGGGCGTCAAGCAGAAGAGGAAGGCGATTGGCTGAGTGCGAAAACGATCCGCGAGCGGTCGGTGGCATCGTGCCAGTTTCCGCTTGTTGCTCAAGCAGGTTTCGGCTTCGGGCCATCGCCCCGGACAACGATGAATGAGCTTCCGGCACAGTTCGGACAGACATCGGCAGCGGATGCAGCGGCAGATCGACGGCAAGTGGCGGTCGGAAGACGACTGGCTGGTAGGTCTGATCCGAACCGTGAGCTGGGACGCAAAGGGCGACACCTGCATAGTGACCGTCGCCATGGTCTCTGGCTGGGGTCGAGAGCGCGTCCATCCAGCAGACGACCCTACAACCGAGGAGGTTCCACTTCCGTCGCAATCTTTGGACGCGGTAGAAGTTCTGGGCTGACACGTCCCAAGGGGAACGCGGCAGGTAGGCATAGGGAAGGAATGTGCCGCCGACAGCGCGAGCTATCGCTTGCACAGCCCCAAGGTGGCCCTCAGACGGCGACAGGAGGCCATTGAGCAGGGTTCGGCACTCAGCACTGTCATTGGCCCCCAGCAGCCCTAGGACGCGCCGGTAGGCCATGTCGATCTCCACTGCCTCGTAGAGCCGCTCGATCTGTTCCGAGCTTTCGAGCGTAGCGCTTTCGAGCGGCCACGGCAGATCGTCGGCGGACTGGTGGTTCCAGTCGTGCGTCAGGCTGACGAAGCCAGTGATGACGACAGTTCCTCCGACCCTTGCGCACCCGCCTATGTGCGAACTGTCGGTGAGCTGGGCGTGGTCCTGCACGATAGCCTGCCCATCCATCCTGCTTTGGCCACTGGCTACCGCTCGATGCCGCAGTATGGCGTAGGACGACAGGATAGCCTGATCGCGGGCTATGGCGTCATCCTCGATCCGGCTTTCCCCAATCGCTGCCGCATCCCCACTGATCCATGCCGTGCCCGTCTGCGACAGGTTGCGCTCGCTCTGGACGAAGCCGCCCAGATCACCCGCCGTCACGCCATGTTCGGGGATGTCGCGCAGCGCCCGGATGCGATGTAGCCGGGTGCCGGAGAGGGCCGTGTCGTCGGCACGGTCCAGAACATACTTTCCACCGCCATGAGCCATGTCAAAAGGGTGGGGAGGCGAACCCGAGCGCCTCATATTTCTGTTGCACCAGATCCCGCCTTTCCAACTCGCCGTTGTAGCGTTCCGGGCCGAGTGGGAGCGTGTCTATCCTTGCGCAGACCGCATGGAGGTCTCGCGTGATCGCGGCAAGAAGGTCGTGGTTCTGACGACGACACAGCATTCAGGGAGCCATACCGCCAGCAGCTACCATCGTCGGTCGTTGCACGATGACGGGCTGCGGCTGTGTTGCGCTGGGCTGCGACTGTCGCCGGAGTGCTTCTTGAAGCGCTTCCTCGACCGATGGGTGGGGACCGGGATAGGTAAATGACGACACGCGCCCATCCGGGCGCGCTGTTACAACCCCAGCAACGTGCTCAACCCCGGTTGTGGTGCGCGTTCTGAATGCTGCTGCAAAAGTTGTGTCGCCATCGGTCGTCATGTCAGGCGTAACGGGGTTCCGCGCTTTTGGGGCGATCTCGCGCTTGAGGTCCGAACTGATCTGTAGCCCAAGTTCTCGGGCAATGCTCGCAGTGCGATAGTCTTCTGCCAGCTCCATTGCCGTCTCCTCCGACAGGTTGTCTGCCCTGAAGATCATGCGGTCGGCAGTTTCGCCTTTCGGGTGCTCCACATAGAGGCTCCACTTATCCGGGCCATCGGCTTCCATCACGAAGTTGACGTTGAGGTTGGCCGAAGATGCCACCAACACATTTGGGTTTGAGAACCCGTTCTCCCGCAAGGGACGCCAGTCGAGCGGTGGCGCCGCCTGCCGGATGCCATCCAAGGAGAAGGGCGCAGGGGGGACAGGTGCCGGTTTAGATTCATGCGCCATCGGTGGGATTGGTTCGATAGCGACGAGGACAGGTTGGTTCAGCGGATCGAGGTAGCCGATCTCTGTGCGAAGCGACTTGATAACGATGGGATCAATCTCGTCAGCGAGCTGCTTTCTCGCCTCACCAAGGCGAGCCATATCCCGCGCGATCTGGGACTTGAGTTCCGACAGCACACGATCCGGTCGGCGATGGTAAAGAGGTTCACAGCCCTTGACAGCCTGATAGAGGTCAGAGTGGTAGCGCGCCCTCACGAAAACGGCAGCGAGGTCGATCACCTGCTCGGGGTAGGTGTCGATCTCGACAGCAGCGTAGGCATCGAGTTGTTGGTATCCGAGGGCCGCAGGACCGGGTTCCCGGCTGGGGACGGTGGTGCGGGCGACAACGCGTGTCCGTTCTTCCCCTATGGCTTTGTCGGCCGACACCATGGGCAGGTGATCGACCTCGATCTGCAACCTTTTCGAGGACGGGTCGCGGGTTCCCAGAGCGGAGACTGCCCAGAGATTTCCTTCTGGTGGACAAGGGTGCGAACGGCGGCATCGGCGAAGTCCTCGTAGACTTCGGGAAGGACATAGACCCGCCCGCGCGGACTTGTCAGTAGAGCGTTTTCCTCGATCAGGTTCTTCACGAAGGCGGGCTGGAACAGGGTTTGGTTGCCGGTTCCTTCAGGATGGGGACGCACGACCGCAACCACACCCCGCAGCATCGCACCCGGCGTTTCGTCCCTGTCATCCATGACGGCGCGCAGGTGTCGGAAGTTTGTGTGGAAGGAGTTCAGGTTGACGGCTGTCACGATGCCGCCTTCGGTCAGGACTTCGTGAGCCGCGCGCGGCATGTATTGTTGAGGAGCGTAGGTGCCTCCAAGCGCCTTGGAGATGGCATGGAGCGCCTTTCGGCTGTCTTCGTTGCCGTAGAACATGGTTTCCACAGCTTCGAGACGGTCGGCATCGTTGACCGCGCCGAATGTCGCCATCGCCCGATGGAATGCGGGGTCGATCTGGACCGCTTCACGCAAACGAGGGAGATACTCAGGGTCCGCGAGGGCAGCTTGTGATAGCGACCATGGCAGGTCGTTCTGGTCTTGGTAGGTGCCGTCGAGGATCGTCAATGACTGGCGGACCTCGATAATGCCTTCGATGACGGCGTTGCCACCGATATGGCTGGTGCCGCTCAAAACTTTCGCGTCGTGCCGAATGACGGCAAAGTCGCCGACATGGTTGAACCGGGCGACAACGGCATTGTCCGTGACGATAGCGCAACCACTGAGGTTCGCGTGATCGCTGAGCCGCGACCGGCCATCTGCGCGGCTGTCACCTGTCATCTTGGCACTGCCCGAAAGCAGGGAATCGCCGCCGACATGGCTGCGGTCTGTCGCCGAGGCTAGATCAGCGATCCATGCAGCGCCCGTCTGCGACAGGTTGCGCTCGCTCTGGACGAAGCCGCCCAGATCGCCCGCCTTCACGCCATGTTCAGGGATGTCGCGCAGCGCTCGGATGCGGAAGCGGGTAGGGGCGTAACCGTATTTCTCGGCGTTCTGGTCGGGCAGGATAGCGTATTTCTTTGCCATATCATTGCTCGCATAAGGCGTGGGTAGCCCAAGCTACCACGAGGGTTTCCTCGCGTCGATGTTTAAGCGTGAAACGGGATTAAACCAAGAAACCAGATCGGCACAGTAGGGCCGCGCCGTCCCCTCAGATCGTCAGGTCGATCCGTGGGCGCAGGAAGGTCTCGCCTTCCTTCCTGCCAAACAGACGAGAAGCGCCGGACCCGGAGATCGAGGCTGATACGATGTCGCAACCTGTGCGATCCGCGAGCCACCGATGGCCGGTGAGTTCCGGCGCGCCTGCGCGGATGGTGCCGGTCGGGAAAATCATGACGGACTGTCCATTGCGCAAGGCGCGCAGCAGGTGCCGCAGGGGTGCTGGATTCGCTTGGTTGAGAGGGACAACCTTCCCGAGGCCGCGCCGGGCCAAATAGGCCAACAGCGCAGCGGTCTTGCGATTGCGCACTGCATAGTCAGGGGTCACAGCATAAACCAGAGGGGCAGGTGCGGCCAACGCGATGGCGATCCCGTCAATCATACTCTCGTGGTTGCAGGTCAGGATGCACGGCGAACCGAGCAAGCGTAGCGCGGTGTCGGTATATGTCACCCGAACGTGGAGTGCAGCGAGAATCGCCCGACGCCACGCCGGGATGGGGGGCAATGCTGCTGTCCGGTGTGCAGACACGATCATGTCGCTACCTCACGTCCCCTTCAACTTCGCGACGGAATCGGGCCGGGGCTTCAGGGTCGAGTTTGCCATGCCTGATGTAAAAGACCGTTTCAGGAGAACCTGCTTTTACCAGTCCTACGCGAGCTGGGCGCTGCTCTTGTGCCGCCAGATTGGCGGATCGGAAATCGCCGAAAAAGGAAACGTCGATGATGTCGGGATCGTCACCATAACCGGCCAGCGCCTCGACCTTCCATTCCCATCCCTGTTGGTGCGTCATGGTGCGTCCGTGAATCTAAAGGCTGTCCATGAACTCGTCGTCCCCAGTCAGGACAATGACGTTCCCAACGAGGGTTTGCGTGGAGAAGCGCGGCGCTGTTCCATGCCAGAGGGCCGTAGCAACACGATTGACAGGCAGCCGAAGTGACAAGCCGTCCTCGTTGCAGAGCGCCACGCACCGAGCGACACTTCCGATGAGGGGTCGGCAGGATTGGAGTCCGGGAATCTTCTGGACATACCCACCACAAGCGGCCTGCCACTCGTCCAGCGTTGGCGGCTCAGTTTTCTCGTGCCGCTCGACCCTCGTGTGATCTGCGTCCTCTGGTCGGATGATGAACATCATGCCTTTCATGCTTCTTCCTCTTCAAGGGCCAACTCGATGCTGAAGGGGTTGGCATCTGCGAAAAGGTCGGCGAATGCGGACGCTTCATCCGCTTGCATGTGGAACTGGACGGCAAGCCGCTTGGCGGCTTCGCCCGTGGGATGAAGGGAGCCTTCGGGCGGGGTGGTTTCAAGCGCCAGCTTGTCAAAAAGACTTGCATTGTCCCTGAAGCGCTCTGCCGCGACACGGCAGATGTTCTGTAGAGTGCTGATGTCAGAGTCCTGCATGTGGCGGACGCGGGGGGTGGGTTTGATGGGCATGGCTATCCGTTCCGTGATTGAGGAAAGAGTATCGCCGCCGGGGCAGCGAAGCTATGGGTCAGGCGCTTAGAATGACCATCAGATCGGCATTCGTGTTGCCGGTCATTTGTCCGAAGCCGCGCAAGGCTGGGCTGTCAAACTGTTCATGAAGGCGGGCGCGTATCGCGTCCAGCTTCTGCTCCACCGATACGAAGCGGTCGGGAATGACAACCACATCATCATCGAGAGCATCTTGCGGGATGAGCGGTTTGTCTTTGCCCCGAAGTTCCTCGGTGTCCGTGATGTAGGGGCGCGGTGGATAGTTCCCATCATCCAGAGACCACCCAAAGGTGACAGGCTCTTCTTCAAAGAACCGCGTCACGGGCGGCGTCTTTGCTATCCGCCCAGACTGTGACCGTAGCGCTCTCGGTCGCATCTCGCGTCAGAATGAAACGGAAGCAGCGCTTGGCTTTGGTTGGCGTATCCTTGGGCATCTTCGGGACTCCGTTCAAAAGGTTGGTGCCATCGCGTGTGATGGTCACGCTGCTGCGTAATCGTCTTGATGCCCAAAAATTTCGCGGCATTGCGCTGCTGTCAGCGGTTCGCCGTTCTCAAGGGCAAGCTGTGTCAGTTCGGGAATGCTCTGGCCCTCGTAAGCGCGCAGCAACCAGCGGTAAGCCAAGGTGCCGCCCTCGGTCTGGTCAGCTAAGACGCACACAAGAGCGTCAAAGCCTCGCGGGTCGTAACTCACTTTGGTGTGGATGGGCGTCATCTGTCTGTCTCCGTCACTCATCGGCGAGCCTCCAGTCGGGGTTTTGTCGTCCCTCTGTTCTTCTCTCTTTTCACCTTACGTCTTTTCCTTCCCCTTCGCAAGTAAAAAGCATGATATACCGCGCATATTGGCGCTAATGTGAGTGATGATATGCAGCGATGGCAAGTGCGATAATTCGGCTATCATTGTATGATTGCCCACGGCGGGGCATTGGGTGGGCACCGGGTCCAGAGCGGCCCCTGTTCTGGGGCTGGGTTTTGGGGATCAACCTTGCAGATCGGGAGGCGGGTTCCCGAAATGCAAGGTTAGCGTGGGGCTGGCGGGTGTGATCCGGGTGGTGTCCTGCGCAGGAGGCTGGTCCATTTGCCCGTTTGGGCGCATGGGAGCCGTGGGTGTTCGACCTCGGTCTTGGGTTGGCGGTCTTCGACTGTTTCTGACCTTGTTCACGCTGCACCGGGTCCAGAGCGGCCCCGGTAGGGGACGAGGGCATCTGTCTTCGCCATGGGCTGCCTGTGGGCCTGCCCTGTGGTCTGGGACAGGATGATCGGTGTCCAGCGCGCCCGGAGAGGGTCGTAGAGGGCCTGAGTTGGCCATAGGGCCGGGAAGGGAGCCTGACGGGGTGTATGGAGGCCCCCAAGGCCCCGGAGAGCCGCAGGACGGGCCTGTGGAGCGGCACCGGGACCGTAGAAGGTCCGGGGGAATGATTGACGCCCAGCGCCCCGATCCTCAGGGCGCGATCTGGCCCAGCGCCGGATCGGGATCACGACGCCACCGGAGCCAAGCCCGGCCAATCCCAGAAAAAGCACGATATACCGCGATAATCGCACAAAGGGGGGTTGATATACGGAGATATACGGTGTATATATAAAGCATGGAAAGGGGAAAGCGGCGCGGATCAACAGGAACCAAGGCAGAGAAAAAGGATATACGGACATGAAATAGGGGATTGACAATGAAAACGAGGATATACGGCGGCCACTAGGGCGAGACT
>JAAURK010000179.1 GCA_012032275.1 Tabrizicola sp.
GATCGATCCACATGCGCGACGGGTCGCCCGGAAGAGGTGGTAATGCGCCGCGAAGATGTGCCAGATCCTGCGCCCGTCGGTTTCCACGGCGCCGCCGTCCGATCGTGGAATACCAAGCTTTTCCAGGGGGATGCCTTGTGAACAGAGCATCCGGAACACATAATGGTCTGGTGTCACGAAAAGCTGGGCCGGGTCGGGGAAGGGCTGGTTGCCCGCGAACCAGGCCGGATCGGTATGGCCATGCGGGCTGATGATCGGCAGGGTGCGGATGCCCTCATAGAGGGACCGCGCAAGGCTGCGCGACGAAGGTTCCGCCGGAAACAACCGATCTGGGTCAAGCTGCGCCAATACGTTCCCCCCGACCTTCAGCGCGATTGGCACCGCTGTTTTTCTGTAGCTTTTTTGCGGTATCACAACTAATATGGTAGTATCCCAGTTATGTCAATCCAAAGTGGGGCTGCGATGTCGAGGCCTGATGATGGCGGCCAATCCGGGCGGGGCGCCATTGCCGACCAGGTGTTTGAAACGCTTCATGCCATGCTGCAGGATCTGGACCTGCCGCCCGGCGCGAAGATTTCCGAAGCCGATATCGGCCGCCAGCTGAACGCCTCCCGACAGTCCGTCAGGGATGCGTTCTACCGTCTGTCCAGACTGGGATTTCTGGAAATCCGGCCCCAGAAAGCGACCGTCGTCAGCCAGATTTCCGCCAAGGATATCCGCGCCGCACGGTTTCTGCGCACCGCCATCGAAGTCGAGGTGGCCCGTGTCGCCTGCGGTGTTCTTGGCGCGGATCAGCTTGCGCTGCTGCAGGCGCTTGTCGACCAGCAGCAGACCGCGGTCGATGCGGCCGACAAGGCGAGGTTTCACCGTCTGGACGATCAGTTTCACCGGTCGATCTGCGAATTCTGCGGTCTGTCAGAGGCTTGGGAGAGGATCAGTGACAACAAGGCCCATACCGATCGGGTGCGGTTCATTTCGCTGAAGACCGGGTCGCAGGTGGCGCTTGATGATCATCAGCGATCCTGGATGCGCTTCGGGCGGGGGATGTGGCGGCCGCGACGCATGCTGTCCGGCTGCATCTGAACCGGATAGAAGACGTGCTGGAGCAGCTTTGCAAGACACATGCGCATTGGGTTGCGGAAGAGAGCTGATGTGACGAGATTTGTTTCCCTGGGCGAATGCATGGTCGAAATCGCGCCTGCGTCAATGCCGGGCCACTACGGGCTTGGCTATGCGGGCGATACGTTCAACACGGCCTGGTATGTTCGCCAGCTGCAGCCAGGCTGGCAGGTCGATTATGTCACGGCCGTCGGGCGGGATGCGATCTCTGACCAGATGCTCGCATTCTTTCGGTCGGAAGGCATCGGAACGGAGGGGATCCAGCGGGTCGATGGGCGCACTGTGGGGCTTTATCTCATCGCGCTCTCGGGTGGAGAGAGACGTTTCGCATACTGGCGCGGCCAATCAGCCGCGCGTCAACTTGCGGCAGATCACAACGGGCTGCCGGCGGCGGTCGGCAGGCCGGATATCCTTTACTTTTCCGGGATCACCCTCGCGGTTCTGGAAGGGGCAGGGCGGCAGAACCTGTGCCGCGTCATCAGCGAAGCGCGTCAGTCAGGCAGCCTTGTTGTCTTCGACCCGAACCTCCGCCCGGCGCTCTGGCCCGACCGCGCCACGATGTGCGATGCGATCATGGAGCCGCGGCCCTCGCTGATGTGATCCTTCCGTCCCATGAAGACGAAGCGCAGCATTTCGGCGATCCGGGGCCGGAAGAAACGCTTGCCCGTTACAGGAAAGCCGGCGCTGCGACGGTCATCGTCAAGAACGGTGCGGCCGCGATCCATTACGCGGATCGCGGATCCTCGGGCGCCGTCACGCCGCCTGCCGTCGCGTCGGTCGTCGACACCACGGCCGCTGGCGACAGCTTCAACGCCGCTGTCCTTTGTGCGATGCGGAACGGCCAGCCGACGACAGAGATGATCGCCGCGGGCTGCGATCTTGCTGGCAGGGTCATCGGCGGCAGAGGTGCCCTGGTCCGAACGGGGTAGCGGGCGGCCTGGCATCCAAATAACGCATAATCAGTATTATGTAATATACGGAGCACTGGCAAACCCTTGTCCCGCTGGTTATGCAGCGCAATGACGCAAAGGAACATCGCCATGACCTTCGACCGCAGGATCAAGATTGCCCCGTCCATTCTGGCCGCAGACTTCGCCAATTTCGGTGCCGAATGCACCGCCATCGAGGCTCAGGGCGCGGATTGGGTTCATGTTGATGTGATGGACGGCCATTTCGTTCCCAATCTGACCTTTGGTCCTGCGATGTGTGCGGCGCTGCGACCCCATATCAAGGGTGTCATGGATGTGCATCTGATGATCGCGCCGGTCGATCCTTACATCGACGCTTTCGCCGCTGCGGGCGCCGATTTCATAACCGTACACATCGAGGCTGGACCGCATATTCACCGGACACTGCAAGCCATTCGGTCCAAAGGAAAAAAAGCCGGTCTTGCGATCAATCCCGGAACCGGGATCGACGCTGTGCCGCAGCTTCTCGATCTGATCGATGTGATCTGTGTGATGACGGTCAATCCCGGTTTCGGCGGGCAGGGATTCATCCATTCGCAACTGGAAAAGATCCGGGCGCTGCGCCAGCTGATCGGAGACCGGCCGGTGCATCTGGAGGTCGATGGCGGCGTGACGGTCGAAACGGCGCCGCTGGTGGCCGCTGCGGGCGCGGATGCGCTGGTCGCGGGGTCGGCGGTCTTCAAGGGCGGTTCCGTCGATAATCCAATGCCTTACGGGGCGAACATCACAGCGCTCCGCAAGGCTGCCGAGGCCGCTGTTGGCTGATCCTCTGGGCCTTATCTTCGATCTGGACGGGACGCTGATCGACAGCGCCCCCGATATCCATATGGCGGCGAACCGCGTGTTGGCGGAAGAAAGCCTGCCAGCACTGCCGTTTGAAACGGTCCGCGGCTTTATCGGCAATGGCGTGGGCGTGCTGATGACCCGCATTCTTGCCAGCCAGGGCCTTTCGGATGATACTGTCCTGCATCACAGAATGGTGGCCTCCTTCATTGATCTATATGAGGAAGCCGTTCATTTGACGGAACTTTATCCCGATGTTCGCGCGGCACTGGCACATCTTGCCGATGCCGGTCATCCGATGGCCATCTGCACCAACAAACCCGAGGCCCCTGCCCGGTCGGTGCTGCGCCACTTCGGGCTCGACCGGTTCTTCCCCGTGATCATTGGCGGCGACAGCCTCGCCCAGCGAAAGCCCGATCCGGCCCCGCTTCTGGCCGCTAGATCAGCGCTGAAAACGGGCCGGATCCTCTTTGTCGGGGACAGTGAGGTTGATGCCGAAACCGCGCGCCATGCCGCCATCCCCTTCGCGCTATTCTCGGAAGGTTACCGCAAGACAGCCGCGCAAGACCTTGGTGCGAAGGTGATTTTTGGCAGTTACGCCGCCTTGCCCGCGCTTGTCAGCCATCTTGGCGGCAGGATCTAGACCACCGCAAGCTCGCGGAACGGTCGCCCTTCGACCACGCGGGCCACGGAAAGATCGCCAAGATCCAGCGTTTGCCAGCCGCCGGTCAGAACCTGCTCGGCCACGCCCCGCCCCACCGCGGGGGATTGCTGCAACCCATGGCCGGAGAAGCCGTTCATCAGGAACAGATTCTCCACCTCCGGATGCGGCCCGAGAATGGCGTTCTGATCCAGCGTATTATAGTCGTAATGGCCAACCCAGTGGCGCACCACCTTGACCGCGTCAAAGCACTTCGCCCGGGCGTAGAGCCGGGGCCAGATCACCTCTTCGAAGAGATCGAGATCAGGCTCGAAATCATCCGGATCACAGGGGCCGTCCTTTTCCGGGACGGTCGCAGTCACCCAATGCCGCTGTTCGGGCCGGATGTAGTAATCCGGTTCGATCAGCAGCGGGCAGTCCGGATATCGCGCATTCGGGGCGTCGATCACGAAGATCGTGCGCTTGCGCGGCTCGACCGGATGCGGAAGGCCGGCCCAGGCCATCACCTTTGCCGCTCGCGTTCCGGCCGCGTTGATCACCGCCCCGGCGGCAATCTCGCCCCGTTCGGCAAGCGTGACCGAGGTGATCCGCCCGCCGCTTCTTTTCAGGCCTACCGCGGTATCGGTGACAAAACGGGCGCCTGCGCCATCGCCGCCATGCGAAACCCCGACATCAGCCCCATGTTGTCGAACCAGCCCTCATCTCGCGGCCCGAACGATCCGGCCGCGAGATCAGCGGTGTCGATCCAGGGCCACCGGTCACGGATGACGTCGGGCGTCAGGATTTCGGTCGCGGCACCATGCTGCTGCTGCATCGTCGCGGCCTCGGCCATGGTCCGTGCCGCCGCGGGATCGCCCGTCAGGAAAAGATAGCCATTTTCGCGAAGCCCAAGCGCGCCAACCCCGGCGGGCTGCCCCAGCCGATCGGCAAAGTTGCGGATGAATTCGATCCCGAAGCGCGAAATCTCGACATTGACGGCTGTGGTGAACTGCTGCCGGATCGAGGCCAGCGACAGGGCCGTGCCCGCGCGCGCAAAGCTTGGATCGCGCTCCACCACCAGCACGTCAAGGCCCGGCGACATCTTCGTCAGCCAGAATGCTGCTGAAGATCCCATCACCGCGCCGCCGATGATGATGACATCTGCTGTCATGTTCGCCGTATTCATGCTTTGTTCCCTTCGCGCTGCTCGACAGCACGCCCCCGCCTACGTATGACACCTTCCATGACGACGACAAGATGTGACGATTGAACCCGCAAAGAGACAAGGATCCGACCATGTCAGATACACGCGTCCTATCCCTATTGTCCCGGATCGCAGAGGCAGATTCGATTGATGAAGCCTGGGCTCTTGCGACAGATCATTTCGCGGATCTCGGATTTCAACGGGCGAATTACGGCTTCACCCGCTTTCGCCATGTCAAGACGATCGGCGATCCGGATGATGCGCTGTTCCTGTCCACCTGCGACGCCGAATATACCAAGCGCTATTTCCGGGGCGGTTTTTATGCCCGGACACCGGTCTTTCGCTGGGCCGAACGGAACTCCGGCGCCTGCACCTGGAAATGGGTCAAGGAGGCGTTCGACGCCGGTCGCCTTTCCAATGACGAGATGGAGGCCGTGCGCCAGAACGTCGCCATGGGTGTGACCGCGGGCATCTGCGTCAGCTTTCCCGAGGTTTCCTCCCGCTCCAAGGGCGCGCTTGGCCTGATCGCGGATGTGGGGCTTTCGCATGAAGATGTGGAAGCGATCTTTGACGCGCAGAAAGATGCGATCCTGGCCGTCGCCCATATGATGCATCTGACCATCGTCCACCTGCCCCAGCTTTCCCGCCACCGCGCGCTCAGTCCCCGCCAGCGCGAGGCGCTGGAATGGGTGGCAGATGGCAAGACGACGCAGGATGTGGCGCTGTTGATGGGCGTGTCGCCGGCAATGGTCGAAAAGCACCTGCGACTTGCGCGCGAGGCGCTGGCTGTCGAGACGACGGCGCAGGCAGTGGCCAAGGGCGCGCTGCTCAACATGATCTTCCAGCGGCTGCCAGAGGTCGCCCAGGCCGCGCGGTAACCGGCAGGTAAGGATTTCCGCACTCGCAGCATGGGCAGCCATTGGTCAGACTGGAGGCAGGACTGTTCCCTGTCCGACTGTCTTGCCCTCCCGCCGTCCTCATCCCCTGGCATTTGGGCAAGAAACCAACGGTGCGATCCATCCCTTGGGTCGCACCGCTTTTCTTTTGCCGGTCGGCCGCTGCTTTCGGCCCGATGATCCGCCAGCGGACAAAGGAAAAGGGGCCGATCCGCGGATCAGCCCCCTGCCCCTCGCACCGCGGACCGCTTCAGCCCTTCAGCGCTTTCGCCACTTCGGCGGCGAAATCTTCCTTCTCTTTCTCGATCCCCTCGCCCACGGCCATGCGGACAAATCCGGTGATCTCGACACCGGCATCCTTGGCGGCCTGCGCGACCGTGATCTCGTTGTTCATCGCGAATTTCTGACCCAGCAGAGTCACTTCCTCGAAGAATTTCGCCATCCGGCCGATGATCATCTTTTCGATCACCGCCTCGGGTTTGCCGGATTCGCGTGCCTGCTCGGACAGAACCTTCTTCTCCCGCTCCACCAGTGCTGGATCGAGATCCTTCTCCGAAAGCGACGCCGGGTTGAAGGCCGCGATATGCATTGCGATCTGCTTTGCGATGCCGGTGTCCTGCCCCTTCACCCCGACGAGAACGCCGATCCGGCCCATGCCATCGGCCGCCGCGTTGTGAACGTAGGCTGCCACATGGTCGCCCTCGACAGCTGCCATCCGGCGCAGGTTCATGTTCTCGCCGATCTTTCCGATCGCTTCGGCCACGCTGGTCTCGACCGTCTTGCCGCCAAGATCGGCAGCTTTCAGCGCCTCGACATCGTGAACCTTCAGCGCAGCCGCGGTGATCGACCGGACCAGACCCTGGAAATCCGCGTTCTTGCCGACGAAATCGGTCTCGGAATTCACCTCGACCGCGACGCCACGCCCACCGGATACAGCCACGCCGACGAGGCCCTCTGCGGCCACGCGATCGGCCTTCTTCGCCGCCTTTGCAAGCCCCTTGGTGCGCAGCCAGTCGACGGCGGCGTCCATGTCGCCGCCAACCTCGGTCAGCGCCTTTTTCGCATCCATCATGCCTGCGCCCGTCGAATCGCGCAGTTCCTTCACCATCTGGGCGGTGATCGTCATCGTCTCATCTCCTACATGATATGGCCCGGCGGGATCAGACCCGCGGGTGACATTGCTGTGGCATGAGGCTCAGGCCTCGACGGCGGCTTCTTCCACCGGAGCCGCGTCAAGCGCGCCAAGATCGACGCCGGCGGCGCCCATCTGCGCCGACATGCCGTCAAGCGCCGCACGGGCCACAAGATCGCAATAAAGCGCGATGGCGCGCGCGGCGTCATCATTGCCCGGGATCACGTAATCCACGCCCTTCGGCGAGCAGTTCGTATCGACCACCGCGACGACCGGGATCCCCAGCTTCTGCGCTTCGAGGATGGCAAGGTCTTCCTTGCCGACATCGATGATGAAGAGAAGGTCGGGGGTGCCGCCCATCTCGCGGATGCCGCCCAGCGAAGCCTGCAGCTTGGCCTGGTCGCGCTCCATCCCAAGCCGCTCCTTCTTCGTCAGGCCCTCCGCCCCCTGCCCCAGAAGCTCGTCAAGCTGCTTCAGCCGCTGGATGGAATGGCTGATGGTCTTCCAGTTGGTCAGCGTGCCGCCAAGCCAGCGATGGTTCATGTAGAACTGCGCACAACGCTCGGCCGCTTCGGCGACGGGCTTCTGCGCCTGGCGTTTGGTGCCGACGAAAAGGATGCGGCCGCCCTTTGCAACCGTATCGCGGACCATCTTCAGGGCCTGATCCAGCAAGGGAACGGTCTGGGTGAGATCGAGAATGTGAATGCCGTTGCGATCGCCGTAGATGTACTCGCCCATCTTGGGGTTCCAGCGGGCGGTCTGGTGACCGTAGTGAACGCCAGCTTCCAAAAGCTGACGCATGGTGAACTCGGGGAGCGCCATATCCAATTCCTTTCCGGTTTCGCGCCTCGGCAGATGATTTCAGCCCCAGGGGGCCAACCGGTGGACCAGCGGGGATGTCTCTCCCGAAAGCCCGCACCTGCCTGTGAAGTGCCGCGCTCCTAGACGGCTTTGCCGCAAAGCGCAAGCCTTTTCCGGCGGCCGGTTGCCCGGGCCCGGCGGCGGTGCCTCCGGCGGGGATACTTATCCCAATGTGAAACGACACCGGCTTTCACATTGGACCAAATATCCCCCGCGGAGCGTCCGCACCATCCGCCCTTGCGCGGCGGCCGGGCATGGGCGATGGATGCGGCATGGCGCCAGACATTCTTTGCATCGGTTCGGTTCTGTGGGACATCATCGGCCGCGCGCCTGCCGCGCTGCGGATCGGGTCCGACGTGCCCGGACGCATCGGCCGGTTGCCCGGCGGTGTCGCGATGAACATCGCGATGACGCTGCGCCGCTTCGGGATGACGCCTGCCCTGCTGACCGCCGTGGGCCGCGATGCTGAAGGGGACGATCTGATCCATGCCTGCGACCGGCTGGGATTGATCACGACGCATGTCTACCGTTCGGACGATCTGCCGACCGACAGGTACATGGCAATTGAGGGGGCCAATGGCCTCATCGCCGCAATCGCCGATGCGCATTCGCTGGAGGCGCGGGCGAGAAGATCCTCCGCCCGCTCTGCGACGGCCGTCTGGCCAGGACGGAGAACCCCTGGCCGGGCCTCATCGCGCTTGACGGCAATCTGACCGAGGCCCTGCTGGCCGATATCGCCACATCCCCGCTTTTCGCCGCCGCCGACCTTCGCGTTGCCCCCGCCTCTCCCGGCAAGGCGGAACGGTTGCTGCCGCTGTTGTCGCACCCGCGGGCGACCTTCTATGTCAATCTTGAAGAGGCGAACATCCTTTCCAAGGCGCCGGGCAGCACGGCGGCGGAGGCGGCGGAGGCGTTGATTGCGCGCGGGCTGCGCGGGTGCTCGTCACCGATGGCGGCCGATCGGC
>JAAURK010000180.1 GCA_012032275.1 Tabrizicola sp.
CGCCACCGCAACCAGCGGCCCGATCACCAGCGCCAGCACCAGAACTGCCAGCCCCAGCGCCACGGGGTTCAGCGGGCGAGTACGGTCTGCCATTCCGTCAGCGCCGGATCGCGCGCCGCCTCCGCCTCCTGCGGCGTCATCAGCAGCGACTTTGCCGGTCGAAAGGCATCGAAGCCCCCGGGCAGCCCCTCGGCGGGCGTCACGGCGGGATACATCCAGTTGGTCGTAGGGATCATCGCCTGAAAGGCATCCGTCAGCATGAATGCCAGGAACTGATCTGCCAGCACCGGCTGATCGCTCGCCGCAAGCTTGCCCGCCACCTCGACCTGCATGTAATGCCCCTCGTCAAAAAGCGCGGCCCCCTTGCTGTCATCGCCTTCCGCGATCAGATGGTAGGCCGGAGAGGTCGTGTAGCTGAGCACAAGATCGGCCTCGCCTTCCAGAAAAAGCCCGTATGCCTCTGACCAGCCGGGGGTGACCGTCACGATATTGTCGGACAGGGTCTCCCATATTTCCGGCGCCCGCTCGCCATAGGCCGTCTTGACCCAGAGCAGAAGTCCAAGCCCCGGGGTCGAGGAACGGGGATCCTGGATGATGATCCTGTAGTCGCTGACGGCCAAAGCCTCGAACGAGGTCGGGGGCTCGGGCAGTTTCGTCTTGTCATGAACGAAGGCGAACCAGCCCCAGTCATAGGGCAGAAAGAGGGGATCGTCGAAATCGACGGGCAGGTCGGTTCTGGTCTGGATGCCATGCGGGGCGAAAAGGCCGGTGGCGGTGGCCGCCGCTGTAAGACTGGTATCAAGGCCCAGAACCACATCCGTCTCGGAGGCAGCCCCCTCAAGCCTGACGCGCGCCAGAAGTGCCGCGCCATCGCCCGCGCCGACAAACTTCAGGTCGCAAGCACAGCTTTCCTCGAACGCCGTCTCGATGGCAGGCCCCGGGCCCCATTCAGAGACGAAACTGTCATAGGTCAGCACGGTCAGCACAGGCGTTTCAGCCAGGGCTTGCGACGCAACGGTCAGCAGGCCTGCAGTGAGAAGATGGGTTTTCATCGGCGTCTCCAACGGCGACGGAACGGTCGGGGATGGAGAATTCCATGCACCTTCCCTCCGCCGGCATGATCCGGTTCAGGTTCGACGGGTTCGCTTTCGCATCTCAGCCGGTCAGGGCACCCCGAGGTAAGCCCGAACCTTAGGCCAACGGCGCGCGGGTGCAAGAGGCAATCCCGATCATGGGGTTTCCGCGGCGTTTCCTTCGGCGTGCAAGATCGCCGCAGGCCCCGTCATGCCCGCTTGAGCAGAAGCGAGCCGTTCGCCTCGCCGGCCGGATCTCCTGAAAACCCAAGCGCTGCGAGTGCGGGCAGATGTGTTTCCCTGATCCCGGAAAGCTCGGCAGGGTCGAGGAAGGGCACCAGCAGCCGCCGCACCCCCGCCAGCCGGGCCTCGGTCAGCGCCTCGACCGGCACCATCGGGCCAGAGAAGCGGATGACATCGGGCCGGAAGTCTGCCAGCAGCGCGGCGAGCCCGGCCCAGCCGCCGTCGCCGTTCAGCGCCGCCTGGGAAAACCCGATCCCCTCAGCCCCGGCAAGGTTCGCCGCCGCGATCTTGCGCGCAAAGGCACCAAGCGCCGGTCGTTCCTCGTGCAGCATCACCGCGATCTCTGCATTTCCGGCCCTGGCCCGCAACGCCACGAAGCCGATGCCGCAGTGCAGATCCAGCAGCCGCCTGCACCCGGCCATGTAGCCCTGGATATTGCGCGCATGGCGTCTTTCGAACTTGCCCGCCTTGACGACTTCCATGGTCGCCGCGGTGAAGATGCGGGGATCCAGAGGGATCTTGAGCCCCTGATTCTCGACCAGTTCCACGGCGATCTCAGCCGCAAGATCGATCGGCCCGTCAACATAGGGCGAGGCGAAGGGAGAGCCCCATCCCGGTGGCGGTGGCGCGCGGCGTTCTTCCTTGGGCAAGGCATTCCTGCGTTGCTCGATCTTCGTCTGCACCGCCTTTACAGCCTCGGGATCGCGGGCCTTCGGCGGCTTTGCCACCACCTGGCTGATCGGAACGCCAGACGCCGCGACCAGCCCGGCGACCAGCGCCTGATAGGCTTCCGACTGCCGGTATTCGGCCAGCCGCTCCTCGGCCCGGCCATGCGCCGCCTCATGCAGCCGCCGCACCTCGGCGTCCTGCAAAAGTGCGGCCATGATCGTCTCCCGCCTCTCGCGGTGATGGGCTATGCGCAGGTCTTCCACCTCGTTGCGGTCCTGCAGCGACCAATAGTCGGAATTGTACTTGTCCTTCTTCAGATTGGCGTTGCCCCGGAATTTCCTCAGCGAATAGGCATCCATCGACTTGATCGCATAATGGTTGATCTGCGCCCAGTCATAGCCCACCGTCCGGCGGATGGACCGCCAGCCGCGGAACTTGAACCACTCTTCCAGCGGCCGCCCCGACCCGTTCACCCACAGCACCGTATCCGGATAGCCGGTGTCCTTGTGCTGCGATTTGATGATCGGCCGGTGCATCCCCAGCCGCAGGAATTTCGGATCGAACTTGAGCATCGTCTTCGTGCCCCAGCCCTTGTTCCAGTATTCGGGCGCGGCGCGGGTGAACTGGTCGGTGATCGGTCTGCGGCTCCACTCGCGCACCCCGCTTGATCCGAAGATCCGCCAGGTGACCACCATCGCCGCGGCATTCATCGCCTCCAGAGCGGCGACCAGCCCGTCCAGCCGGTGCGATGGATGGTTGATGCACATGAACTCATCCGCATCCAGCACCAAAAGCCAGTCCGAGCCGCAGACAAGCTGCTCTCCCGCCGCAAGCTTCAGCATCGAGGGATGCGGCTTCATCCCCTCGGGGATCACGTTTTCCCGATGGTGGACGCCGATATCAAGCGCTTGCAGACGCTTCAGAATATCATCGGTGCCGTCCGAACAATCATTGGTGTAGACCATCAGGTCGGTGAAGCCCACCGCCAGATGATGCGCCACCCATTCCACCACATAGGGCCCCTCGTCCTTCATGGTGGACAGCGCCATCAGGCTGCCGTGGGGGCTCGTCTGCCGCCGGAGATCCATGTCGGCGGGCGTCATTCTTCCAGTGCGGCGGTTGGATCGATCTTCAACTCTGCGCACATGCGGGCGATGTAGCTGCCGGGAAGCGGGGCATGCCTGCGCCACCAGGGCCGCGCGGCATTGGTATAGATATGCACCGACATGGTCTTGTCGGTGAAGTGCTTCTCCACCTGGGAATGCGGGTCGTAGAACACGTCGTTAAGCTGGAACGGCACCGGATAAAGCGTCTCTGCCGCCATCGCATTCTCGATATCGCCGGTGACGGTGGCGAAATGGGTGAAGGCCTGCGGCCCGAAAGCTGTCCTTTCGGTCTGGTAGATTCGGACCGGCTTCGGCAGGCTTGCGGGAAGCTTGTCCATCTTCTTGCGCTGCCTGTTGCCCCACCATGCCGGGTAGTCGGGCAGGTTGTCATAGTAATCCAGCAGCGCCTCGATCAGCCGCCCGGTCTTCGGCATCGCCACCACGCCGCAATTCAGCGCGCCGCGCATCCCGTGACCGGCATAGATATGTTCCTGGCCTTCGGGAAAGGGCTTGTGGCAAAAGGCGTCGCAGTCGATCCAGATCGCCCCGGTCGCCGCGATCATCTTGTAGCGAAACACGTTCGACAGGAACGAGGCGGAGGTTTCGGCAACGATCGCCCGGTCGATCTGCATGATCTCGGAGGCGGGCCGCACCTCGACGCCGCGGGCACGTTGCGCACGGCATCGGTGCAGTAAAGCGTCACCGGATGGCCCTGCACCAGATGCGACGTGAGGCAAAGCTGGTTCACGTAGTGCAGGCTTTCCCCGATCCAGAGTGAGGCGACAGGGCGGCGGTTGAGGGTCATGGCTGGTTCTGGTCCTTCGGGTTCAGAATACGGCGGCGAAACGCTCTGGCAGGCGGTAGAGTTCTTTGGTGCGGCCGCCACCGAAGAAGGTGACCTTGCCGTCATGCAGATGCTGCTGCCCTTCGATCATCTTCTTGCGGAACTCGGGCAGTTCGACATCCTCCCGCACCGGCACGCCAGAGCAAGCTTGCGGAAGTTTTCCAGATCCTTGCCCCATGCCTTGCCGACCTCCCTCGGATCGCGGCTGCCGGTCATGACCTTGCGCATCTCCTTGCGGCCCGTCAGGCGGTCCACCGCCATATCGTGATCGAAAAAGCGCAGATGCAGCAGGTAAAGATGCGGGTCAAGAAAGCGCGGCTGATGCGAATTGGCATGGCCGCCGATGGTAAAGCTGGCTTCCCGCCGCAGGATGCCGGGCTTGGCGTAGTTGGCATTGGCGCGAAACACCCGCCGGCGCGACAGGATCGGCGCATCCGCGACGATCGGGTCCGGTTCGATCCTGGGGTTGTGGATCAGCTCGATCCCGAAGGGAGAGATGGATTTCGGCGCGGTCTTGGACTGATCATAACGCGCAAGATAGCTGATCAGGTCCGGCGCTATGGCGGGATCGCAGATCACCACTTCATCCACATCGCCAACGAAGAACCAGTTGTAATACCTCACCATTCCGGCCGAGAACTGGGAAAGGAGAGACCAGCGCCGCCGGTCCATCCGCCACATCGTCGGATCACGCGGCAGGCGGATGAAGTTGGCACCCGCGGCGATCCGCTCATGCTCGGGGTCGCCGCCATGCGACAGTACATAAAGGTGCTGGCGGCCGAACTGCCTGCCGTAATAATCCACCCAGCGTTCGAGAAAGAAGTGATCGCCATGGACCATGGTCATCGCGCCGCAGGGTGCTTTCGTCGGATCAAGGATCGTTCGCGGCGTCATGCAGAGATTTCCCGTCGGCCAATGCGACGGATGTAACACGCGCGCCGAAAGCACCGCAAGTTTGCCGCTGATTTCCCCGATTTCGCGCGGTGACGGGAAAAATCGGTTGACCGGCACATCGACTGATTGTCGTATCGCGGCAAGACAGGCGCCATGCAGCGAAGGGAAGCGCGCGCATGACCAATCCCTATGACGATCTGCCTCAGGATCGGTTCTGGCGGACGGCGGTTGCCGATGTACCGCCACTGCAGATTTCCGGGCTCTGGCAGCCGAAATTCCGGGTCAAGCGCCGCACGCGGATCGTGACGGCGGGATCGTGTTTCGCACAGCACTTCAGCAAGGCGCTGGTGGCGCGCGGCTATCGGTGGATGGATCACGAACCCGGGCCGGACTGGCTCAGCCCCGAACAGCGCCGCGATTACCATTACGGGACGTTCAGCTTTCGCACCGGCAACATCTACACCCCCCGGATGCTGCGGCAATGGCTGAGCTGGGCGCTTGGTGCCGAAACCACCCCGGTGGAGGTCTGGGAGACCGGAGGCAGGTTCTATGATCCGTTCCGGCCCGCAGTGGAACCCGGCGGCTTTCACAGCCCCGAAGAGCTGCACGCCTCGCGCGGGGCGACGCTGGAAGCCATCCGCGAGGCGGTGACGACGGCGCAGGTTTTCGTCTTCACCATGGGCTTGACCGAAGCCTGGAAGAACCGGGCGACCGGCGTCGAATA
This sequence comes from Tabrizicola sp., assembly GCA_012032275.1. Taxonomy (GTDB): domain Bacteria; phylum Pseudomonadota; class Alphaproteobacteria; order Rhodobacterales; family Rhodobacteraceae; genus JAAURK01. The sequence continues at coordinate 5,554 of JAAURK010000180.1, forward strand.
TGCGATCTGCCCGGGGACGGCGGCGGGCGCCTTCGATCCGGCGGCGCATGTCTTCGTCAATCACGGCTACCGCGATCTGATGGCCGATCTGACGGCCTGCCTCCAGCTCATGGCGCGGGTCAACCGGCGGCTGAATGTGCTGCTGACGGTCTCTCCCGTGCCACTGACGGCCACCGCTTCGGGCCAGCATGTGCTGACCGCGACCAGCCAGTCGAAGGCGGTGCTGCGCGCGGTGGCCGGGGCGGCCTGCCAGGGACGGCCACGGGTGGACTATTTTCCGTCCTACGAGATCATCACCCATCCGGTCTTCGGCGGCAGGTTCTTCGCGCCGAACCAGCGCTCGGTCACTGCCGAAGGCGTGGATCATGTGATGACCAGCTTTTTCCAGGACCAGGCAGCCAGGTTCGGATCCGAGGCGCGGGCGCGTATGAACGACACGCCCGGGGCCGATGACGAAGACGCCGGAGACGAGACGGACGAGGACTTGCGCTGCGAGGAAGAGATCCTCGCCGCCTTCGCGCCCGGCTGAGCGCGTTCAGACGATGTCCGCCAATCCCCCGAAGATCGTCATATTCGGAGACAGCCACTACGCCTGTATCCGGATGGCGCAGACCGGGGGGCTGTTCGATCCCTCCGGACTTGATCTGGAATACTGGGGCCATGTCGGACGCCGGTTCAACTTTCTGGAATACCGCGATGGCGCGATCGTCCCGAAAGACGAATTCACCGCCGACCGCTTTGCCAAGTTCAACGAAAGGAACCGCCGTTTTCTGCCTGCTGCCGATTTCGACATGGTGGTGTTCATGGGCGCGCGGATCGATGTCACGCTGCTGATGGCGCAGCTCTTGATGGCAGGTCATCATCTGCCGTCGGTCAGCCGCGGACTGAGACATCGGATGGCGCGCGACAGGTTGCACGCCTTGCCCGCCTATGGTTTTGCCCGCGGCCTTGCGGCGACGAAGACCGCGCGCATCGTCGTCGCCCCGGTCTCGTTTCCGACCGAGGGCCTGGGCCGGCCCTATGCCACTCCCTCCGTGCAGGCCAGCAGCGGGGATGACCGGGCGGTCGCCTGGGAGTTTCTCGCCGCGCGGCGCGGAAGACGGGGTCACGTTCATTCCGCAGGACGAAGGCACCGTGACCGGCGGGCTTTTCACCGAGGCGCGCTATGCGGTGGACCGGCACCGCGAGATCAACGATTATTGCCACAGGAATGCGGCCTATGGTGCGGTCGTGATGCAGCAGGTTCTCAGGCTGGTGCGCGGGTAAGGTCGCTTGCGGTCGGCAGGGCGAGGCTGCAAGATGACCGGCGAAAAGAGGATGTGATGCTGCACCTGACACAGTCCCTGCCACCCCAGATCCTGCTTGGTTCGGATGCCGTGGCTTTGGCAGCGGCGCGCGGCTGACCGGTGGCATCTGGTTTCGTGCGCAACAGGACGCGCTGCGCCACGACGGGCCGCGCATCACCGGCTGGGCCGATATGACCGGGGCCGTCGTCGCCATGACGAATGCGCCGAATACCGGCAACAGCCGTTTCGACGAGGGCGATCCGCCCGCCATGGTCTTTGCGGCCGGCCTTCCCTGCGGCTTCGTTCTGGACGGTGTCTCGACGGCCGTCAGCGCCTTTTCGGCTGCCGTGCTCTATTCCTCGCCCGAAGGCGAGGCGCGCACGCTCTGCTCGCTGAGCACCGGGCAAAGCAACAACCTGATATTCCTTGGTGAAACCGAAGACCGGCTGCTGGCCAAGGATCGTGGCGATGCGGTGTCACTGGAGCTGCCGCTGTCGGGGGACAGACGCGCTGGGCGGCTTGCGATCCTCAGCTTCAACCGCGGTGAGCTGCGGATCGAGGCGGCGGAAAAGACGGCGCGGGCGACGGGCCGGGTCACGGGTCTGGACCAACCGGCGGATTTCTTCATCGGCTGCCGTTCGAACCGGCCGGCCTTTTCAAGACGCTGGGCGCATCCCGGATTCACGATGTCCTCTTCTGGCCCGACAGGGCACTTCTCGGGTCCGACGATCCGGCCGATGTCGATGCCCTTGCGGCGCTTCATCGCTATCACCGGTGGAGCCGCTGGCCCATCGGCGCCGGGGTCTGACCTTGACCGAAGACGCGGCTCCGACAGCCATTCCGACGATCGACCCGCCACCGGAGATGACGCTTGCCGCGGCGGTGGGCGCGCGCCGGTTTCTGGTGAGGGGGACGCATGGCAACCTCTGGTTCGAGGGTGGGTCCGATGTCCTGCTGGTGACCTTTGACAATCTTGCCACCATCGACGAGGGCTGGCCACGCGGCCCCTGGCTTGGCTACCGGCTGGGCCCGCTTGGCCATTCCCTCCTCGGCGTGCAAAGCCATGCGAAAGACTGGTTTCGCCAGCCCGACGCCCCGGCGATGCTGCGGGGGCTGGAGGAGGGCGGCTTTTTCCGCCGGTTCCGCCGCGTGGTGATGATCGGGGCGTCGATGGGTGCCTTTGCGGCGCTGAATTTCGCCCCGCTGATCCCCGAGGCGCGGGTGCTGGCCTTCAGCCCGCAATCCACGATGAACAAGGTCATCGCCCCTTTCGAAGCCCGCTTTCCCTTCGCGGTCCGCAAATCGAACTGGGAGGGGATGCCGTTCCTCGATGCTGCGGCGGCCATCCCCTATGTCCGCAAGGTGGCCCTGCTTTATGATCCCTTCGTGCCCGAAGACCGCGCCCATGCCGCGCGATTGTCAGGCCCGAACGTGCAGCTTCTGAGGGTCGGCCATTCCACGCATGAGGCGGTCCGCGTGGTGATCAAATCCGGCGCGCTTCTGCCGCTTGTGGAAGCACTGGTCGCGGGCGACGATATCGGCCGCCCCTTCGTTCCGCAACCGATCCTCGTGGAGAACGGGCGCTCTTGGGTCGCTTGCGCGTGCTAGTTCCGATACCTGTCCAGGCTTTCGAACAGCCTCTTCGGGTCGGACAGGTCGCCGGTTACACAGGCGTCATAGATGCGCTGCGCCC
>JAAURK010000181.1 GCA_012032275.1 Tabrizicola sp.
ACCAGCGTTGGTCGCTCGACTTCGTGTCCGACCAGCTGACCGATGGCCGCCGCTTCCGCGTGTTGACCGTAGTGGACGACTGCACGCGGGAATGCCTGGCCCTGATCGCCGACACGTCCCTGTCCGGCGCAAAAGTGGCACGGGAGTTGACGACACTGTTCGAGGTGCGCGGAAAGCCCAGAACTGTGGTCAGCGATAACGGGACCGAGTTCACCTCGAACGCGATCCTTACCTTCGCGGATGACCGCAAGATCGACTGGCACTACATCGCGCCCGGTAAGCCGACCCAGAATGCCTTCATCGAGAGCTTCAACGGTCGGCTGCGTGACGAGTTGTTGAACGAGACGCTGTTTGCGTCCCTGAACCACGCCCGCGCCACGCTCGCGGCCTGGCGCATGGACTACAACACCGAACGCCCCCACTCCCGACTCGGCTGGCAGCCCCCCGCCGCCTTCGCACAGACCTTCACTCCGCAACGGGGCCTGACGCTGCGCAACCCGCAAAGCTACGCGCCAGACCCCGTTGCCCAACCCGCCCAAAAAGGCAAAACTCAAACTCGGAGTCTCGCTCACGCTGGATAAAAGTTGGCGGCAACGTCAGTCGAGGTCAGCCAGAGTGGGTTCTTTGCCTGGCAGGAAAGGCCTGTTTGTCGTCGTCAGCAGCAGGACATGGTCTAACTTGCGCATATCCGCACGGCCTTCGCCCTGTCGAACGGCACCTATGGCAGCCCGCGCATGCACCGCGACCTCGTCGACGAGGGCCATGAGATCGGGCGACACCGCACGGCACGCCTGATGCGCGAGAACCAGTTGATCGCGCGGCAAAAACGGCGCTTCAAGCGCACGACGGATAGCGAACATGCCTGGCCTGTCGCCCCCAATCTGGTGGCGCAGGACTTCACAGCAGATGGCCCGGACCGGAAGTGGGGTGCGGACATCTCCTACATCTGGACGGCGGAGGGTTGGCTCTACCTCGCTGTCGTGCTGGATCTCGTCTCCCGGCCCTCGCCATGGTGCTTGAACCAGTGGCGCACCATGGCGCGTCGTCGGCTGGGCCACGAGTGATCGCCTGAAGCGTGATCTCGCGGTAGAAGCCCTGCGCCGTGCTCTCGTGGCTCACAACCCTGCGCCCGGTCTGGTCCACCATTCCGACCGCGGGTCGCAATACTGCTCGGTCGACTATCAGGCGCTGCTCCGCAAACCCGGCATCCTGATCTCGATGAGCGGGCGCGGGAACTGCTACGACAACTCGATGGTATTGCGTCGGGAAAACAGTCCACTGGACTGTTTTCTGATCCTCCTCACTTTCTTCAAGACCATCAAGTCGGAACTCATCTGGCCGGTCGCCTGGCAATCCCGCCAGCAGACCGAAAACGCGATCGCCAGATACATCAACGGGTTCCATAACCCTGTCAGGCGACATTGATCGCTCGGCTTCACAAGCCCCATCGCCTTCGAGCGAAAGGCCCGGGAAGTGAGCCAAACGCTCCCCACAAAAACCGGACAAGTCCAATTCTTTTTCCAGCAAACTGATATCACTGCATCATGGCACCTGCCACATCAGATACCGTCCCTGCCCTGCTAGCTCGCGGATCAGACCTAGCTCTTCCATCCAAGCAAGGTTCCGCTGGACGGCGGCGCGGCTGGTTCCTGTAAGGGCCTCAGCCATCGGTGCGGAGACAAGTAGCCATTCAGTCAGCATGCCGCGCAACGCTGGTGCTGTCTTGCGCGAAAGCGAGATCATCTCGGTCTCTGCCCGCGCCGACCACGCCTTGATATCGTCGAGGTGCCGCTTCGCGGACAAGCATGCGATCTCCGTTCAGTCGAGCCAGCGCGCCAGCCGTGCAGCCGGTGCGCCTTCGGCGCGCCGCCCCCTGCCCCGCCCTTTGCCGGCGGTGCAAAGTCATCTCCCTTGCCGTCACTCGCCTCAATACGCGCCGCCGTGACCACCGCTTGCATCCGGTCGCTCTGTTGCCAAAGGCCCGCGAGGCTCCAGAGGTAAAAACCCACGCTGGCACGGGTGATCAGGTGCAGATTGGCGGCGTGTGCCATCAGGTCTAGCCAACCGTCCCCGCGATCCGCAAAAGGCTCGGCCTCAGCGCTCATGTTTTCGGGGTCGCGGTGGTCACAAGAAAGGCGGAGAGGACTACCTCTGGCCCCGGGCCCCCTGCCAGGGGCCGCACTGCCCATCCGACACGCGCAAGCGCTGCGGTGTCGCCCTGTACGCCGGACAGAGGCATTGAGATCCAGAGCACCAGCTGGTCTAAGCCAACTCGGTTGCCCTCAAGCCTGCTCAAGTCCGCCGCGTCGTTCAGCGCGAGCCTGTACCGCCAGCCTTCCAGACCGCGCTTCAGCCGATCGCCCAGCGCGCCGAGACTGCAGGCGACACGGGCAAGACGCGCGGAATAGCCCGCCTCTGCCGTCCGACAATTGTCGAGTACAGCGGTCTCACGCGGCTCTGCCCGTGGCCCAGGCGGGCAGGTCGTCCGGCTCTTCTTCCATCGGAGCGGGCAGAAACCACAGATCGTCTTCCGACATCCGTTCGACCACTGCGAAAGGATTATCAAGGCCATCAGACTGGCCCTGTTGCAAAATGTCGAGCAGGTAAACGTTATTGCCGGGGCTTCTCCTTTTACAATAGTCAGTGTGTTCAAGTTCCTTAGACGGCAGACACTCAACATTTTGGCGGCACCTCGCGGGAAGATATCCCTTTTGGGTCAGCTCATCTTGACTGACCCCGGTCGTTGCCCTTCCTGACGCCGCACTACCACATTCTCTTCCAATCTGGCTTGCCAAGCAGAACTACGCCGCGCCATCGTGCAATCGGGGGTCAAGTGAAAGATGCGGTATGCGTTGGCTGAATCAGTTGAAGGGCATGTTGGGCGGCTTGGCGCAAGGTGGCAGCCTGCCCGCATCCCAGACCCCGCAACCGCGCCGCCCTACCCCCATCGCAGAGCCCGAGATCCCCGTCGCGCAACGCGGTCTGCGCGCCTTGGTCGAGGCCGACCTTTGCCGTCTGAACGCAGGCTTTCCCGGTCTGGGCGACGCTGCAGCTTGTTATGTACTGACGGGTGGCAACCCCGAAGTGCTGCGGCGGCTGGAAAGCTCGGGCCTTGGCAGGCGGATCGAGGCGCAAGGCGCATTCGCCCATCGCGGCACGATGCTCAGGGGCCGATACTACGTTCTTGGCATCGAGCTTCGGGGCGAACCCGAGCTTTGCTGTCGCTACGTTCAGGTGCTGACAGCCAGCCTTGCCACCGGGTACGACCGCCCTGCAGCCCTGCCTGGCGTGCCGCTTACCTTGCAGGATTACCTCGGAAATTTAACGCAGGGCCTCATAACCCTGACTGGAAAGGACAGCACTTACGTCTTCAAGGACAGCTTCAACACCGATACGCTTTTCCCCTTTGCCAAACGTCTTGGCGCGACGACCACGGACCTTCTTGTCGCCCTGTACACCGTGCCCTCACGCTATGCGTCCTCGACTGTCGCGAACGTTCGCGGTCATCTTGACAGGGAGGCCCTGCTCTTGACCGACCCGGCAGCCCTGAGTCCGGCAGCCCAGCGGATGAACGAAGTCGGCCGAATTGCGCTGCTCGAGGACATCAGCGCCGGCAAGCTTGAGAGTAAAGAGCCGGGCCTTGGTCTGGTGATGGACCTGGCCGGGAACAACCTCAAAGCCGTGCGCGAGGCGGCGCTGAAAACCGTCGCGACGCTCGATCCCACCTTGCGTGAGGCCGAGGCGCTGAAGCGGCTGAAATCTGGTGATGCCACCAAGCGCGAGGCGATGGCCGGCATCCTGGTGTCGCTTGGCACCCCCACGGCGCGGGCCGCCCTTGAGGCGCATCTGCCAGGCGAACGCGCCGCCGCCGTCCGCGCGGTAATCGAAAGCACCACGAAAGCAATGGCTTTGCGGTCCACGACAGCTGAGGCTGATGACGCAGCAGGCTACGTCGCGCTTGGCGGGGTCCGGTTCGACCTTCCGCCCCTCCGGCCCTTCCGCCCGCATGATGGCACGACCCTTGGCCCCGAGGAGGGGGCCGAGTTGCGGACTGCCTTCGGGCTCCACCTGGCGCGGCAGGTGGCGGACGAGGCCGTGCGGATCGCCAAATACCCCAAGTCCACGCCAAAATCGATGCCGAAAGCTGAATCGATTGACTCCCTGCTCGCCTTCTTGAACGGCGACTGGGAGGAAAAGGGTTGGCGGACCGACTACCTTTTCCGCCGATTTGTCAACGAAGGCGACGCTAAGGCCTGGACCAACAAGGCGCTGGCGCGGCTGTCGCAGGAGACCGGGCTGCGCTTTGCCTTGTGCATCGACGACTACGTTGACACGCTGCTTTCGGGGTATCGCCGCGCCTCGGTCTCGGCGACGGTTCTGGTTGACTATGCCGCCTCGCCCGAAGGTGATCTGCGCCAGATCATGCGCCTGATCAAGGAGCATGGCTTGTCGGTCCGCCACGGCTCAAGCGTAGCGCCGGGGGCTGCCTTCCTAAGCGGGCGAATCCGGCAAGACCGGTATGACCGCGGCGAATGGCTGAACGCCTACCCGGCGGAATACCTCTGGCCTTGGGTGGCTGAAAACCTGAATGCGCTGGACCAGGCCCTGCAACCGGCGCAGCTATCGGGCGCGACGGACATCCTCAAGGTTCTCGCCGTCCTGCGCTTGTTGCCCGCGACACCCGAGCGTTTTGTCGCCCCGTTGCTGGACCACGCCTGCGGGACCAGGCGCGACGGCCGGGCTGACGCGCGTCTGCTTGTCGCCCGGTTGCCAAAGCTGGACGAGCATCTGGCCGGAATGCTGGCCGACAAGCGCCAGGCGGTACGCGCGGCAGTGGCCGACTGGCTGGCGACCGCAAGGCGAAGTCGGTTGTCCCGGCGCTGGGAAAGGCGCTGGCAAAGGAAACGGCAGCCAAGCCGCGCGCCGCCATGCTGGGGGCGCTGCGCCGGCTGGGTGGCAACCTTGAACCCTATGTAGGCGAAGCCGTGCTCAACCGCGCGGCATCCGACGGGATCAGGAAAGCCGACTTTGGTCTTCTTGCCTGGATGGATTTCAAGGCGATGCCCCGACTGACCTGGGCCAGCGGCACAGGCGTCCCCCACGACACGCAGATGTTCTGGCTGCACCAGGCCCTGCGCCTGAAAGCCCCCGGAGAGACTGACCTCTTTGCCGTCTACCTTGACCAGTGCAAACCGTCGCTTGCGCAGGACTTTTCCGACTGGGTGTTCACCTCCTGGGTGGACCGGGCCGAGATCGACGCCCCGATGCGCGCGACATGGGACAACAAGGACCCCTGGCAGGGCCTGCCGAAGTCGATCGAATCCAAGGGCATCCTGGCGCTTGGCGTGGCCGCCGACGGTCGCCTTGCCGCCCGACGCGTGCGGGCCTTCCTGAAGAAGAACGGCCAGCAGTCGCAGCACTGCGCGGCGCTGATCGAGCTTCTCGCCGCCAAGGGCGATGCTGCCAGCGTGCAGGTGGTGCTGGCCGCCGCGACCCGGATCAAGCAGAAATCGTTGCAGAAATTGGCGGGCGATCTGGTCACCGCCCTTGCCGAAGAACGCGGCTGGACGACCGAGGAACTGGCCGATCGCACTGTCCCCGATTGCGGGCTGGACGAAGATGGCAGTGCCGATCTGCCCCTGGGCGAAGGCCGCTCCGAAGCCCGCATGGTGCTGAACGACGCGCTGGAACTGGTCGTGCTGAACGGCGCGGGCCAGCCGGTGAAAAGCTTCCCCGCCATCGACACGACCGAGGCGACTGAGTCGAAAACCCTGTGGACAGCGACGAAGAGAGAGGTTGCGGCGACGATCGAGATGCAGGCCGGGCGGCTTTATGACGCGATGATCGCCGGGCGCAGCTGGGCCTTCGACGACTGGCAGCGCGATACGTTGGGCCATCCGATCATGGTGGCGCTGGCCTGTCAGCTGGTCTGGCAGAGCCAGAGCGAAGACGACCAGCCGCTTGTCACCTTCCGCCCGCTGGCGGGCGGCGGCGCGATAGGCCCCTTAGGCGACCGGATCGTCCTTGAGGGGACCCTACGCGTCCGCCTGGCCCATGGCGCGCTCATGACCGACGCAGACACCGCCGCCTGGGAGGCCTTCGTCAAACCCCGCTGGACCAAGTCCCCCATCACGCAATTCGGCCGCCCGGTCAGGCGGCTTCATCCCGACATGGCCACACAGACCCAGATCGGTGAGCATAGCGCAGGAAGGTTTTCAGCGTTTTGGCCCCAAGGTTGTAGTCATTGGTGATCGCGTCCGAGGTGATCGAGGACACGACGACCATGTTCTCTTTCGCCCGAGAGAAGATGACGTTCAGCCGCCGTTCGCCTCCGAGCTTGTTGATCGGGCCAAAGTTCATCCGCATCTTCCCGCTGTGGTCGGACGCATAGCAGATCGACAGGATGATCACGTCGCGCTCGTCACCCTGCACGTTTTCCAGGTTCTTGACGAAAAGCCCGATGAATTCGCCATCTTCGGTCCGGTCGCGTTCCTGCTCCAGCTTGCGGGAAAACTCGGCGTCTGCCATGGCAAGGGCGGCCAGCGCGGTTTCGATCTCGGCCTGCTGCGCTTCGGAGAAGGCGACGATTCCAAATGTCTTGCCACTGCCCTCGGCCAGTAGGTCGCGCAGCAGCCGGGCGATATAGACCGCCTCCTGGGTGTTGCGGCGTGTCGAATACAGGCCGTGCGGCAGGTGGTGAAAGCTGACCGGGCGCTTGCGCAGGTCGGCGGCAGCAAGCGGGGGTGTCGTGGGATCGGGCACGCTGATCGGCGCGCGCGGCAACAGGCGGTGGGTGGACGGAATGGTCAACAGCCATTCCCGGTAGAAGGCGGCGTTGGAAAAGCCGATCAGCTCTTCGGCGCGCGACCGGTAGTGCCAGCTTAGCATGACCGACGACAGGCGCTCCCCGGCCAAGGACAGGAAGGAATCCTGCGCCAGTTCAAAATCGGGGTCCTCGTCCTCGGCATCGAAATCTTCATCCGCTGCACTGGACCCGAAAAAGTTGGTCGGCGGCAGCTGCTTTTCATCGCCCACCACAATGACCTGCGGCGCGCGGACCAAAGTCGGGATCGCATCCTCGACCGGGATCTGGCTGGCTTCATCAAAGACCACGACATCGAAAAGCGCGCGGCCAAGTGGCAAGATGTCTGCCACGGACAGGGGGCTCATCAGCCAGATCGGCTTGAGATCGGGCAGGATCGCGCCTGCCGGGCCGTCCAGAAGCTCGCGGATCGACCGGTAGGCGCGGGTCTTGCCGAACTCATGCTCCAGCGCCCGGCGGGCCTGCGCCAGAAGCGCCTTCTGTGCGCGGTCGTCGGGGCCAAGGTCGCGGTCAGGTGTGTTTGTCAGCACCATCCCGGCACGGAACCGCTGGATCGCCCGGATCTCCAGCAGGCGGGCGTTCAGCGTCTCAAGCTCGGCCCGGGCTGCGGCGATGGTGGCGCGGGCTTCGGCCAGCATACCGGCGTCGATGGTGGCAAGGCCCGGCGCGCGCACCAGCGACCGTCGCACAGTTTCATGGAGGACGGCGCTGTCCATCTGGCCGGGGTTAAGCGGGAGGCGGCGCAGAGCGTCCCAGACCCCGTCAGGCGCGGGGGCAAGCGGGGCCATCAGGTGCTGCAGGTCCAGAAGTTGCGGAAGGCTGCGCGACAGGGAGGCCATCGCCTCGGGGGCCTCCGCCAGGGGCAGCGCTTCAAGGCCTGTCAGGATGCCCCGCGTTTCGGCCAGAAGGGTGCGGGCTTGCGGGGCATGGGCCGCCAGCGCGATGATCCGCTGCGCGACCGTCGGATCGCCCGCGCGCACTGCGTCCAGAAGGACCTGCGCGTCCGTGCCCGCCCCAGCCTCAAGATCGGCGGTCACGGCGGAAAGGCTGGAAAAATTGTCAAATCCGTGGTCGCGGGCCAGACGGCGCGCGGCCTGGTCCCAGACGGAATCCGCCTGATGCTCGACCTGCAGGTCAGCCAGCAGGTCGGTGATCCGGGGCCGGATCGCCAGCCCGCCCAAAGTCAAGCGGGCCAGCACCACCCGCTTCAACTGCCGCCAGTCGCCGGAGAGAAAGGCCAAAAGCCGCCCCTCTTGCGCCTGGGCAAGGCGAAGGGCGCGTTCGGTCTCGGATGGTGACAGCTTGTCGGTCCAGACTGCCGTCTTGGCCCGCGCTGCGGCCAGCGCCTTGGCCAGATCCTGCACCGCGTGCAACCCGTCGCGCAGCTGCTGCACCGGATTCTCGCGCTTCTGGACTGAGGCTCGGAGGTGCTGTCGAGGTCCCAACCGAGATCGGCGAGGGCGGCTCGGGCGGCGCGCTGGCGCTCGGCGTCGCCGATCGCATCCTCATGCTCGAGTACTCGATCTATTCGGTGATTTCGCCCGAGGGCTGCGCCTCCATCTTGTGGCGCGACAGCGCGAAGATCCCCGAGGCCGCGACCCAGCTCAAGCTCACCGCTCCCGACCTGATGGAGCTGGGCATCTGCGACGAGATCGTGCCCCGAAGCACCGGGTGGAGCGCACCGCGACGTC
>JAAURK010000182.1 GCA_012032275.1 Tabrizicola sp.
AGCCGCCGGTTCAATCGGCGCGTTCGGGATGGGGCATCATGCCCAGCACCCGGCCATTCTCGCTCAACACCCCGGCAATGTCGCGTCGCTGACCCGTTGACAGCTGCGGCGTAACGGAACGCGACCCGGCCTTCGCCTTCGATCCGATTGAGCGTTTCCGCATCGGCGAAGTAATTGCCATCATGATGCGCGACAGGAATGCGGATGGTCTCGCCAGCGGTGTAGCCTGCCGTGAACAGCGATGCGGTGTTCTCCGCTGTCAGCGCCACCGTCCGGCAAATGAACCTCTGCCCCGCATTGCGCAGCAGCGCGCCAGGTAGCAGCCGCGCTTCGGTCAGCATCTGAAAGCCGTTGCACACGCCCAGCACCGGAACGCCGCGACCCGCCGCAGCCACAACCGCGCGCATGATCGGGCTGGTCGCCGCCATCGCGCCCGATCGCAGGTAATCGCCGTAAGAAAAGCCGCCGGGCAGCGCGATCAGATCAAGCCGGTCAGGCAGGTCGGCATCGCCGTGCCACAACCGCAGGGCTGGCTGGCCCGAAACGGCCTCAAGCCCGGTTGCCAAGTCCCGGTCGCAATTGGAGCCGGGGAAGGTGATGACCGCCGCGCGGAACGCCATCAGTTTGCGCCTTCAATGGTGAAGCTTTCGATCACGGTGTTGGCAAGCAGCTTTTCGCACATCTGCCGGATCGTCGCTTCATCCGTGCCATCGGCGACATCGAGTTCGATCAGCCGGCCGATGCGGACATCGTCCACACCCGCAAAGCCCATGCCTTCGAGCGCATGGTGCACTGCGCGGCCTTGCGGGTCGAGCACGCCGGGCTTCAATCGGACAAGAACGCGCACTTGCATGGGTCAGGCTCCATTGCCGCCAAGGAGGTTTGGCGCCGCTATAGCGTGACAATGTGCCGGTGCAATCGCGCTGTTGGGGCTTCTGCACCGCCGCAATCAGGTTGGCGTGTCACATGAGGTCGAAAACCGGAAGATAATGTAACCCGGATGCAACAACTGCCAAGAGATTGCCGCGAAACCGCCATTTGCCCGCCATCGCGGGGCCGCCTTGCCTCGCGCGAATCGAGCAAAACTGCCAACGGGCGGATCGCACCCAATCTCTCTCCGTTCAGACCAAGGGGCCTTGTCCAATGTCTCACCGCTTTACTGCCATCCGCGCCGCCTGGGCCGGTTCGACCATTCTCGCAGCTGCTGCAGCCTTCGGCTTTGCCGCACCTGTCGCCGCACAGGACGATACCGCCGCGACCGAGGATGAGGTCGCCGCCACGCTGGCCGCGCATCGCTTCTATGAGGTCTTTGCAGAACCGGATCCCGCCGTCACCACGGCAGCGTCGGCCGCCCTCGCCCGTATCGGCACCTCTGTCGGCCTGATGCAGGCGGCGGATCTGACGCTGGATGCGCTGTCACTCGCCTCGATCTATTTTCTGGCCGCGATCGGGCTTGCCATCACCTTCGGGGTGATGGGCGTGATCAACATGGCGCATGGCGAGTTCATCACGCTGGGCGCCTATACCGGCTATGTGGTGCAGCTTTTCGTTCCCGACCTGACGCTGTCGATCCTCATCGCACTGCCGCTGGCCTTTGCCGTCACGTTCGGCGCGGGCGTCGGGATGGAGCGGCTGGTGATCCGCCATCTTTACAAACGCCCGCTGGAAACGCTTCTGGCGACATTCGGGATTTCCATCGCGATCCAGCAGATCCTGAAGAATATCTTCGGAACCCAGGCCCGCCCCCTGACCGCGCCCGGCTGGCTTGACGGTGCGCTCAGCTTCAACGATGTCGTCTCGATCAGCTATATCCGGATCGCGATCTTCGTGTTGGCGCTGATCTTCCTTGGCTTCTTTCTGTGGCTCATGCGGCGGACGCGGCTCGGGCTGGAGGTGCGGGCCGTCACCCAGAACCCCGGCATGGCCGCATCGATGGGGATCAACCCGGATCGGATCAACATGCTGACCTTCGGCATCGGATCGGGCATCGCGGGCATCGCAGGCGTTGCCATCGGGCTTTTTGCCAAGGTCACCTCAGAGCTTGGCTCCGACTATATCGTGCAAAGCTTCATGACCGTGGTGGTTGGCGGCGTGGGCAACATCTGGGGCACGCTTGCCGGGGCGACGATGATCGGCGGCCTGCAGAAGGCGATCGAATGGCTGAACCCGTCGAACACGCTTGCCGCGCAGACCTACATGATCCTCTTCATCATCGCCTTCATCCAGATCCGCCCCCGCGGCATCATCGCGCTGCGCGGCCGCGCGGCCGGAGATTGACATGACCGACATCGCGCCGCCCCGCCCTTCCGCCATGCGCCCGCAGTCATTTCTTGCGCGGAACCCGTCGGTTCTGTGGTTTCTGCTGCTGCTCGCGCTTTTCTGCGCGCTCGTCACGCTCATGTCCCCGGCGCTCGGTCCGGGGCTCATCTCCACCTCCTTCGTCAAGACGCTGGGCAAGACGCTGTGCCTGTGCATCGCGGCGCTGGCGATGGATGTGGTCTGGGGCTACACCGGGATCCTCTCGCTTGGCCACATGGCGTTCTTTGCCCTTGGCGGCTATATCATCGGCCAATGGCTGATGTATGCGCGGACCGAAGAGATCGTGCTTCTGTCGCTGGCCTCCGATCCGATCCCACCCACCGCCGCCGAGGTGGCACAGGGTGTCGCGACGCAGATCTTCGGTGTCGTCGGCTCGTCCGAGATGCCTGCCGTCTGGGGTCTTGCGCATTCGCTTCCCGCCCAATTGGCGCTGATCGTGCTGGTGCCGGGGATCCTTGCGTTCCTTTTCGGCTGGCTTGCCTTCCGCAGCCGCGTCACCGGCGTCTATCTGTCGATCCTCACGCAGGCGATGACCCTCGCCCTGTCGCTTTACCTGTTCCAGAACGACAGCGGGCTGCGCGGCAACAACGGCCTGTCCGGCCTGCAAAATCTTCCAGGCCTCTCTGGCGTCGGCCAGGACCGCATCTCGCTCTGGTTCTTCTGGGCATCGGCGCTGGCGCTCGGGCTGGCCTATCTGCTGACGGCCTGGGCCACGTCGGGCAAGTTCGGCTCCGTCCTGCGGGCCATCCGCGATGACGAGGCGCGGGTTCGCTTTCTTGGCTATTCGGTAGAAAGCTACAAGCTCTTCGTCTTCGTCGGCGCCGCGGTGCTTTGCGGGATCGCGGGGGCGCTTTACTATCCGCAGGCGGGCATCATCAACCCGGCCGAACTGGCCCGATCGCCTCGATCTACCTGGCCGTCTGGGTGGCCATCGGCGGACGCGGCAGGCTTTACGGCGCGGTCATCGGCGCGGCCTTCGTATCACTTCTGTCCAGTTGGTTCACCGGGGGGCGGGCGCCTCCGTGCCGCTTGGTTTTTACACCATCGACTGGGTCGACTGGTGGCTTGTGCTGCTCGGCCTGTCCTTCGTCGCGGTCACACTCTTTGCGCCGAAGGGCATCGGCGGGATCTTCGATCTCTGGCAGCGCCGCCGTCCGTCAGACCGCAGGGGCGCGCCCCTCGGCCCCGATGACGGCGCCTTGCAGGAACGCGAGGCCAGGCAATGACCGCTTTGCTGGAGGTATCGGGCGTGTCGGTCAGTTTCGACGGGTTTCGCGCGATCAACAATCTTTCGTTCTCCATCGGGGCGGCAGAGATGTGCGCCGTCATCGGCCCGAATGGCGCGGGCAAGACCACGTTCATGGATATCATCACCGGCAAGACCCGCCCCGACAGCGGCACCGTGACCTGGGGAGAGCGCTCTGTCTCGCTTCTGAAGATGTCCGAAGCCGCGATCGCGCGCGCCGGTATCGGCCGGAAATTCCAGCGCCCGACGGTGTTCGAAGACCAGACCGTCGCGGAAAATCTGATCCTCGCGCTCCGCTCGCCCCGCGGCCCCATCGCGGCGCTGCGGTTCCGGCTTTCGGGCGCGGGCCATGGTCGGGTGGCAGAGCTTGCGGGCAATGTCGGGCTTGGCGACCAGTTGCACCGCAAGGCGGGTGAGCTCAGTCACGGGCAGAAACAATGGCTGGAGATCGCGATGCTGCTGGCGCAGGAGCCGCGCCTCTTGCTGATCGACGAACCCGCCGCTGGCATGACGCTGGCCGAACGCGAGCAGACGACGGCCATGCTGGTCGACATGGCCAAGACCCGCGCCGTCATCGTGGTGGAGCATGACATGGAGTTCGTGCGCCGCCTGAAATGCCGGGTCACGGTGCTGCACGAAGGCGCGGTGCTGGCCGAGGGTTCGCTGCAGCATGTGACGCAGGATCCGGTGGTCGTCGATGTCTATCTGGGGCGCGGCTGATGATCGAAACCACGGGTCTTACCCTGCACTACGGCGGCTCGCAGATCCTGCGGGGCATCGACTTCACGGCCCGCGTCGGCGAGGTGACCTGCATCATGGGCACCAACGGGGTTGGAAAGACCAGCTTTCTCAAGTCGCTGGCGGGCAGTCATCCACGCTCTGGCGGCGGCGTCCGGCTTGACGGCGAAGATCTGGGGCGGATGCGCCCGCAGGATATGGCAGCGCGCGGTGTCGGCGTGGTGCCACAGGGCGGATGATCTTCCCGCTTCTGACGGTGAGGGAAAATCTGGAAACGGCCTTTGCCGTTCTGGCAAGGACCGACCGCCGCATACCCGATGACATCTTCGCCCTGTTCCCGGTGCTGAAAGAGATGATGCACCGGCGCGGCGGCGATCTGTCGGGCGGGCAACAGCAGCAACTGGCGATTGCGCGGGCGATGATCATGCGGCCCAAGGTTCTGCTCTTGGACGAGCCGACCGAGGGCATCCAGCCCAGCATCATCCAGCAGATCGGCCATGTCATCACCCATCTGAAGGCGCAGGGCGGGGTCGCCATCGTGCTGGTCGAGCAATATTTCGACTTTGCCTGGAAACTGGCGGACCGCCTCTATGTGTTCGAGGACGGCGGCGTCGCGGTCGAAGGCGCGAAGGCCGATCTGTCGGTCGAGGCCGTGCGGGCGCATTTCTCGTTCTAGGCGGAACATTGGCGCCCCGGCTGGAACGGTGCATCACCGGGCGGGTCGCGGCCCGCCCGGTGACAAAGGCGTATTTCCTCAGACGAGATCGAACCGATCAAGCATCATCACTTTCGTCCATGCAGCGACGAAATCCGTCACGAACGTCGTCCGCGCATCGTCAGAGGCATAGACCTCGGCCAGGGCGCGCAGCTGCGAGTTCGATCCGAACACCAGATCGACCCGCGTCGCCGTCCACTTCAAGGCGCCGGAACTGCGATCCCGGCCCTCGAAGATCCCCTCGGTATCGGGCAGCGCCTTCCAGACCGTGCGCATGTCCAGCAGGTTGACGAAGAAGTCGTTTGTCAGGCTGCCCGGACGTTTCGTGAAGATGCCATGCTGCGCATCGCCGACCGTCACGCCAAGCGACCGCAGCCCACCCAGAAGGACCGTCATCTCTGGCGCCGACAGCGTCATGAGCTGCGCCTTGTCGACCAGAAGCTCTTCCGCCGATGTGGTGAAAGCGTTCTTCTGATAGTTGCGGAAACCGTCTGCAACCGGTTCCAGCACGGCAAAGCTTTCGACATCGGTCTCGTCTTGCGTGGCGTCGGTGCGGCCGGGCGCGAAGGGTACCTCCACCGCCCCGCCTGCGGCCGTTTCGATGGCGGCGGAACCGGCCAGCACGAGCAGATCGGCCATCGACACCCTCTTCCCGCCGCTCGCTTTGGCGTTGAAGTCCCGCTGGATCGTCTCCAGCGCGGCAAGCACGCTTGCAAGCCGTGCGGGGGAGTTCACCTCCCAATCCTTCTGCGGTGACAGACGGATGCGCGCGCCATTCGCCCCGCCCCGTTTGTCCGACCCGCGGAACGTGGCCGCCGACGCCCAGGCCACCGACACGAGATCGGCGACCGGAATTCCGGTGGCGAGCACGCTGGCCTTCAGCGCCGCAACGTCGGCGGCATCGACCAACGGGTGATCGACGGCGGGGATCGGATCCTGCCAGATCAGATCCTCGGCAGGCACGTCGGGGCCAAGATAAAGCGCTTTCGGCCCCATGTCGCGATGCGTCAGCTTGAACCAGGCACGGGCGAAGGCATCGGCAAACTCTGCCGGGCTGCCGTGATAACGGCGCGCGATCCGTTCATAGGCGGGGTCCATCCGCATCGCCATGTCCGCCGTCGTCATCATCGGCGGGTGGCGCAGCGTCGGGTCCTGCGCGTCCGGCGCCATGTCCTTTTCGGCCACGTTTCGCGGCGTCCACTGATGCGCGCCCGCGGGGCTTTTGGTCAAGTCCCACTCATAGCCGAAGAGAACGTCGAAATAGCTCATGTCCCATTGCGTGGGTGTCGGGGTCCATGCGCCTTCGATGCCGCTGGTCGTCGCGTCGCGGCCGACCCCGCTCTTGAACGCGTTCCTCCAGCCAAGTCCCTGCTCCTCGATCCCCGCACCTTCGGGTTCGACACCCACCAGTGCCGCATCGCCCGCACCATGCGCCTTGCCGAACGTATGCCCTCCGGCAACCAGCGCCACCGTCTCTTCGTCGTCCATCGCCATCCGCGCGAAGGTTTCGCGAATGTCACGGCCCGAGGCGACCGGATCGGGCCGGCCATTCGGGCCTTCGGGATTGACGTAGATAAGCCCCATCTGAACGGCCGCGAGCGGTTTCCAGATCGCGCTCGCCGGAATAGCGCTTGTCGCCCAGCCAGCTGTCCTCGTTGCCCCAGTAGATGTCTTCCTCCGGTTCCCAGATATCCACCCGGCCGCCGCCAAAGCCGAAGGTCTTGAAGCCCATCGATTCCAGCGCGCAATTGCCCGCAAGGATCATCAGATCGGCCCAGGAAATCTGGCTGCCGTATTTCTGCTTGATCGGCCAGAGAAGGCGGCGCGCCTTGTCGAGGTTGCCGTTGTCGGGCCAGCTGTTCAGCGGCGCGAATCGCTGCGAACCCGAAGATGAACCGCCGCGCCGTCGCCGGTGCGATAGGTGCCCGCGCTGTGCCAGGCCATGCGGATGAAGAGCGGCCCGTAATGCCCGTAATCGGCGGGCCACCAGTCCTGCGTATCGGTCATCAGCGCATGCAGATCGCGCTTCACTGCGGGCAGGTCGAGCGTGCTGAACGCGGTTGCATAATCAAACGCTCCACCCATCGGATTCGAGGCAGGCGCATTCTGATGAAGAATTCTCAGGTTAAGCTGGTTCGGCCACCAGTCCCGGTTTGACCGGCCGGAAAAATTGGTGGGCCGTGCGGCCCCATGCATCACCGGGCATTTGCCGCCAGCATCGTTTCCGTCCATCTCTCTCTCCAGTTCAGGCTGTGATCCGCTGTGTCAGAGGCGCCGGTCGCAGATTTCGCGGTGAAGGGCAGCGGGTGGCGCCATTGGCATGGACCCAATCTTCCGAAACGGAAAAACGGCCCAGTCCAACTTCGTCGTGTCGATGGTGTAGCATAGTCTTGCGATTGGATTAAGTTGCATTTACTGATCAACCCGATAAGTTTGCCTTATGGCCAACATCACCCTCAAACAACTCCGTTATTTCGAGGCGCTGGCCCGCAACGGGCATTTCGGACGCGCCGCGGACGCCTGCGCCATCTCTCAGCCCGCGCTTTCGATGCAGATCAAGGAGCTGGAGGCAGCGCTTGGCACAGAGCTTTTCGAACGTGGCCCGCGTCAGGTCAGGCTGACCGGCTTTGGCGAGGAATTCGCCGCCCGGGCGCGCAGCATCCTGCAGGCGGTGGACGAGCTTGCGGACATGGCCCGCGCCTCCGGACAACATCTGTCCGGGCGATTGCGGATCGGGGTCATCCCCACGGTTGCACCCTATCTGCTGCCCGCCATCATCGCGCATCTGACCAGCAGCTATGCCGAACTTGACCTGCACCTGCGCGAAACGGTGACGCCGAAACTGCTTCTGGAACTGGCCGAAGGTCGGCTTGACACGGCGATTGTGGCGCTTCCTGTCTCGGAACCCTCGCTGACCGAAGTCTCGCTTTTCTCGGAGGAATTCGTGCTTGTCCGGGCGGCGGAGGATGGCGGCAAGCCGGTTCCGAACCGCGAGAAGCTGCGCGAGATGCGGCTTTTGCTGCTGGAGGAGGGGCATTGCTTCCGCGATCAGGCGCTGTCTTTCTGCAACCTGCATTCCGCGCAACCGAGAGAGCTTCTGGACGGCAGTTCGCTCTCGACGCTGGTGCAGATGGTCGGGGCGGGGATCGGCATCACGCTGATCCCCGAAATGGCGGTTCCGGTCGAGACCAGCTCTGCCTCCGTCTCCATCGCCCGGTTCGCAGCACCCCTTCCGTCGCGCACCATCGGCATGATCTGGCGCAAGGCGAGCCCGTTAGCCAAGCAGAAAAAGCCTGTGCAGGCTAACGCGACCTGAACAAGCCGAACCCGGCTGCATCTCGTGCTGTTCGAGCCCGGGTCTCTCGCTTCCGAGGTCACTGAAGCGGCCTTGGCGTCCACATCTCAATGACGCCATAGAACTCGACGGGAACGATCCC
>JAAURK010000183.1 GCA_012032275.1 Tabrizicola sp.
CTGCCGGTGCCTCTGGTCGCGGCGGTGCTGGCCACCGGGCCACAGTCACGCGACGAGCTGGTGGAGCGCGCCGAGACGCTGGTCGCCCGGCTGAAGGAGCGTGGGGCGGTGCTGAAGCTGCCGCCTCAGGGCGCAGAGGACTTGATCCGGGAGGGGCTGGAGCCGCTGATCGCCCGGGGGATCGTGGACGCCGGGCTACGGCCCGTTCCGGGGCAGGAGGCGCTCCTGGCCTTCTATGCGGCCTCGGTTCCGGTGATCTGACGGTCGCTGCGCCGCGGCAGACATAAAATTACAAAATCACAACCATATTGGTTGCAATATTACGACTTGGATTGTATCCCTGCGCCGTGGCGCCCGATTCTGCGGCGCGGCATCACTCGAAGCAGGAGGCATTGATGGCCTTGGACAAAGCGGCACCGACCCTGGGCCTCGATGCCCCGAAGAAAGACCTTTACGAGATCGGCGAGATCCCGCCCCTCGGCCATGTGCCGAAGCAGATGCATGCCTGGGCGATCCGCCGCGAACGGCATGGCGAGCCGGAAAAGAGCTTTCAGATCGAGGTTGTCGACACCTGGGCCATCGACAGCAACGAGGTGCTGGTGATGGTGATGGCGGCGGGCGTGAATTACAACGGCGTCTGGGCCGGTCTTGGCCAGCCGATCAGCCCGCTTGACGGCCATGGCATGCCCTATCACATCGCCGGGTCCGATGCCGCCGGGATCGTCTGGGCGGTGGGTGACAAGGTGAAGCGCTGGAAAGTCGGCGATGAGGTGGTGATCCACTGCAACCAGGACGACGGCGATGACGAGGAATGCAACGGCGGCGATCCGATGTTCAGCCAGAGCCAGCGGATCTGGGGCTATGAGACCCCGGACGGAAGCTTCGCGCAATTCACGCGGGCGCAGGCGCAGCAGCTGATGCCCCGGCCGAAGCATCTGAGCTGGGAGGAGAGCGCCTGCTACACCCTGACACTGGCCACCGCCTTCCGGATGCTGTTCGGCCATCATCCGCATGATCTGAAACCCGGTCAGAACGTGCTGGTCTGGGGCGCGTCGGGCGGGCTTGGATCCTATGCGATCCAGCTGATCAACACGGCCGGCGGCAATGCGATCGGCGTGATCAGCGACGAGACGAAACGCGACTTCGTGCTGGGGCTGGGCGCCAAGGGCGTCATCAACCGCAATGAATTCAAGTGCTGGGGGCAACTGCCAACGGTGAACAGCGCCGAATACAATGACTGGCTGAAGGAGGCGCGGCGGTTCGGCAAGGCGATCTGGGACATCACCGGCAAGGGCGTCAGCGTCGACATCGTGTTCGAACATCCGGGCGAGGCGACCTTCCCCGTATCTGCGCTCGTCTGCAAGAAGGGCGGCATGGTGGTGATCTGTGCGGGCACTACCGGGTTCAACTGCACCTTCGACGTGCGGTACATGTGGATGCACCAGAAGCGCCTGCAGGGCAGCCATTTCGCGCATCTGAAACAGGCCGCGGCGGCCAACAAGCTGATGGTGGAGCGGCGGCTCGATCCCTGCCTCTCGGAGGTTTTCCCCTGGGACGACATCCCGCGTGCGCATCAGCTGATGATGCGCAACCAGCACAAGCCCGGCAACATGGCGGTGCTGGTTCAGGCGGTGCGGCCGGGGTTGCGCACGATCGAGGACAGCATCGAGGCAAGCCTCGAACGTTAAGACTGAAGACGATACGTTGCCAATCTCGCCGCTTTAGCGCCACTTTTTTCAGTATTGTCTGATAGCCATGGACGATTCCTTGACCGATCTGCCACAACGGCCATCTGGCGCAGTTGTGACGGAGCCTCTGCCGGTGAGGTCATACTCCGTCCCGAGGGCAGCATGGGTCACGACTGGATCTTCGATGTATTGGTCGACCTCAGGCAGTATGCCGTGAAAAACGACATGCCGCTGCTTGCAGCACAGGCGCAGGAGGCGCTGGTCGTGGCCCGGGCCGAAATCGCACGCCGCGACGCCCAGGCCAAGGGCCGCGAAAGCGACATCGGCCGTGCGGTGGCCAGACGCAAGTATTAGGCTCGCCCTCGATTGGCGGCGCGGCTATGGTCGCCGCCATGACCGCCCCCGCCCTTGTCTTTTCCGACGATCAGGCCGAAGCCCACGACCGGGTGGCGGCGGCGCTGATCGGCCACGGGATCGACCTGACCGAAGCGACGATCACGCCGATGAGCGAGGGCCAGTCGACCGTGCTTGCGGTGATGGGCAAGGCCGGATCGGGCAAGACGATGCTTCTTGCCGCGCTTTACCGTTCCATGCGCGAGGCGGGGGTGGACATCGTCTCGGGCGATTACGAGGGGCGGCGGCGGAAGGACCGGCGCACGCTGGCGATCCTTGCGCCCACGAACAAGGCCGCAAGCGTGCTGCGGTTGCAGGGGGTTCCGGCGACGACGATCCACCGCATCCTCTATACGCCGGTCTATGATCCGCAATACGAGAAGATCGCCGACTGGCTGGCCGGGCAGGCGCCCGTCCGGCGGTGGAGGGGCTGACGGATCTGGCGCTGGACCGGGCGCATGCGTTCTACCAGTCCGTGCCGTCGATCCCCGGCGCCCTGGCGGCGGCGGGCCTGCGGGGAAGCGATTTCATCCAGGGCTGGAAGCGGCGCGAGGAGCCGCTGGATGTGGGGTTCGTCGATGAAAGCTCGATGCTGGACGAACGCCAGTTTGCCGATCTTCGCGAGATCTTTCCCGCGCTGGTGCTGTTCGGCGATCCGGCCCAGCTGGCGCCGGTGGGTCAGTCGGGTGAGATGGTGTTCGACCGGCTCGGCGAAAGCCGCAAGCTGAGCCTCAGCCGCATTCACCGGCAGGCGGAGGACAATCCGATCCTCGACCTCGCGCATGCGCTGGGCGACGACCGGATCGGGTTCGAGGCCTTCGAGCGGCTGGTCGAGGCGAAGGGCCGCGACGATGACCGCGTGGTGGTGAGCGAGCGGGTCGATGCGGGCCTGATGGCGCGAAGCCCGGTTCTGGTCTGGCGCAATTCCACCCGGGTGCGGCTGATCCAGGCCTTTCGCGCCGCCTATGAGGCGCCGGAGGATGCGCTGCTGCCGGGAGAGCCGCTGATCTGCGACGGGATCGAGCTGCCGCTGAAGCACCGCAAGAAGCGGATCGATCTGGAGGCGCGAGGCCTGATCAAGGGCGCGCAGGTGATCTATCTTGGCGAAGGCAACCGCGAGGGCTTCGCGAAGCTTTACGTGGTCGGGGCGGAAGAGCCTCAGGTCTCGGCCGCGAGCATCATCAAGATCGAGAAGGCGGGCGAGGAGGAGCCGTTCATTCCCCATGCCGCACGGATGGGCGCAACCTTTCTGCATGGTGCCGCGGTGACGATCCACAAGGCGCAAGGCAGCCAGTGGCACGAGGTGCAGGTCTTTGCCCCGGATCTTTACGCCGCCGCGCAATCGGGCCGGTCGGAGGCGGGCATGCCCTTGTGGAAGCGGTTGGCCTATGTGGCGATCACCCGGGCCCAGACGCGGCTTTACTGGGTGGTGCGCAACCGGCTGGCGCGGCCGGTGGCGCCATTGTCGGTGGAGGATCTGAAAGCGCCGCCCGCGCCACTTGCGCTTGACCCGCCGGAGTGAGCGCTTTTCCTTTGCCGCGGCTGCGATTAGGCTGGAAGGCAGAAGAAGGAGGCCCCGATGGCTTTGGTATTCGTCCAGTTCCGCTGCTTTCCCGGCAAGACCTATGAGGTGGCCAATGCGATCTGGGACCGCGAAGTGGTGAGCGAGCTTTACTCGACAAGCGGCGATTTCGACCTGATCGCCAAGGTCTATATCCCGGATGGCGACGATGTGGGGCATTACCTGTCGTCGAGGCTCTTTGACATTCCGGGCATCCAGCGCACGCTGACCACGATGACGTTCAAGGCGTTCTGACGGCAGTGAGCGCCGGGGCGCTGCCCCGGACCCCGGGATATTTCGGCCAAGATGAAATCAGAGCCAGCGATCGCGGTCGGTGCCGATGGCCATGGCGACGGAGGCATGGCCTGCCCCGGCGAGGAGCCGGTCGAGCCCTTGCGCGATGCGGGCGGCGAGGCTGAGGCCGTCATAGACCATGGCCGTGTAAAGCTGCACCGCCGAGGCCCCGGCGCGGATCTTGGCAAAGGCTTCTTCGGCGGTGGAGATGCCGCCGACGCCGATCAGGGGAAGCTTGCCCCCGGAAAGCTGCGACAGACGGGCGAGGGTGCGGGTGGATCTTTCGAACAACGGCATGCCGGAGAGGCCGCCCGTTTCCTGCGCATGGCGGCTGCGGAGCCCGTCGCGCGCGAGTGTGGTGTTGGTGGCGATGATTCCGTCGATGCCGGAGGCCAGTGCTGTTTCGGCAAGCTGGGCGAGGTCGTCTTCGCCAAGGTCCGGCGCGATCTTGAGGAAGACCGGTATTGGCCGTGCCAGGGCGGCGCGGGTCTCGATCACGCCCCGCAGGAGGGCGGCAAGAGCGGCAGGCCCCTGCAGATCGCGGAGTTTCTCGGTGTTGGGGCTGCTGACATTCACGGTGGCGAAATCGACATGCGGGCCGCAGCGGGCCAGGACGCGGGCGAAATCGGCGGCGCGGTTGTCGGACACCTTGTTGGCCCCGAGGTTGAGCCGACCGGCACCTTGCCCGGGGTCCGGCGGGAAAGCCGCGCCGCGATCGCCTCCATGCCGTCGTTGTTGAAGCCGAAGCGGTTGATCGCGGCGCGGTCCTCTGTCAGGCGGAAAAGGCGCGGCCCTGGATTGCCTGGCTGCGGCAGCGGAGTGGCGGCGCCGACCTCGATGAAGCCGAATCCGGCACGGGAAAGTGGGCCGATCGCGGTGGCGTTCTTGTCGTAACCGGCGGCGAGGCCCACCGGGTTCAGAAGCGGCATCCCGGCAAGGCTGGTGGCCAGACGCGGCGAGGTGACAGGCCCCGGCAGGGGGACAAGGCCCGCCCGGAGCGCTGCGAGCGACAGGCCATGCGCGCGTTCGGGATCAAGGCAATGCAGGGCCGCAAGGCCAAGACGTTCGGTCAGGTTCACCAGACACCCTCGGGGAAGATATGGCCCGTGGCGCCTAGGGGCAGCGACTTGTCCCAGACCACATCGGCGAGGGTAAGCTTGCGGTAGAGATGCGGAAACAGCGCCCCGCCGCGCGAGGGCTCCCACTTCAGCGCCGCGCCGAGGGCATCGGGGCGAAGCGCGACCAGCACCAGATCGCTTTCCTCGGCGAAATGCCGGGCCGCGGTTTCGGCGACCTGGGCTGCGGTGGAGAAATGGATGAAGCCGTCGGCCAGATCGATCGGCGCGCCAAACGTTTCACCGGCGGCGCGGAAGGCATCCCATTCGGGGCGGCGGAAGATCTTGTAGATCAGCATCCGGCGCTTTTGCCCGGCAAAGCGCAGCGGGTCAATCCGTCAGCGCTGCCACAGGCGTTTCATGATTGTCCGTCAACTCACGACAATCGACCTTTGACTCGGGCAATGTGCGGGGGCAGGCTGGCAACATCATCCAACAAGGGAGCTTTCCATGCGCACAGTTTATGTCTCTTGCGCCGCACTTGCGCTGTCGGCGGGCCTTGCCCAGGCGGATTATACGCTGACCATCCTGCATACCAACGATTTTCACGACAGATTTGAGCCGATCAACGGCTTCGATTCCGCCTGCTCGGCAGAGGACGCCGGTGAAGGCAAGTGCTTCGGTGGCTCGGCCCGGCTTGTGACGGCGCTGGCCGAAGCGCGGGCGCGGTCGAACAACTCGATCCTGGTGGATGGCGGCGATCAGTTCCAGGGCACGCTCTTTTACACTTACTACAAGGGCAAGATGACGGCGGAGTTCATGGCGAAGCTTGGCTATGATGCCATGACCGTGGGCAACCACGAATTTGACGACGGGCCCGAAGTGCTGCGCGGCTTTATCGACGCGGTCCAGTTCCCGGTCCTGATGTCGAACGCCGATGTTTCGGGCGAACCCCTGCTGAAGGACAAGATCAGGAAATCGGTCGTGATCGAGCGGGGCGGTGAAAAGCTTGGCCTGATCGGGCTGACGCCCCAGGACACGGATGAACTGGCGAGCCCCGGCAAGAACGTCATCTTCACCGATCCGGTGGGTGCGGTGCAGCAGGAAGTCGACGCGCTGACCGCGGAAGGGGTGACCAAGATCATCGTCCTCAGCCATTCTGGCTATGAGCTCGACAAGCAGATCGCGGCGGGAACGACGGGCGTCGACGTGATCGTCGGCGGGCATACCAACACCTATCTGTCAAACACCTCGGAAGATGCGGTCGGGCCCTATCCGACCATGGTTGGCCCGACGGCCATTGTGCAGGCCTATGCCTATGGCAAGTTCCTTGGCGAGTTGAATGTGACCTTCAACGACGCCGGAGAGGTGATCAGCGCCACGGGGGAGCCGCTGATCATGGATGCGGCAGTGGCAGAAGATGCGCCGACGCTGGCCCGGATCGCCGAGCTTGCGGCCCCGTTGGAGGAAATCCGGAACAAGGTCGTGGCCAAGACGACCGCGGCGATCGATGGCGCGCGTGAGACTTGCCGGGCGGTGGAATGCCCGATGGGCAACCTGATTGCCGAGGCGATGCTGGACCGGGTCGCCGACCAGGGCGTGACGATCGCGATCCAGAACGGCGGCGGGGTGCGGGCGTCCATTGACGCGGGGCCGGTGACGATGGGCGAGGTGCTGACGGTGCTGCCGTTCCAGAACACGCTATCCACGTTTGAAGTGACCGGCGAGGTGATCGTCGCGGCGCTGGAGAACGGGGTCAGCCAGGTCGAGGAAGGCGCGGGCCGGTTTCCGCAGGTGGCGGGGCTGAAGTTTGCCTTTGATCCGGCGCAACCGGCGGGGTCGCGGGTCAGCGAGGTGATGGTGCTGGTGGGCGGCGATGCCTGGGGGCCGATCGATCCTGCGGCGGTCTACAAGGTGGTGTCGAACAACTATGTCCGGGGCGGAGGCGACGGTTACCGGATGTTCGTGGACGCGGCCAACGCCTATGACTTCGGGCCCGACCTCGCCGATGTGACTGCCGAATACATGGCGAAGACAGGTCCGGTCACGCCGATGACCGACGGGCGGATCACGGTGAAGCAGTAACGGCGTGAAGGGCGAGCGGGCGGCCTTCATCGTCCTCGAAAAAGGCCATCCATTCTTCCGACCCGTCGGGATGGCGATGGATCATCTGCGGGGCGCCGGTCAACACCGCGCCCCGTTCCTTCAGGCGCTGATGGTCGGCGGCGATGTCGGCGCTGGCGAGGTAAAGGATATCGGCCGCGTCGCGCATGCCGGTTTCCTGCAACATCAGGCGCGTGCCGCCAAGGTCGAGGAAGGCGAGGCCGGGGAAGGCGTAAAGCTCGGCAACCGCAAGCGTCTCACGCCAGAAGGCGCGGGCGCGGTCGAGAGATTCGACCGGCGGGAGATCTGGGTGACCCGGGGCATGGCCGGTCCTTTCTGCTGCGGACCGGGGCAGGATAGCGCAAAGCCGCGTCCGGATCACCGAGAACGGATCAGGCTCCGGTCCTTTTCGGTGACGGTCAGCCGGCCGGCGGGGTTGGTCAGGCCGGGTGCGGCAGGTCCGGGAGGGAAGGGGAAGCGGGGTTCACGGCCCCCGTCTTGGCTGAGGCCGACGCTTGGCCTATCTTGGCTCCATGTGCGGGCGTATCACCATCACCCATCCGAACCAGGCGCTGGCGTCGCTTTTCGGTGCGGTTTCGGGCAATGACCTGCCGGGAGTGCCGAACTTCAACGTCTGTCCGACGAACCCGGTGGCGACAGTGACCTCGGAGGGCGGGCAGCGGCGGCTCAGGGCGATGCGCTGGGGGTTTGTTCCGGCCTGGTACAAGGCGTTGAACGACGGGCCGCTGATCATAAACGCGCGGGCCGATACCGTGGCGACAAAGCCTGCGTTCCGAAACGCGATCCGCGAGCGGCGCTGCATCGTTCCGGTCAGCGGGTTCTACGAATGGAGCGAAGGCGAAAACGGCGCGCGCCTGCCGTGGTATATCACGCGGGCCGATGGTCAGCCGATGGCGCTGGCGGCGGTCTGGCAGCGCTGGGGCGAGATGGACACCGTCGCCATCGTCTCAACCGAGGCCGGGCCGGGGATGGCCGCGATCCATCACCGCGAACCCGTGGTGTTGGAGCAGGCCGACTGGCCGCTCTGGCTTGGCGAGGCGGGGCATGGCGCTGCGGTGCTGATGAAGGCCTCGGCCGAAGGAGTGATGAGCCCGCCCTTCCGTGTGGGGGTCGAGGTGAATTCCAACCGGGCCTTCGGGGCGCAGCTGATAAGGCCAGCGGCCGCCCAAGACGCCCGACCCTCTCCGCCCTCACCGAAAGGCACGGGGCTGGCGGCGCAGGGCGATCTTGCGTGACGCCCTGGCGCCACGCATTCGTCGGCACGGTCTTGAGCCTGCCCCGCTGCGATGCTATCTAAGGCAGAGCGCGGGGCGTTGTGTAATGGTAAGACCTTAGC
>JAAURK010000184.1 GCA_012032275.1 Tabrizicola sp.
GGTCGCTGCGGCGCTTCGGCGAGGGCGCCGGTCGCCACAAGGATCGATGCCGCCGCCAGCCACCTCCGCATTCAGCCCCCTTCCGCGCCTTCGACGGCACGGCCGAAATCCGGCGCCGCGGTATCCTGCCCCGCCTCGATGATGCCGCGCCGGATCGCGCGGGTGCGGGTGAAATAGGCGTGCAGATGATCGCCGTCGCCCATCCGGATGGCGCGCTGGAGGGTGGAAAGCTCTTCGCCAAAGCGGCCAAGGATATCCAGCACCGCGTCCTTGTTGGTCAGGAACACGTCGCGCCACATCGTCGGGTCGCTGGCGGCTATCCGGGTGAAGTCGCGAAAACCGGCAGCGGAATACTTGATCACCTCGGATTGTGACACGCGGCGCATGTGGTCGGCGACGCCCACCATCGTATAGGCGATGGCATGCGGCACATGGCTGACCACCGCCACGACAAGGTCGTGATGCGCCACATTCATGCTGTCGACCTTCGCACCCATGCTCTCGATCAGGCCGCGAAGCCGGGAAAGAGCCTCCGGATCAACGCCCTCGGGCGGGGTCAAAAGCCACCAGCGGTTCTGAAAAAGCGTGGCAAAGCCCGACCGTGGCCCGGAATATTCGGTGCCCGCCATCGGATGGCCAGGAATGAAATGCACGCTTTCGGGCAAATGCGGCGCAACGGCATCGACGACCGCCTGCTTCACCGAGCCGACATCCGTCACCGTCGCGCCCGGCGCAAGATGCGGTCCGATCTCGGCGGCAATCGCCTCCATCGCGCCGACGGGCACGCAAAGCACCACCAGATCCGCACCTTTCACCGCCTCTGCCGCCGTCTCGCAGACCCGGTCGCAGAACAGTTCCCGCGCCACGGCACGGGTTTCGGCCGATTTAGCATGGCCCACGATCTCGCCCGCCAGGCCCTTGGCGCGCATCGCATGCGCCATCGAAGACGCGATCAGCCCAAGCCCGATAAGCGCGACGCGGCGGTATTTCATTTCACGCCCTTGAACTGCGCCACCGCATGCGCCACCCGCCGACAGGCCGCCTCGTCGCCGATGGTGATGCGAAGGCAGTGCGGCAGCTTGTAGCCCGCCACCCGCCGCACGATCAGCCCCTGCTTCTGCAGGAAGCTGTCACAGGCTTCTGCCTCGTCCTGGCTGGCAAAGCGGGCTAGGATGAAATTGGCCATCGAGGTGTCCGACGGCACTCCGATCTCGGCCAAGGCGTTCGCCAGCCAGCTGCGCATCCGCGTATTCTCGCTGCGGCACTTGGCCACGAAATCCTGGTCGCGCACAGCGGCCTCGGCAGCCTCAAGCTGCGCGGTCGACAGGTTGAATGGCCCCCGGATTCGGTTCAGCACGTCGATCACATGTTTCGGACCATAGCCCCAGCCGATCCGCAGCCCGCCCAGCCCATACGACCTTCGAGAAGTGCGCGTCATGACCACATTGTTCCGCGTATCGACCAGCGCCGCACCGCCGTCATAACCTTCCACATATTCCGCATAGGCCCCGTCCAGCACCAAAAGCGCCTGAGGCGGCAGGTTTTCGGCCAGGCCTGCGATTTCCGCGGCCGAAATCATCGTGCCGGTCGGGTTTGCGGGATTGGCAAGATAGACAAGCTTTGTGCGCCGGGAGCTTGCCGCCAGGATCGCATCGATATCGACGGTACGTTCCCGCTCGCCAACGACAACCGGGGTCGCCCCCGCTGACAACGTGTATATCGGGTACATGAGGAAGCTGTGCTCGGTAAACAGCACTTCGTCACGCGGCCCCGCATAGGCCTGGCACAGCGACGCCAGAACCTCGCCCGATCCGGCACCGCAGACGATCCGCGCAGCGTCCAGCCCATGCACTTCGGCAATGGCCGCGCGCAAAGAGGCATGGTCCGTTGAAGGATAGCGGTGCAGCGAATGCGCGCTTTTTGCAACTGCCTCTTTCGCGCGGTCCGACGGGCCGAAGGGGTTCTCGTTCGATGACAGTTTCAGCGCATTGGCCACGCCCGCGACATGCGATCCGCCGCCTTCGTAAAGGGCGATGTCAAGAATGCCGGGCTGCGGGCGGATCGCGTCGTTCATCGGAAAACCCCCAAGGTCACGGTCCGCTATCTAGCGGCGCGACCCTGCCTTGGCCAGAAATTTCGGCTTTCCGTCACGGCGCAAGAAAGTTGATGAACTGCCAGGGGTCGTCAACGTCGCGAAGCTCGGCAAAGCGGTTGATCCGGTGGCGGAGCGGCGTCCAGTCGGTGTAATGGCATTCGACCGATCCAAGATAGGGCCGCTGCACCTCGAGGCAGCGGGCGTGGTCCATCTCATCGGCCTCGACGACCCCGGCGCGCGGGTTTTCCGCCGCCCAGACCATCGCCGCCAGCACCGCGCTTGTCACCTGCAGCCCGGTCGCGTTCTGATAAGGCGCCAGCGACCGCGCCGCCGCATTTGTCAGCCGCGAGCCGTACCACATGGCGCCTTTCGCATGGCCGTAAAGCAGAACGCCCAGATCATCGCCGCCCGAGACGATCTCTTCGGCGCCGAGAATATGCTTTTCCTGCGGCAAGTGACCTGCGCCGTTGGTCTCGTGCAGCGACAGAACCGCATCGTTGCAGGGATGGTAGGCGTAGTGGCAGGTCGGCCGATAGATCACGCGGCCCGCCTCCCGGACGGTGAAGTAGTCGGGGATCGACAGCGCTTCGTTATGGGTGATCAGATAGCCGAACTGCGGCCCGACACCGGGGCACCAGGAGCGCACCCGCGTATCCGCCCCAGGCCGGTCGATCCAGATCGCATGGCCCGGCCCGTCATCGAACCGGTGTCCACCGGGGGGCAAATGCCTTTCATGCGTGCCCCAGCCAAGCTCTGCCGGTTGATAACCCTCGGACAGAAGCCCGTCGACGGACCAGGTGTTCACGAACACGCCCTGCGGTTTCGGCCGGGCCGAAACCTGGGTGTCCCGCTCGGCGACATGCACGCCCTTGACACCAAGCCGCATTGCAAGCTGCGCCCAATCCTCGCGCCTGACTGGTGCCGCCTCGACCCCGGTATCGGCGGCGAGCCGCAGCAGCGCCTCCTTGAACAGCCAGCTGGCCATGCCCGGATTGGCGCCACAGCAGGACACCGCCGTCGGCCCGCCCGCAACGCTCCGGCCGAAAGCGCGCATCTCCTCGCGCAAGGGATAGTTCGTCCTTTCGGCGTTCGGAACATCATTGCCGAAATAGAACCCCGGCCAGGGTTCGATCACCGTATCCAGATACTGGACCCCGAGTTCCTGACACAATGCCATCACAGCCAGCGACGAGACATCGACCGACAGGTTCACCACAAAGCCCTGCCCGTCGGGGAAAAGGCCGCGCAGCACCGAGGCGTAATTCTCGGGCGTCAGCGCCAGTTGCAGATGCCCGATGCCCCCGGCCGCCAGAAAGGCGGCATGATCGCCCGAAGGCTCGATCACCGTGAGCCGCCTGCGATCAAAGGCGATGTGCCGCTCGATCAGCGGCAGCGTGCCGCGCCCGATGGAGCCGAAACCGATCATGACCAGAGGCCCGTCGATGCGGGCGTGGATCGCATGTGTCATCTGGGGCCTTTCAGTTCGTTCCGGATCGGGCCGGAGCCGCGTCAGTGGCGGTCCTCCGGCCTGCCGACCATGGGCAGATCGGGCGCGCAGCCGACAGTGTCGCCGATCTTGTCAAGGAGTTTCAAGACCATGATCGCCGAAATCGCCATTCAGCACCGCCACGAACAGCCGCTCGCAGGCCAGGGCCAGAGCCTTGTCGACGGCGTCGAGATAGCGTTCCCAATCCTCGATCGCCGTCAGATCGGCCTCCCCGTCCGAGATTCCGCGCAGGGCGATGACGCCCGGGCCGAAGTGCTGGCAGGCGCGCAGCACGGCATAGGTCTCCATATCCACCATATCGGCGTCGATCGCCTCGTAACCGGCACCGGAGATGACATTGGCGCCGGTTGAAAGCCGGGCGGCGGGCAATCCTGCGATCTGGTGGGGAAGCGGCAATTCGGCGGGCAACCCGAGGAACGGCGTCTCGCCCTTTGGAAAGCCGACGGCCGAGGCGTCCATATCCCGCCACGAAACACTCGAGGCCTGATAGACCTCGCGTTGCGAGAGGCGCGCCGACCCCGCCGACCCCAGGCAGACGACCAGATGCGGCAACTGGCCTGCCGCGGCGAGGTCGCAGAGCCTGCGGGTAACGCTGATCGCCGCTTCGACCGGGCCGACGCCCGTCATCAGCGGGTCGCAGAGGGCGCGCAGACAGGGCCCGTATTCGCCTTCGGCCGCCATCACGAAAAGCAGCCGCGTGGATCCGACGATCTTGATCCGCCCCGGCTTGATCAGGCCCTTGTCCATGTCCGCGATCCACCCTGGTTGAAAGCAGCGGCGGCCCGAATGCCGCTCTGCCCCGGTGGCCAAGGCGTTCCAAAAGCGGCGGCCGAGGTCAAGGATATTCGGCGGGCGACCATCAGCGCAAAAGGGGGGCGAAACCCGCCCGACCGGTGGTCAGAGCCCGGCGTCGGCGGCAATTTCGGCGCGGCTTTTCCGTGCCCTCTCTGTCGCCGATTTCAGCTGTCCGCAAGCTGCCATGATGTCTTCGCCCCGTGGCGTGCGGATCGGCGAGGCGTAGCCTGCCTTGTAGATAATATCGGCAAAGGCATGAATCCGGTTGCCCGACGACCGCCGGTAAGGCGCACCCGGCCATTCGTTGAACGGGATCAGGTTCACCTTCGCCGGAATGCCCTTCAGCAGGTCGACCAGCCGGTGCGCATCCTCCTTGCTGTCGTTCACACCGTCGAGCATCACATATTCAAAGGTGATCCGTTCGGAGTTCGACAGCCCCGGATAGGCTTTCAGCGCCTCAAGCAGGGTCGCGATGTTCCAGCGTTTGTTGATCGGCACCAGCCGGTCGCGAACCTCATCCGTCGTGGCGTGGAAACTGACCGCCAGCAGGCAGCCGATCTCGGTTGCCATGCGCGCGATCTCGGGGACCACACCCGAGGTCGACAGCGTGATCCGGCGGCGGCCAAGGGCAATGCCCTCGTTGTCCATCACCACTTTCATCGCGTCGCGCACATTGTCGAAATTGTAGAGCGGCTCGCCCATCCCCATGAGGACGATGTTTGAAATCAGCCGGGTCTCGTCCTTCGGCGCGCCCTGAACCGGCCATTCGCCCAGATCGTCACGCGCCAGCATGACCTGACCCACGATCTCTCCGGCGGTGAGGTTGCGCACCAGTTTCTGCGTGCCCGTATGACAGAAGGAGCAGGTCAGTGTGCAGCCCACCTGCGAGGAAATGCACAGGGTGCCCCGGTCGGTTTCGGGGATATAGACCACCTCCACCTCATGCCCGCCCGCAATGCGCACCAGGTATTTCCGCGTCCCGTCGGCCGAGATCTGGCGGGTCACCACCTCCGGCAGGTCGATCACGAAATGCGCGGCAAGAAGTGCGCGATACTCCTTGGCAAGGTTGGTCATCGCGGCGAAATCCCGCACGCCCCAGTGGTAGACCCATTGCCAAAGCTGCCCCAGCCGCATCTTCGCCTGCCGCTCGGGCGTCCCCGCGGCGATCAGCGCGTCGCGCAACTGGTCGCGCGTCAGGCCGATCAGATTGATCGGACCGCCCTCCGCCAGCTTTCGCGGCAGGGTCAGCACATCCTGTGTGATCGGGGCGGTTGCGGTCATCTCGGGCCTATCGGGGTCAGGCGCATCATATAGCGGCTTCGGGGCAAAAACAAAACCGCCCCGGCCCTCCGGCTGGGGCGACCAGGCAGGCGCGCGGGTGTTTACTGGCAGCGCTTCTCGGCATCTTCCATTGCGGCGGTGAAACCGCGCAGCGAGAAGGAATCCACCGTCTGCGTGCCCTTGCTGGACCGCGCCGTCATCACTGCCGTCGACCCCTTCTTCAGCGCGACCAGCAGCGCCGCATCATCCTCGGCACTTCCCGGCCAGGCCCATTCGCCATCGGTGAAAAGCTGGAAGGCACTGCCATCGACGGTGACATCGACCGTTGATCCGCCCGCGAAAGGATAGCCGCCGGTGAAGGAAATCTCGGCCGCCTTGCCGGGCCGGAAGGTCACGAACAGCAGGATATCGCCGCGTCGCACCGATACCGGCTGGCCATCGCGGGTGTTCACCGTCTCTTTCGGTTTCGAGACGCCCCAGCATTCCTTCGGGCTTTCCTCGGTAAAGACATTCCAGTCCGTGATCGTGTTGACGCGGTTTTCCGACACTTCCTGTGCGCCCGCGCCGCTGACGGCGAGTGAGAGCGCTGCTGCCGCCAGGGCAGGACCAAAAAGGAATTTCATCTTTGTTGCAGCCTCCAAGCTGTCTTTTGCCTCGTCCCCGGATGCCATGGATCTTGCGACCCTTTTTATGTGGCGCAGGGCAATTCAACCCGATATGCCTCCATAGCGCAAAAGGGCCAATCCAGAAAAGCCCTCTGGGCGTAAAATCGCGCAAGCGTTACGGGGCATTGCATGAAAAATCCACATCCGATGGTGGAGTTATGGCGTGGCGGGTTGCTGGAAAGCACGCATCTTGGCCATGCCGTCATCTGTGACGCGAAGGGCATCGTCGATGCCTGGGGCGATCCGGAGGCGATCATCTTCCCGCGGTCGTCGTGCAAGATGATCCAGGCCCTGCCGCTGATCGAGACGGGTGCAGCCGGGGCCGCCGGCCTCTCCGACGCACATCTGGCGCTGGCTTGCGCCAGCCATCAGGGTGCCGATCTGCATGTCGGCATGACCGCGCGCTGGCTTGCCGATCTTGGTCTGGGCGAGCCGGATCTGCGCTGTGGTGCGCACGAGCCCTATGACCGCGACGAGCGTGACCGCCTGATCCGTGCTGGAGAGGCGCCGTGCCAGCTGCACAACAACTGCTCGGGAAAACATGCGGGCTTTCTGACGGTTACGCGGCATCTGAAGGCCGGGCCGGAATATGTTGATCCTGACCATCCGCTGCAGAAATCCGTCCGCGCCGCCTCTGAAGAGGTGACGGGAGAGCCCTCGCCCGGTTTCGGCATCGACGGATGCTCGGCGCCGAATTTCGCAACCTCCGTCACGGGGCTGGCGCGCGCCATGGCCGCCTTCGCCACGGCGAAAGAGGGGGCGTCGGTCCGGCAGAGCGCCATGCACAGGCTGACCCGCGCGATGGCCAGCCATCCCGAACTGGTGGCGGGCGAGGGGCGGGCCTGCACCGAACTGATGCGCGCGATGGGCGGCGAGGTCGCGATCAAAACCGGGGCCGAAGCCGTTTTCGTGGCCATCCTGCCCGGCAAGGGGCTGGGCATTGCGCTCAAGATCGTGGATGGCGGCGGGCGGGCCTCGGAAGCGGCGATTGCGGCGCTTCTGGTGCGGGCGGGGGTGCTGGAGGCCAACCATCCGGCGACGCTCAAACGGCTGAACGCGGTTCAAAGAAACCATCGCGGACGGGAGACCGGCCTTCTCCGTGCCGCACCGGGCTTCCCTCAGGCTTGATTTGAAGGGCGAAGCGGGTAATCTGGCGCCATGAACATGGAAGCCCCGACCCCGTTTCCAGCCGCCCACCGCGCCTTCGAGGAGGTCAGCTTCGACCGGCGGGAACTTGGGGTGATCCTGCGGCTTTACGGCCAGATGGTCGCCGCGGGGGAATGGCGCGATTACGGCATCTCGTGCCTGCGCGACCTTGCGGTGTTCTGCGTCTTTCGCCGCACGGCGGAAAATCCGCTTTACCGTATCGAAAAGCGCCCGAAACTGCGGGCGCGGCAGGGTATCTACGCGGTTGTGGGCATGGATGGTCAGGTGCTGCGGCGGGGACATGACCTTGCCGCCGTGCTGCGGGTGCTGGAGAAAAAGCTGATCCGACCGGTCGAAGGCTGAACTGACGGGCCCCGGCCGAAGACAGGGCTTTCTACCGCGATCCCGATGTCTTCCGCCCCGTCAGAGCCGACGCCGTGCGATGACCGGACCGCCGCCCTGCGCCGCGATCCGGGCAATGCAGGCGTGGATCCCCTCATAGGCGACCGACATCGTATGGCCGTTGGCGTGGATGAGGCGCGCCGGGTCGACGATGATCGCGACATGCCCTTTCCAGAAGATCAGGTCGCCGCGGTGCAGCGCCGCGCCTTCGGGAATATCGGCGCCGATGGCTTCCTGCTGGTCGCTGTCACCGGGGCAGGCCAGGCCCGCAGCGTGAAGCGAAAGCTGGTTCAGCCCCGAACAATCCAGCCCGGCCCGCGAATTTCCACCCCAAAGATAGGGCGTGCCGATCAGGCTTTCTGCCACCGCGACGGGGTCATCGGGCCAGTCGCCCAGCGCCCGGAGATGCCCGGCGGGCACAAAGCCTGCGGTCGTCTCCGCCCATTGGCCGCTGGTGCCGGTCAGCTTCACCCGCGCGCCGAGGCTGAGGGCCAGGCTCTCGGGCGCCTGCACCCGCGGTTCGGGGTAAACATGGGTGGCGG
>JAAURK010000007.1 GCA_012032275.1 Tabrizicola sp.
CTTCCCCACCCAGCATGCGCGTCGCCGCGTGCTGCCACAGCTCCATATAGTTCTGCCACAGCGTTACCTGCGCCTCGACCAGCTTGGCCGGGTCCGCGAGCATGCGCGTCGTCATCTCGACGAACGCCTTGCCGATACTCAGCGGATCGCCCGTGCCGAGGGCGCCAGCTTCAGCTTGGCGCGCTAGGAAATCGGTGACGATCCGCCGGCTTGAGCGGCGAGGCGCACGAACTCCTCCGCCGCGGCGAGGATCGGGTCGAGCTGCTCGAGGGGCGCCAACATTTCGATTTCGACGGACGGCGGGTGGGGCTCGTCGGCGCGCATCAGGTCTTCGGCGAGGTGGAACTGCGAAGACAGCTCGATCGGCATGCCCTCCAGGATCGCCTGCAGCGCGAGCCATGCCGCCAGCCCGCCAAAGATCACGCCGCCCAGCCCGGCGCCGATCAGCACGCCCTGCGCGCCCCAGAAGCTGCCGAGCCAGAGCGCCAGGGGTATCGTCCCCACCGTATGGCGCCCCCAGTTCACCACCGTCGACCAGAACGGCCGCCCAAGGTTGTTGCACACGGCGTTCGACACGAAGATCACCCCGTTGAAGAACCACAGCAATGCCAACGGTCCGCAAAAGAGATAGACCAGATCGCGGGTCAGACCCTCGGCCTGGAACAGATCGGCAATCGGGCCGCGCAACAGGAACAGGACCGCCGTCACCACCGCGATCACCAGCGCCGTGAAGATCAGCCCGTCCAGAAACGCCCGCCGGACCCGGTCCATCCGGCCGGCACCGAAGTTCTGCCCGATGATCGGCCCGATGGCCCCCGAGAGCGCGAAGATCACCCCGAAAGCGACCGGCGTCAGCCGCCCGGCAATCGCCATTCCCGCCACCGCCGCCTCGCCATAGGCCGAGGTGGCGCGGGTGATGAAGGCCTGGCCGACCGGTGTTGCGATCTGGGTCAGGATGGCGGGAACGGCGATCGCGAAGATCGGCGCCAGGTCGGCCGCGAGCATGGACCGGGTGACCGGATCGAAACCGCCATAGCGGCTCAGGATCGGGCGCAGCGCCATCGCAGCGATCACCACCCGCGCGGCGACCGAGGCAAGCGCCGCCCCGGTCAGTTCCCAGCCAAGGCCGAAGATGAGGATGGGGTCGAGCAGTGCCGTCGCCAGCGCGCCCCAGACGGTCGCCATCATCGCCGCCCGCGCATCGCCATGACTGCGCAGAATCGCGCCTCCGATCATCCCCACCATCAGCAAGGGCTGCGACGGGATCACGATGCGCAGGAAATGCACCGACAGGTCATGCGTCTCGCCAGTGGCGCCAAGCAGGGTGACCAGGGGCGACAGGAACACCCAGACCGCCGCGGCGAAAACCGCGCCGACCCCAAAGCCCAGAACAAGCCCCGTCGTCGACTTCTGCCGCGCGGCGTCGGGATCACGCTGGCCGAGGGCCCGCGCCACCAGCGCGCTTACCGCGATCGACATGCCGATCCCGAAGGATGTGGTGAAGAACAGGATCGCGCCGGCATAGCCGATGGCGGCTGCCAGTTCGGCCCGGCCGAGCCAGGCGATATAGATCATGTTGATCAGATCAACGACGAAGACCGCCATCAGCCCGATCGACGAGGTCAGCGCCATGACGGTGACATGACGGAAAAGGCCGCCTTGCACGAATTTCGCCTGGCTTCCCGGTCCGGCCATCGCGCAGCCCTTTCATTTGTCCACACATGTTCCGGGGGAGCGTTGGCCAGCCCCCGCCAGCCGCGCCTACCCGGTCGGTGCCTTTTGCAGGAGGGGCATGACATCCGCCATCTCCGGCCCCGCGTCGCGCCCGGTCAGCGCCCGCCTCAAGGGCCGGAAAAGATCCTTGCCCTTGCGCCCGGTTTCCTGCTTCACCGCGGCCGTCCATGCGCCCCAGGTCGCCTGGTTCCATGGCCGGGGCGGCAGCAGTGCCAGCGCCGTCGTCACGAAATCGCGGTCGGCCTCGTCGACCAGCGGCTCCGCCCCGTCGCGAAACAGCGTCCACCAGTCGGCCATGTCGGCAAGCACCGTGATATTGCCCTTGGCGACGGCCCAGAATGCCTCGGCCCGGTCCTGTGGCACGCCAAGCGCGGCCACCTTTTCCTTCACGGCGGCGAAGGGCAGGCTTTGCACATGGTGGCGCGTCAGGGGCATTAGGTCTTCGGCGTCGAACTTCGTCGGTGCGGCACCGAACGACCCGATGTCGAACCCCTCGACCAGCTCTTCCATCGATCCGGCCAGTTCCACCGGCCTTGACGAGCCAAGCCGCGCCATCAGGCTCAGCAGGGCCATCGGCTCTACCCCCTTCGCGCGCAGATCCCGCAGAGACAGCGTGCCAAGCCGTTTCGACAGCTCTTCGCCCTGTGCCCCGGTCAGAAGGCTGTGATGCGCAAACGACGGTGGCACCCCTCCCATCGCCTCCATGATCTGGATCTGGGTTGCGGTATTGGTCACATGATCCGCCCCGCGCACGATGAAGCTGACGCCCATGTCGATGTCGTCGACCGATGAGGCGAAGGTGTAAAGCACCTGCCCATCGGCCCGGATCAGCACCGGGTCAGACACGCTGGCCGCATCGATGGAGATCGGGCCGAGAATGCCGTCAGGCCATTCGATCCGGGTCTGGTTCAGCAAAAACCGCCAATATCCCTCGCGCCCTTCGCCACGTGCGCGTGCCTTGTCCTCGTCGGAAAGCGCCAGTGACGCCCGGTCATAGACCGGAGGGCGCCCCATGTTCAGAAGCTTCTTGCGCTTCAGGTCTAGCTCGGTCGGGGTTTCGAAACATTCGTAGAACCGCCCCGCCGCGCGCAACTGATCCGCCGCCTCGCGGTATCGCTCCATGCGCAGCGCCTGGCGTTCCACCCGGTCCCAATGAAGGCCGAGCCAGGCGAGGTCTTCCTTGATCGCGTCGGCATATTCCTCTTTCGACCGATCCCTGTCGGTGTCGTCCAGCCGGAGGATGAAACCGCCGCCGGCCTTGCGGGCGATCAGATAGTTCATCAGCGCGGTGCGCAGATTGCCCACATGGATGAACCCGGTGGGCGAGGGGGCGAAACGGGTGGTGATGGCGCGGGGTGCGGCGGGCATCGGACAGGCTCCTTGAACCCCGTCCTCCTGTCACAAGGCCGGCAGATTGTCCAGTTTGGCAGGAAATTGACCGTGATCATCGCGCGGCCTTCCCGCAGACGCAAGCTTGGCGCAACCGCTTGCAAGGGAGGTACGATGCGCATCGCCGTCCGGATCCTTCTGCTGCTGGTGCTGGCCGCGGTTCTGGTCGGCGCGCTTTACAGCCGCGACATGGGCCGCATCCGCGCGGCCGTGGCCACAGAAAGCACGCTGATCGACACCCGCCACGGGCCGATCGAGGTTGCGATCTGGGGCAAGGGGCCGACGGTGCTGGCCATCCACGGCGCGGGCGGCGGGTATGACCAGGCCCGCATTCTGGCGCAAGAGATGGGCGGCGAGGGATTCCGTTGGATCGCCGTGTCGCGCTTTGGCTACCTGCGCTCGCCCCTGCCCGCCGATGGCTCCACCCGGGCGCAGGCAGAGGCTTTCGCCGATCTGCTTGACGCAGTGGGCGAGGATCGGGTCTCGCTCCTCGCCATGTCGGGCGGTGTTCCCCCGGCGCTGCAATTCGCCGCGCTCTACCCCGAGCGCACGGCGCGGCTTGTCCTCCTCTCCTCGGCGCCCTTCACCCCGCTGACGGCCGCCTCGCAAGACCTGCCGCTGCCTGCCTGGGCCTATCAGGCGCTGTTCCGGACGGATTTCCCGCTTTGGGCGATATCCCGGCTGTCGCCGCGGAGCCTTTACCCGATGTTCGACATCCGGCTTGCCGACGCAGAGATGACGGCGGACGACCGCGCCTTCGTCGACGCGCTGATCGCGGCCTTTCTGCCGGTGACAGGGCGGGCGGCGGGCCTTGCGAACGAAGGCGCCGCGATTGATCCCGATGAGCGCTATGATCTGGGCCGGATCACCGCGCCCGCGCTGGTGATCCATGCCCGCGACGATGGCATCAATCCTTTTCCCATCGGCGAATATCTTGCGGCCCATCTGCCTGGCGCGCATTTCCGGCCGGTGGAGGGCGGCGGTCATCTGCTCCTTGGCCATATCGGCGATCTGCGGCGGGAGCTGCGCGCTTTCCTTGCTGCCGCCGACCCATAGCCGCTAACCCGGAAACACCGTCCAGCGGGCGGAAAGATCGTCAAGCCCGGCGCGGATCAGCTCTCGAAGCGCGGTTTCGTCAACCCGGGACAGGCTTTTCAGATAGAGACAGGACTTGCCCGCCCGGTGAGGGCCAAGCCGGGCAAGGATCGGGCCGAAGTCGGCATATCCCGGCAGGATGTAGATCGAGAGTTCCGCCTTGCGCGGCGAAAAGCCGGTGGCAAGGCTCGACCCGGAATGTCCGCTGTCATAGCGGTAGTCGTAGCGTCCGAAGCCGATCAGCGAACTGCCCCAAAGCTGCGGCGCAAATCCTGTCACCTCGCGGAAGATCGTCAGAAGACGCGCCGCCTCGTCGCGTCTCGTTTCCGGCGCGACGCCCGCAAGCCAAGCCGCTTCGTCCAGCGGGGCCGGTCTGGTCTTTGCGTCATATGCCATGGCATTCCCCGATCTGGTAGAAAGCCGCCGGGACGGCAGCGCCCGTGCCTGCCCCAGGGTCAAGCAAACCTACCATGCCCGGCGACGGACGGGAATCCCATGAACCGCGCCATTGGGAAGACGGTCAGCCCCGTTCGCCGCAAGGGCTGAGGCGGCTGGCCAGTCGCGCGCGATATGGCGGCTTTCCCCCGCGCGCCCGATCCTCTAGCGTCGGGCCATGACCAACCCTGCCCCCGAAAGCATCGCGCCCTCGCTGGCCCTTATCGAAGAGCTGGCGCGCGAGGCGATTGCAACGCTGCCTGCGGTCTTTCGCGGGCCGGCAACGGCGATCCGCCTCCGGATCGAGGATTTTGCCCCGGAAGAGATGCTGGAGGCGCTGGACCTGACCGATCCGTTCGAGTTGACCGGCCTTTATGAGGGCGTGCCGATGACCGAGAAATCGGTGATGGATCAGCCGCTGCAGCCCGACACGATCTGGCTCTTCCGCCGCGCGATCCTGGATGAATGGGCGGAACGCGGCGATGTGTCGATTGCCGAACTGGTCACCCATGTCACGATTCATGAACTGGCCCATCACTTCGGCTGGTCGGACGACGATATCGCGACCATCGATCCTTGGTGGGAATGAGCGCACGGTGACTGTGCAGCAGGGCACAGCCATAACGTCAGCGTGACTGGAAGATTGCCTGTTGCGCATTACACTTTCAGCAAAACAACTCAATATCGGAGGATTACCCATGTCGAAACCGCTGTTTTCGCGCCGTCAGGCCCTGATCGCGGGGGCATCCTTGCCACTGGCTGCCAGCTTTCTGCCGCAGGCAGCGCAGGCCCGCGCCGAGATGCAGGGCGCCGCGATGCCGCCGTTCAACCGGTTCAAGCTGGGCGGCTTTGAAGTGACGACGTTGCTGGTCGGCACCCGCACCGTCGAAAAACCGCAGGAGATTTTCGGCCTGAATGCGACCCCGGAAGAGTTCGAGGCCGCCGCGACCGGCGCCTTCATCCCGACCGACAAGGCGCAGTTCTTCTTTACCCCGACGCTGGTCAACACCGGGGCCGAACTGGTGCTTTTCGACACGGGCCTTGCACCGGAAGGCACGCTCGCGGCCCTCGCGGCTGCCGGAATAGCGCCGGATCAGGTGGATGTCGTCGTGCTGACCCACATGCACCCCGATCATATCGGCGGGCTTGGCACGGCCGGGGCGCCGGTCTTTGCCAATGCGCGCTATGTCACCGGCGCGGTGGAGCATAATTTCTGGACCGGCAGCCCGAGTGAGGCCTTCACCGCGAATGTCGCGCCGCTGAACGAAAAGATCACCTTCCTCGATGACGGCGGCACGGTCGCATCGGGCATCACCGCGATGATGGCTGCGGGCCATACGCCCGGGCACATGATCTATCGGCTGGAATCCGACGGGCAGCAGCTTGCCATCACCGCCGATACCGCGAACCATTACATCTGGTCTCTTGCCTATCCGGACTGGGAAGTGAAATTCGATGCCGACAAGGCCGCCGCCGCGACGGCGCGGAAAACGGTGTTCGGAATGCTGGCCGCCGACCGCATGCCCTTCATCGGCTACCATATGCCCTTCCCCGCCATCGGCTATGTCGAGGCAGCGGGCGATGGGTTCCGCTATGTGCCTGCAAGCTATCAGATGATGCTGAACGGCTGACGGGCCGA
This sequence comes from Tabrizicola sp., assembly GCA_012032275.1. GTDB lineage: Bacteria > Pseudomonadota > Alphaproteobacteria > Rhodobacterales > Rhodobacteraceae > JAAURK01. The sequence continues at coordinate 6,293 of JAAURK010000007.1, forward strand.
GGAACGTGCCAGCCTGAGCGGCCCATCGGCGCCTTTCCGCGCGGGTGGGCCATGGCGCGCGTCAACGCGCCGGCGGTGGCGTTCCATGCCGTTCGATCGGCGGAAACCTTCCTGTCGGATCGATTCGAAATCCGGTGATCCCGCCGACGCGCCCGGACGACGTGGATCGCTGTTTGGCTCTTGCGGCGATGCAGCGTAGCATCGGGGTGCAGGAATGCGCCACCCACCATGGGTTTCGCTGGCGCGGCGCGGTCCTCACTCATCCTTGTGAAGGAGCGCGCCATGAGACTGGATGGTCCCGACCCCGTCAATCACCGGCCCGCACTGCGTGATCTTGGCAGTTACGGTGACCGCCCGCTTCCCGTCATCCGGCGCAGGCCGCTGGTGCTCGCCCCGTTGAGACCTGATGCCGACGACGTTGCCGGAAAGGCAGACCGGATCGAGAAGCTGATCAGTTCAAGCGGCTGGTTCCAGTGGGTGAGCAAGGGCGAGATATCCGATGCGGTCCAGACGCTGAAGGATGCCGACGCCGAAACCGCAAAGGCCGTGGTGGCGGAACTGGACGAGCGTGGCCGCCTCGACGATCTCTTCGACGAAATCTACGATGGAAGCCATGTTGGCGGCGGACTGGAGGGTGACGACCGCCGCGCCTTTTTCGAGGACATGGCCGGAAAGCTTGACGGCGCCTCGCTTGCCCGGATGGCAAATGAAGCGAAACGGCACGGCGGCTATACCGGACTTGAGGCAATGACCGAATTCGCCGGGGCCGTAGCCGCGCATGCCTCGTCCGACGCCAAGGTCGAATTTGTCCGCAGCCTGGCCGATGAAACCCTGGTCAGCGATACGACTTCAAGCGCCTTTGCCTTTGTCGATCCCGATGCCGTTGCGATTGCCACCGTGCTGGCCAGCATGGGTGACGATCCGGCCAGTCTTCGCCGCGCGATGGCGAGCCTTGATGACAAGCAGTTGCAATCGGTGATGTATTCCTCGGTCGACCGGGTAGTGATCGGCCCCGCAGTGGTGGACGACGTCGACGGCTATGTTGCCCTTGCCGATGCCGTGGCGCAGCTTGATGCCTCCGATCCGGCAGAGCGCGCGCAGATCCGGCGCTTCATCGGTTTCAGCATGGATCGGCTGGGTGACGACGAATTCATCCGGCGCCTTCAGCCCGAATACAAGGATGCCCTGACCAGCGTGTTTCTGACCCATTTCGACGATCTTCTCGGCGCCTCGCTTTCCGACAACGGCGCGATAGACCGGGAGTTCGCCGAAGATATCGAATCCTTCGCGCATTTCATCCTGTTCTCCGATCCTGCGGGTGAGAGCCTGCAGGAGCTGCAGCATTCATGTCAAAGCGGATCGCCGATCTGGTGGACGTGGCGGAGGGCGAGCGCGGCAATGGCGGCGCGAGATTCGGGGACAAGACAATCAGGCGCGAAGCGGCGGCGAACCTTGCCGGACAGTTGCTTGCCCACAGCCTGAACGGCCTGCAATTCGCGACCGAGGACAAGAAGGTCGAGGCAGAGTCCCAGGATGCCGCGCGGAATTTCCTGATCGACGTTGCGTTTTCATCCTTGCCCGGCCCGGGGCTGGACCGGGTGACAAATGCCCTCTTCAGCACGTCGGCAGGGGCTGGAAAGGATGAGCTGAAGTCGCAGCTCAACGGCGATGACACCGAGATCGACGCCGAAGGGTTCGATGAACTCTATTTCGAGATCCGCAATGCCATCGGCGAAGGTCTTCCGGAAGATGAGGCGCTGGCGCTTCGCAACCAGTTTGGCGACGGTTTTACCCAGATCCGGCCGGTGGAGGTTTCCCGCCCGGGCGACTGACGTGGTGACAACAAGGGCCCGCCCGCGATCGGCATTTTGCGACGCGCTGTGCGTGACCCGGTTTCCCTTTGCGACGGATCGGGTATGATAGCGGTAACAACAGGTGCCGCATGACCTCACAACATCCGATTCTCACGCTGACGCTCAACCCAGCTCTCGACATGGCCTCGGACGTGGCCGAGATCGTTCCGGGCCAGAAATTGCGCTGTTCCGACCCGCTGCTCGATCCCGGTGGCGGCGGGCTGAACGTCAGCCGGGCGATCAAGGCGCTGGGCGGCGACAGTCTTGCGCTGGTGGCCATCGGCGGGTTGACGGGTGACAGGCTTGCGGGGCTGATCCGGGCCGAGGGGGTGACGTTCCTGTCCATCCTCGGGCCGGGCGAGACGCGGCAGTCGCTGACGGTGAACGAAGTCTCCACCGGCAAGCAGTTCCGCTTCATGCTGCCCGGCCCCGTCTGGGGCGAGGCGGAGCGGGCGCGGGTCTTCACCCTTCTCAGCGCGACGGCCCGTCCCGGCGGCATTTCGGTGATTTCGGGCAGCCAGCCGCCCGGCGTGCCGCTGGATTTTCCGGCCCAGCTTGCCGCGTCGATGCCCGAGAGCCGCGTCGTTCTCGATACCTCTGGCGCCGCGCTGGCGCAGGCGGTCCGCCATCCGATTCCGGGGCTGGAGGTGCTGCGGATGGATGGCGAAGAGGGCGAAGGGCTGGCGGGAAAGCCGCTGGAAAGCCGCGAGGCGACGGCCGAATTCGCCCAGTCGCTGGTTCGGGCGGGGGTTGCACGGCAGGTGATCATCGCGCGGGGCGCGGATGGCAATGTGCTGGCCGACAAGGACCATCGCATTTTTGCCCATGCGGCGAAGGTGAAGGTGAAATCCACCGTCGGCGCGGGCGACAGTTTCGTCGCCGCATTCGTTCTGGCCATGGCGCGGGGCCAATCGAACGACGAGGCGCTGGCCTTCGGTTCTGCCGCGGCGGCGGCTGCCGTGACCACCGATGCCACCCAGCTTTGCCGGCCCGAGGATGTGATGCGCCTGTTGCCGGAATGCAAGGTCAGTGCGGTCTGACCGGCCGGCCCTGACCCGCGCCCCTTATCCGTGCGTCCGGAGAAAGCCTGCAACGGCCTCGCCATGGTGGCAGACGCGCGGCATCATCTCGGCCCGCTCGAGCCAGGCCCGCATCCCTTCCGAGAGCGGACCATGAATGGCGATTTCGACGAGGTCGGCCGCCTCGCGCAGTGCTGCCATTTCGGGCCAGCCCATCGCTATGTCATGGTGGCCGACCCAGGCTTCGGGGCTGTCATATGCCACGACTGCCCGCGCCTCGCCCCCCTCCGCGCAAAAGAACTGATAGCTTCGCACCCCTGGATCTCCCTCCGCCTTCACCCGCCGGGCGAGTGCGGTCGCCGCCGCAACAAACCGGGCCGCGCCATGACGGGGGATATAGCGGTTCACGATCGTGACGCGTTCCGAGCCGACGCTCATCCCTCGTCGCGCCAGCGCATCGCAATGGGATAGCGGCGGTCAAGCCAGAATGCCTTTTGGGTCAGCCGCGTGCCGGGCGCCGATTGAAAGCGCTTGTATTCGCTGATGTAAAGCAGGTGTTCGACCTTCTTGACCACCTCGCGGTCGAACCCCAGCGCCACCAGATCGGCGACTGACTGGTCCTTTTCCACCAACCCTTCGAGGATCGCGTCCAGCATCTCGTAGGGCGGCAGGCTGTCCTCGTCCTTCTGATCCGCGCGCAGCTCTGCCGATGGCGGCTTGGTGATCACCCGGTCGGGGATCACCCCTCCCGCGGGGCCTTTCATCCAGGGACGGTGGTTTTCGTTTCGCCAGCGGGCGGTCTGGAACATCCGGGTCTTGTACATGTCCTTGACCGGATTGTAGCCGCCGTTCATGTCGCCGTAGATCGTGCAATAGCCGACCGCCATTTCCGATTTGTTGCCGGTGGTCAGCAGCATCTCGCCGAATTTGTTGGAGATCGCCATCAGCATCACGCCGCGCAGCCTGCTCTGGATGTTCTCTTCCGGGATGCCCGGTTCGGTCCCGGCAAAGAGAGCCGACAGCGCGTCGCCCACCGCACCCTGCGCCCCGCTGATCGGCACCGTGTCCAGCCGGCAACCAAGATTGCGCGCCACGGCGCCTGCGTCCTCGAGCGATGCCTCCGAGGTGAATTCCGACGGCAGCATGACGCAGCGCACATTCTCGGGCCCCAGTGCATCGGCGGCGATGGTCGCGACGATGGCGCTGTCGATGCCGCCGGAAAGGCCCAGCAGCGCTTTGCTGAACCCGGTTTTCCGCATGTAATCGGCCAGCGACATCACGCAGGCACGGTAGTCTGCCTCCCATACCACGGGGATTTCGGTGATCTCGCCCTGATCGGCGCGCCAGCCGTCTGCCTCGCGGCGGAAGGTGACCATCACCAGCGCCTCGTCGAATTGCGGCAACTGCGCCATCAGCCGCCCGCCGGGGTTCAGCACCATCGAGGATCCGTCGAAGACCTGATCGTCCTGCCCGCCCACCATGTTGAGATAGACCAGCGGCAGGCCGGTCTCGACGACCCGCGCCACCATCAGGTTCAGCCGCAGATTGGGCTTGCCCCGGTGATAGGGGCTGCCATTGGGGACCAGAAGGATCTCGGCGCCCGTTTCGGCCAGGGTCTCGGCCACATCCGGATGCCAGGCATCCTCGCAGATCGGCGTTCCGATCCGCACCCCGTTGACCACATAGGGCCCGTTCACATCGGCCGGAGAGAAGACGCGCTTTTCGTCAAAGACCGCGTCGTTCGGCAGGTGGTGCTTCAGCACCGTCGCGGTGATCCTGCCACCCTGGAGGATGTAATAGGCATTGTGAAGCCTGCCGTCACGCAGCGCCGGGCCGCCGATGCCCATGGCCGGTCCATCGGCACATGCCTTTGCCAGAATGTTCAGCGCCGCAATCGCGTCGGCGGCAAAGGCGGGTTTCAGGATCAGATCCTGGGTCTGGTAGCCGGTGATGAACATCTCGGTCAGCGCGACCATGTCGGCCCCCGCCTTGCGCGCCTCTTCCCAGGCATCCTTGGCCAGCGCTGCATTCGCGCGGATCGCGCCGAGCGTCGGGTTCAGTTGCGCCAGCATCAGGCGGAAGGTATCGGGCATGGACCACTCCCATCGACATCGCGGTCGGTTCTAGCAGACTTCCGGCGAAGGGAAAGCCGCGATGCGGCGCAGCGCTTGTCAGTCCCGCGCCCTCCGCTTAGGCTTTGGCCGTTGCATTGCCCGGGAGTCGGTAGAATGAGCCTTGTGAAAGCATCTGTGGTTGTCTGTGCCCTGACCGCATTTGCCATGCAGTCCCCGGCGGCGCTGGCTCAGGTCGAAGGCGAAGTGATCTCCAAGCAATATGATGACGGCTCTGTCTACGAGGGCACCTTTCGCAACGGGCGCCAGCATGGAACAGGCACCTATACGCTGCCGAACGGGTTTGAATATACCGGCGAATGGGCGGATGGAGAGATCAGCGGCCAGGGCAAGGCGCGCTATCCCAACGGCCCGGTCTACGAAGGCCAGTTCGTCAAGGGCCTGCCAGAGGGGCAGGGCAAGGTCATCCGTGCGGATGGAAGCACGATGGAAGGCACCTGGGTCAAGGGGCAACTGACCGGCCCCGGCATCGCCCGCTATGCCAATGGCGTGGTCTATGAGGGCACATTCACCAACGGCCAGCACGACGGCAAGGGCAAGATCACCGACCCGAGCGGCCGCGTCTATGACGGTGACTGGGTGATGGGCGCCAAGCAGGGGCAGGGCAAGATCGCCTATGCCGATGGCGCGACCTACGAGGGCGGCATGGTCAGCGGCATGCGCGAGGGGCAGGGAACGCTGATCCTGCCGAACGGGCTGACCTATGTCGGGGCATGGGCGGCGGGCCAGCAGAACGGCGAGGGCAAGCTGACCCAGCCGAACGGCGATATTTACGAAGGCATGTTCGTCAATGGGATGCGCGAAGGCAAGGGCAAGCTGACCTATGCCAGCGGCGCTGTCTACGAGGGCGAATTCCTCAAGGACCGCCGCCATGGCCAGGGCATCTTCCGCTCGACCGACGGCTTCAGCTACGAGGGTTCCTGGGTAGAGGAACGGATGGAGGGAACCGGGTCGATCACCTATTCCGACGGGTCGGTCTATGTCGGCGCGATGAAGGGCGATCTGCCGGATGGCGAGGGTGCCATCACCTTTCCGGACGGAGCCACCTTTCAAGGCCCCTGGCAGCAGGGCATGATCTCGGGGCGCGGGACGGCGAGCTATGCCAATGGTCTGGCCTATGAGGGCGATTTCGTCCGCGCCCTGCCGGATGGCGTCGGGCTCATGACCTATCCCAACGGATATCGCTACAAGGGCGACTGGAAGGCCGGTCAGCGTGAAGGCGTGGCGACGGCGACCTATCCGGATGGCAGCGTCTACAAGGGCGGGTTCAAGGCCGGTCTGCGTCACGGCACGGGCGAGATGAAGATGGCCGACGGTTTCGTCTATGCCGGTGACTGGGTCGAAGGCCGGATGCAGGGGCAGGGTGTGGCCACCTATCCGACCGGCGATGTCTACGAGGGCGGCTTTGTCGAAGACCGGCGCGAAGGTCAGGGCACGGTGCGCTACGCCTCGGGCGAGGTGTCGTCCGGCATCTGGCGCAACAATGTGCTGACCGCGCCTGAAACGCCACCCGATGCCCCCGCGACCGAGGGCGCGGGCGCGGAACCGGCGGAAGCGGCAGAACCGGCGGAACCTGCGCCGAATCCCTGAGACCCCGGCGCCGGGCTTAGCCGCGATCCGCCTCGGCTTTCCACGCGCAGTCTGCGGCACAGACCGCCCGGCCCCGGCGGATCGCTTCGGCGATCAGAGCCGGCACCGCGGGATAGAGCCCGATCGGTGGCAGGATCCGCCCCCGAAATCCAGCCACCGCCAGCGCCTCGGGTATGTCCGCCGTCACATGTCCGCCTGCCGCTGCAAAGAACGGCAGGCAGATCGCCTCCGTGCCAAAGCCGGTCATCTCGCTCAGCCTGGGGGGCTGGTCGATGAAGGCCGCCTCGACCCGGGCAATCCCCGTCTCGGCAGCGATGCGGCGGGCCACATGTGCCGCGATATCCGATGGAACCCGCGACTTGAAAGACCCATGCGCGGCAAGGATCAGCCCGGCGCCGCGCGGCACTTCTGCCGCGATGGCCACGGCGAGGTCATGCAGGGCCGGATCGCAGCCGAACGGCTCCAGGATGCGCCAGCCCGTCAGCGCCGCCTCGTGCAGCCGACGGGGGATCTGCACCCGGGTGAACCAGCCCCCGGCCATGAACATCGGGAAGATCACGCCCGGCGCCATCGCCCCGGCCATCGCCTCCAGCCCGCCGTCTTCGGCCAGCGTCACCGACCGAAGCTGCCAGTCCGGCAGAAGACCGGCGACCTTTGCGCCCAGCTGCCGAAGCTCTGCCGCCGCGGGGCCGGGATCGGAAGGCTGGCCATGGGCAATGATGAGGGCGGTCCGGGTCATGAGGGCAAGGTCGGCTCAGCGGATACCGGGGTCAAGCCCCTGTCGCGCCACGCCGCGTCATTCATCGCCTGGAACGCCATAGGCGGGCGCGGCCCCGGGATTTTCGGCGCGCTGGACATAGGCCTCCATCTGCGGGGAATAGATCTCCCAGATCCGGGCGAGGGTTTCGATCGGGCGCGCATCTTCGGCCCAGTCGCAGCGCAGATCGGCGACCGGCCAGGAGAGGCGGTCCACCATCAAGAGCCCGGCCGAATGTACCGGCCCTGCCTCTCCTCCCGCATCGCGCCCGGCCAGCAGGGCGGCCATCAGCCTCTCACCCAGCGCAGCCGTCGAGGCCTCGAACGCCGCGACCATCGCTCCGGGCACATCGGGCGAGGCGAGAAGATTGCCCGCCGCGATCACGCCTGGACCCTGCGCAACTCCCCAGACGCCAAGCGTATGCGAGCCGGAATGGATCGCGGTTCCACCCATGGCATCCACCGCCAGAAGCTGGCGATAGGCGATCTGCGGCGTCCGCTCCATGATCCCGGCCATTGCCATCCCGGCGCTTTGCCCGGCCTCCAGCAGATCTAGAAGCTGCGGGCCAAGCGCGGGGTCGGTGATGTTTTGCGAAGCCACCACCCCGACCCCGGCGCGCGCATGGGCGCAGCGCGCGGCCACCGCGGGGGAGGAGGAACAGATCACCATCCCGAAGGCTCCGGTGTGCGGGCAACGGGCGAGGAGAGAGAATGTCATGCGGCACCGTCCTCGGATTGCGCCGGGCCGCCTGCTGTCCGCTCTCCCCCGCGGGGGAGCGATACGGATGGGCAGGGCGGATCAGACCGGCTGACGCCGATCATCGCCGATCGGGGCAGCGGTTTCCAGCAGGATCGGGGCCTGCGGCTTGCGCCCTGGCCGCGGCCGTGGAACGCGGTCGACACCCCGCACCGGCGCTATGGATCGGCGTGGAAGGGAACCGGGTCACCGTCTTGCCGCACCACCGGACCCTCTGGCACGTTCCAGCGGAACAGCACGACATGCCATCGCGCAGGATCGGAGCGCGCCGCATAGACGATCCCGTCGGCACCGGCAGTCCGGGCTGCATCGCTTGCGATCCAGCTGGTTGCGGGCAGGCCCGCGGCCCGTTCGGGCAGCCAGAGTGTGCCGGATTCGTGACCCCGCAGGTTCAGCAGGCGCTGAGTGGCGGGGTCTCTCAGATCGAGGAGTTCCGCCCCGGTCACCGCCAGCGGAACGATGACCCGCGGCGGTCGCCCGGACGCAGGTATCTGTCGATCGCCAGCCGCGCGAAAGCCGGGCTCGTCGACATGTAAAGCGCTGCCTGACCATCGTGATGATAGCGGCCCTCGGGGCTTTTCACCCCGTCCAGAACGCGTGCGACATCGGCTTCAAGGACGCTGCGCCAGAAACGCCCGGCGACGGGGCCGCTCATTCCGCGGCTTCGCGATGCTCCGCCTGTTCAGCAATGAATTTTTCCGCATCGAGCGCGGCCATGCAGCCCATCCCCGCGCTGGTCACGGCCTGGCGGTAGATGTGGTCGGTCAGGTCTCCGGCGGCGAAGACGCCCGGAATGGCGGTACGGGTGGAGCCCGGCTCCACGACGACATAACCACCATTGTGCAGGGGAAGCTGGTCCTTCACCAGTTCGGACGCAGGGGCATGGCCGATGGCAACGAAAAAGCCTGCGCAGGGCACATCCGTGGTCTCCCCCGTCTGCACGTTGCGCGCACGCACGGCGGTGACCCCGAGTGGGGTCTCGTCGCCCAGAACCTCCGTCACCTCGTGATTCCACAGCATCCTGATCTTCGGATTCTTGAACAGCCGGTCCTGCATGATCTTCTCGGCGCGAAGGCTGTCGCGGCGGTGGATCAGCGTGACGGATGTGGCGAAATTTGTCAGGAACAGCGCTTCTTCCACGGCCGTATTGCCGCCACCGATCACCACGACCTCCTTGCCGCGATAGAAGAACCCGTCGCATGTGGCACAGGCCGAGACGCCGAATCCCTTGAACTTTTCCTCTGACGGCAGGCCCAGCCATTTCGCCTGCGCCCCGGTGGCCAGGATCACCGCATCCGCCGTATAGGTGGTGCCACTGTCGGCCATGGCGTGAAGGGGCGGGTCGAGAGGTCAAGCGCGGTGATGTAGTCCGAGATCACCTCTGCGCCCATCGCCTCGGCATGGGCTTGCATGCGCACCATCAGATCCGGTCCCATCACATGGGTGTCGCCGGGCCAGTTCTCGACCTCGGTGGTGATGGTCAGCTGCCCGCCCGGTTGCAGGCCCTGCACGAGCAGCGGATTGAGCATCGCGCGTGCGGAATAGACGGCGGCGGTATAGCCTGCAGGGCCCGAGCCGATGATCAGAACCCGTGTGTGTCGCGTCTCGCCCATGATGCCCTCGCTCGTTCCGGTTGCCCCATATAGGACGATGCCACCGCTCCTGAAACCCCCTGTCGCGGCGTTGTGACGTGGCCGGCCGAAGCGATCCCCTGAATTTTCTTGCGCAATATTGAAATATTATTGCGCAAACAGCCCCGCAAGACTACACAAATGAAAACGGAGGGACAGATGCCCGGACACAAGCTCGACCCGATCGACCGCCAGATCCTTGCCGAGCTTCAGGCGGACGGTCGGATGACGAATGTCGAGCTTGCAAGCCGCGTCGGCATTTCGGCACCGCCTTGCCTGCGCCGGGTGCGGACGCTGGAGGAGGCGGGTTACATCAAGGGGTATCACGCCGATATCAATGCGCGCGAACTCGGCTTCGAGGTTCAGGTCTTCGCCATGGTACGGCTGAACAGTCAGGCAGAGGCCGATCTTTCGGCTTTCGAGGCGCGGTGCCGGGCCTGGCCGCTGGTTCGCGAATGCCACATGCTGAACGGCGAGATCGATTTCATCCTGAAATGCGTGGCGCCGGATCTTTCAAGCTTTCAAAGCTTTCTGACTGAGCAGCTTCTGAAGGCCGATCACGTGGCCAATGTGAAGACCAGCCTGGTCATCCGCTGCGCCAAGGACGACCCCGGCCTGCCGTTCGATGTGCTTGAGGCGCGGCTGTCGCGGTCTGCCTGACGGGGCCTCAGCCTGCCGCCCGGGCCTGCAGGGGGGTCTGGCTGTCAATAATGGCATTCGGTGTCTTTGTGTCCGATGCGATCGGTGCCACGCGAATGCGCTCGCGGCCTTGTCTCGTGACAGGCGGCAGCTCCGAAGCTGTCGCGATGGCAGACTTAAGCCAGCGACGCTTGGTCTGAAACTCGATAATCATTGCACTCTCCCTTCGCTGCGCCGTCACGATGGTTTGAACATCGCCCCCGATTGCGGCGCCCGTTGGGCCAAGTGTGGCTGCAATCAGTACATTTTCTGGAACCTGGCCAGATCGCGCCCGCTAAAGCCGGATGGCCGAGATCAGCCTGCCGTAATCGGCTTCGCCCGCATGGGTCGTGCGGCGGTAGGAGTAGAACCTGCGGGCGTCGAGATAGGTGCAATGCCCGGTCCATTCCGCTGCCCCGACACCCGCCTCGCGCAGCCGGTGCAGACCGAAAGCTGGCAGGTCGAAGAGGAGGCGGTCGCCCTTGCCTTGGGTGAAGAACCGGCTGTAGCCGCGATCTTCGACGACGAAGGTCTCGAACAGCTCCGGCCCGACCTCATAGGCGACCTGGCTGATCGTTGGCCCGATCACGGCAGAGATATCGGCCCGCCGCGCGCCAAGCGCTTCCATCGCGTCAACCGTCGCCTCCAGAATCCCGTTCAGCGCGCCGCGCCAGCCGGCATGGGCGGCGCCGATCACCGCTGCCTTCGGATCGCTGAACAGCACCGGCTGGCAATCGGCGGTCAGAACGCCAAGCAGCAGGCCCGGCGTCGCCGTCACCAGCGCATCCGCCTTCGGCCTTTCGGCCAGCGGTGCGGAAACGCTGATCGCGGTTGCCGAATGCACCTGGTCGACGGTGACCAGTTCTGCCACGGTCAGACCCATCGCCTCGGCCATGCGGCCGCGGTTGATGGCGACGATCTCGGTCAGGTCAGAAGAGCCGGTGCCGCAGTTCAGCCCCTCGAATACTCCCGAGGACGCGCCGCCCTTGCGGGTGAAGAACCCGTGCCGGGGTCCGATGGCGGGCGATGTGATGATCTCAAGCATGTGCGGGATCGAAACCGGGTGGGGCAGCGGTGCCGGGGGCGTGAAAGGCGATGGCTTTGAACAGCGAACCCATTTCTGACGGATGGGTCAAGCGGCGATATGCGGCGAGGTGACTTTCCAGCGCCGCACCCTGCAATCCCCGGGCCAGCCTCTCGGCGCGCGCGTCGATCCCCAGCCGTCCAAGCAGCCGGCCCTGATCGGTGAGGCCGGTGCGGGGCAGCGCCATCGCCATGGCCAGCGCTTCGAAATCCACATGCGCGGTCAGATCGGCCTCGCCGGGCTTGCGAGCGGGTCGTCGGGCCGATGGCGGCGCAGCGCCTGCAGCGTGTCCCCCTTTGACCGCCAGCCGCCATAATCCACCACCAGCGCCGCGCCGCCCCGGGCTGCAATCAGCCGGGCGATCGTCGCGGCGATGGCGGGAATCGCGGGGCAAAGCTCCACCACATTGCCTGGCGGATCATCGGCAAAGCGAGGGTCGGGTGCCGCGGGCAGCGGGGCGGAAAGCCCGAACACCAGCCCTTGGTCGCGATGCCCGACCCGCCGCTCGTGCCAGCCATCCGGCTGCCGGTGAAACTGCCGGATCGGAAGCGCGTCAAAGAATTCGTTCGCGATCAGAAACAGGGGCTGGTCGGGCAGATCGGCGACCGAATCGCCCCAGTGTGGCTGATGATGTGCAAGCCTTTTCGCCTGAACCGCGCGGAGGGCGGGCGAGGCTTCGACGAGAATCAGGCAGGCGGCCTGATGAAAGCCGGGCACGGCCTTCGTCGCGCGCATGAGATCGGCCATCAGCGTGCCCCGGCCCGGCCCAAGCTCGGCCAGAGTGAAGGGTGCGGGCGATCCCTGATCAAGCCAGCACTGCGCCAACACCAGGCCCAGCACCTCTCCGAACATCTGGCTGATCTCGGGTGCGGTGGTGAAATCGCCGTCGACGCCAAGGGGATCGCGGGTGGCGTAATAGCCGTGATCCGGATGCAGCAGGCATTCGGCCATGTAGTCGGCGACCGTCATCGGCCCGGTGGCAGCGATCCGGCGCAGAAGAATTTCGGCCAGCGCCGTCATCTTCGCCGGGTGCCGAACAGGAACCAGAGCCCGACGAGGATCATCGGCAAGGACAGCGCCTGTCCCATGGTCAGCCCCCAGCCCTCGATCTGGAAGGCAAGGCCGAGAGGATTGCCCTCGCTGACAAATTGTGCATCCGGCTGACGGAAGAATTCCACCACGAACCGCGCGGTCCCGTAGCCTGCGACGAAAACCCCCAGAAGCCGCCCCGGATGCCGGAACCAGCCTCGCCGCCAGCCCAGCCACAGGAGGGCCGCGCCAAGGATCAGCCCCTCCATCGCGGCCTCGTACACCTGGCTTGGATGGCGGGCACAAAGCCCCTCGACCCCGGGGCAGTCTTGCGCCGCCCCGCCCGGAAAGATCACGCCCCAAGGCAGATCCGTCGGCCGACCCCAAAGTTCGGCATTGACGAAAATTGGCGATGCGGCCAAGAAAGATGCCGGGGGGTGCGGCGACCGCCATCAGATCGGCCGCCTGCAGCAACGGGATCTTCTCGCGCCGGCAGAAGATCAGCCCCGCCACGACCACCCCAGTCAGGCCGCCGTGAAACGACATGCCGCCGTCCCAAAGCCGCACCACCTGAAGCGGATCGTCGGCAAGCATGCCGGGATCGTAGAAGATCACATAGCCGAGACGCCCGCCAAGGATCACGCCGAAGATCACCCAGGTCAGCAGCCGCTCCGCCTGTTCAGCCGTCATCGGGGCGGGGCCTTCCCAAAGCCCCGGCGTCCGGACCGCACGGGTGACCAGCCGCCACCCGACGATCAGCCCGACGATATAGGCCAGCGCATACCAGCGCAGCGCGAAGGTGATGCCCCAAAGCTCGACATCGAAGATCACGGGCGAGATATCGGGAAAGGGGATCATGCGGCGGCTTCCAGCAGGGTTACCCGCTTGTCGCGGGCGCCCCCGGCATTGTCAACCGCGGCAGCGCAAGGCCGCTTGGCCTTGTGAAAACCCGGCCATCCGCCCATATTGGCACAAAGGATGAAGGATCGGGTCATGCAGACACGCAACAAGTTTTTCGACGACATGAGCCAGCTCATGACCAATGCGATGGGCGTGGCCCAGGGTGCCAAGACCGAGGCGGAGACCGCTTTCAAGGGCTTTGTCGACCGCTGGATGGCCGACCGCGATTTCGTGACGCGCGAGGAATTCGAGGCGGCCCGTGCCATGGCCCAGAAAGCGCGCGAAGAGAATGCAGCGCTTGAGGCGCGGATTGCGGCGCTGGAAGCGGAACTGCCCAGGAAAAAGCGCTGAGGCGCAGGGCTGCACGCCTGATGTGCGCCAACGCCCGTTTGTGCCGGGCTGTTTCGCGACTAATTCTGCGTGATCACAACCACGAGACACGCCATGAGCATCCATCCCGAAACCCGTGTGGGTCACGTCCATCTGAAAGTCGCCGATCTTGACCGCGCGATCGCCTTCTACTCCGGTCTCCTCGGCTTTGAGGTGACACAGCGCTACGGGTCGCAGGCGGCTTTCCTGTCGGCGGGCGGCTATCACCATCACATCGGCCTCAATACCTGGGAAAGCCGTGGCGGAACGCCGCCGCCACCCGGCCATACCGGACTTTACCACTCGGCCTTCGTGTTTGCGGACCGCAAGGCGCTGGCAGAGGCGTTGAAGCGGCTGGTCGATGCCGGCTGGCCGCTGGAGGGCGCGGCGGATCACGGCGTCTCCGAGGCAGTCTATCTCAGCGATCCGGATGGCAACGGGGTGGAACTTTACCGCGACAAGCCCGAGGCTGACTGGCCGCGGAAGCCGGACGGCGGGCTGGCCATGGTCAATGCGCGGCTGGATGTTGCAGCGCTGATCGCCGAAGCGGGCTGAGCCCGAGGCGGCGGCAACGGGGCCGGCGGCTCAGACGCGGATCAGCCTGAACGCCGCCGACGCGCCCCAACCTGCCAGGGCGGCCATGACCAGCGACAGCATGCCGTAAAGCAGTGGCTGCTCTTGCGCCATGGTGAAGATGAACCGCTCCAGCCCTTCCTTGCGAACGCCGATCAGCCTGTCCTGCTTGGCCACCACCTTGCCGCCGCGCAAGAGGAACAGCCGCACCCGGTACTCTCCCTCGGTCAGGTTCGCGGGCAGCACCACATCGGTCCGGAACAGCGTATCCTCGAGAAGTTCCACCTTGCCCGACAGCAGCCGATACCGGTCTTCGTTCTGGCGCACCCGCAACAGCGCCTGGACGAAATCGGGCGCGTTGTCGGCCTCGGACGAGATACCCACGGCCCGGATCACCCGGTCAAGCGTGATCTGATGGCGCAGATCCTCGGTCTGGCTGAGGATATGGCGCAGGGGGCCGGTCGTGGCCACGGCATAAAAGCTTGGCGCGCTGTCCACCCGGACGGCGGCATTGTTGATCCAGATGCCGGCGACGCGGTCCTTGCGCCGCACGGTCACCGGCGTCGGGGGGCCTTCGACCGTCACGATCACCTCGAGCGGCGGCCCCCCGGGGACCGGGGTTTCCCGCTTGACCGCCCCGTAGATCAGGATCTCGGACCCGTCGAAATCGGCGGTGATCGACACGCGGTTCTGGCTGAGGCCGGAGATGATCGTCTCGGTTTCGGCGAAACCGGCGCCGGCCATCAGAAACAGGGCGAACGCGGCGCGGATCATGGCAAGACCCCCGCGGTGACGCTGTAAAGCTCGGCCGGGCGAAGCAGAAGGTCGATCGCGATCCGCATCGCCACGGCCAGCACCAGAAGCGACAGCAGGATGCGCAGCTGTTCGGCCTTGAGCCGGAGGCCCACCCGCGCGCCGATCTGTGCCCCGACGACCCCGCCAAGGATCAGGAGAAGCGCCAGCAGCATGTCGACCGTCTGGTTGGTGACAGCATGCATGACCGTGGTGAAGGCAGTGACGAAGATGATCTGGAAAAGAGAGGTTCCGATCACCACTTTCGTCGGCATCCCAAGCAGGTAGATCATGGCGGGAACCATGACGAAGCCGCCGCCAACCCCCATGATCGCGGCGAGAAAGCCCACCAGCGCGCCCACCAGCAGCGGTGGTATGACGCTGATGTAAAGTCCCGAGGTGCGGAACTTCATCTTCAGCGGCAGGCCATGCGCCCAGGAATGGGTATGGGCGCGGCGGATCGGGGTTCCCGCCTTGCGCGTCCGCAGCAGGCTGCGCAGGCTTTCCTGGAACATCATCGCGCCGATGCCGCCCAGAAAGAGCACGTAGGAGAGTTGCACGAAAAGATCGATCTGCCCGGCCCGGGTCATCTGCTGGAAGACCCAGATCCCGGCGGCCGATCCGCCGATGCCTCCGGCCAGAAGCACGAATCCCATGCGGAAATCCACGGCCTTGCGCTTCAGCTGCGCGAGCACGCCCGACACGGAAGAGGCGACGACCTGATTGGCGCCGGTGGCCACGGCAACCGCTGGCGGCACGCCGATGAAGAACAGCAGCGGCGTGATCAGGAAGCCACCCCCGACCCCGAACATGCCAGAGAGGAACCCGACGATCCCGCCGAGCCCCAGAATGACAAAAGCATCGACCGAAACCTCGGCTATGGGGAGGTAAAGCTGCATCTTATTGGCCCGATGGGGCGGAAACCTGCGGTCGTTCCCAAGGCTTGCGCGCCTTTGCCGGGGATGTCAAACCCCGGGCCCGATTATCGCAGCACCTGCAGAAAATGCCGCAGGATGCGTTCCAGTTTTGCCGCACCGACCGGGGCCATCGCCTTGGTGTGATCATGACCGATCCGTTCGTCGCTGAGCCCTGCGGCCATGTTGGTGATCGAGGAGATCGCGGCGACCCGGAGCCCGAGGAAGCGGGCCAGGATCACCTCCGGGACCGTTGACATGCCGACCGCATCGGCGCCGAGAAGCCGGAGCATCCGGATCTCTGCCGGGGTTTCGAAGGAGGGGCCGGAATACCAGCAATAGACCCCTTCCGGCAGCGGAAGGCCGAGCGCCAGGGCCGCCGCGCGAAGACCCTGCCTCAGCTCCGGGTCATGGGCTGCCGTCATGGGCACGAACCGCGCATCCGTCGGCTCGCCGATCAACGGGTTCAGACCATTGTAGTTGATGTGATCCGACAAGAGCATCAGATCGCCCGGCCCGATATCGGCGGTGAGTGAGCCTGCGGCATTGGTCACGATCACCGAATCGCCGCCCAGCGCTTTCAGGACGGCCAGCGGCAGCCGCATCGCCGCGGGATTGCCCCGTTCATAATAGTGCTCGCGCGCGCCGAAGACGGCGACCCGGACCCCCTCGAGATCGCCGATCGTCAGCATCGGGGTATGGCCCGACACGGCGGAATGCGGAAATCCGGGCAGGTCGGCATAGGGGATCGCCGTGCCGGTCACCGCCCGACCGAGATGCCCGAGACCGGAGCCGAGGATCAGACCGAGCCGCACCGGCTCTGCCCCGGCGCGGGCCTGGATCAGCGAGGTGAGGGTCGCGGCATCGGTCATCGGCGGTTCCGGTCTTGCTGGAGAGGCGGGGGTTTCACACCCCGCACCCCCGTGGGATATTTTTGCCAAGATGAAGGCCATTCAGCGTTCCTTGACATAGGCTTCGCCACCGGCGCGGGGCGGGATCGCCCTGCCGATGAAGCCTGCCAGGACGATCACGGTCAGCGCATAGGGCAGCGCGTCGAGGAAAGGGACCGGCACCTTCAGCCCGGCGACACGTTCCACCACATCGGGCCGCAGCGCCAGTGCCTGGAAAAAGCCGAAGAGGAGGCAGGCCCAGAGTGCCGCAACCGGGCGCCATTTGGCGAAGATGAGGGCGGCGAGCGCGATATAGCCGCGGCCTGCCGTCATCTCCCTGCCGAAGCCTGCCTGTAGCGCGGTGGCCATATAGGCGCCCGCCAACCCGCAGAGGATGCCGGTCAGCGCCACCGCCGCATAGCGCAGGCCGGTGACCGAGATCCCGGCGGTATCGACGGCGGCAGGGTTTTCGCCCACCGCGCGCAGCCGCAGGCCGAACCGCGTGCGGTAAAGCACCCACCAGGAGGCGGGAACCGCAAGCAGTGCCACATAGACCAGCGCGGAATGGCCGGAGATCACCTCGTAATAAAGCGGGCCGAGAACGGGCACATCGCGGAGCGATTCGGCAAAGGGCAGCGTGATCGGGTTGAACCTTGCGTCGCCCGAAATCGGCGGCGTGCGGCCACCCTGACCGAAGAGGCGCTGCGCCACCAGGACCGTGATGCCGGATGCCAGGAAATTCAGCGCCACGCCCGAGATCAGCTGGTTGCCGCGGAAGGTGATGGAGGCTACCGCATGAATGAGCGCGAAGAGCAGGGATGCGAGGATACCGGCAATCAACCCAAACATTACTGGCGAAATCACCACCACCTCTACCGAGGTGAGAGGAATCAAAAGGACAATGGACATGCCCGATGCGGCAACCGCGCCCGAGGCCATCGCGGCGGCCAGCATCTTGCCTTCCAGCCCGATATCGAAGATCCCTGCGCGTTCCGAGAAGAGCCCCGCCAGACAGGCCAGAAGCAGGGGCGTTGCCAGCCGCAGGGTCGAATCCAGAATCTGCAGGAGTGTTGCGTAATCCATCACGCGGCCCCCAGTTTGTGGCTGCGGAAGAGGCCGAAGATGCGCGCCAGAAACATCCGCACCATCATGTCGAGCGCTCCGGTGAAAAGGATCACCAGTCCTTGCACCACAATCCGCATTTCAATGGGAATAGAGGTCCAAAGGCCAAGCTCGGCCCCGCCCTGATAGAGGAACCCGAAGAGAAGCGCCGCCAGCACCACACCGATCGGATGGTTCCGCCCCATCAGCGCCACCGCGATGCCGATGAAACCGGCCCCTTCCGATGAATTCTGCAACAGCCGCTCCGCTTCGCCCATCACGTTGTTGATGCTCATCATGCCTGCCAATGCGCCGGACAGGATCATCGTCACCAGGATGATCCTGGTCGGATTGATGCCCGCATATTTCGCGGCCGCTTCCGATTTTCCGAAAGCGCGGATCTGGTAGCCAAGGCGGGTTCGCCACAGGATCGCCCAGACCACGACAGCCATTGCCAGCGCGATGAACAGAGTCACATTGGCCGGCACCGGCCGTTGAAAGATGAGGTTGAAGCCCGGGATCTGGTCCAGCGTCGGCAGCTTGGCGCCGACCGGGAAGCGCGCTGTCGCCGGGTCCATCTGGCCTTGCGGGCGCAGCACGTCGACCAGCAGATAGACCAGCAACGCCGCCGCGATATAGTTGAACATGATCGTGGTGATCACGATATGGCTGCCGCGTTTGGCCTGCAGATAGGCCGGGACCGCCGCCCAGGCGGCGCCGAAAAGGGCCGCGCCCAGGGTGGCCGCCGCAAGCGCCAGCGTCCAGTGCGGCCAGGGCAGCGATAGGCAAACCAGTGCCACGCCAAGGCCGCCCAGCTGCGCCTGACCCTCGCCGCCGATGTTGAAAAGGCCCGCGTGAAAGGCGACGGTCACCGCCAGCCCGGTAAAGATGAAGCTGGTCGTGTAGTAAAGCGTATAGCCCCAGCCATAGGGTGACCCAAGCGCGCCATCCACCATGACCTCGAACGCTTCGACCGGGCTTTGCCCGATGAAAAGCAGGACCAGCGCGGAAATGATCGCCGCCAGAAGCAGGCTGATCAGCGGAACAAGGGCCACATCGGCCCAGCGGGGGAGGCGGTCCATCACGCCGCTCCTTTTTCGGCGATCCCGGCCATCATCATCCCCAGTTCGCGTTCGTCGGTCTTTTCGGGGTCGCGGAAGCCCATGATATGGCCATCGAACATCACGGCGATCCGGTCGCTGAGGCTCATGATCTCGTCCAGTTCCACGCTGACCAGCAGGATCGCCTTGCCCTGATCGCGGAGTGCCACGATCTGTTTGTGGATGAACTCGATCGCGCCGATGTCCACCCCGCGCGTCGGCTGGCCTATCAGCAGAAGGTCGGGGTTACGCTCGATCTCGCGCGCGACGACGATCTTCTGCTGGTTCCCGCCGGAAAAGCTTTTCGCGGGGAGCCAGGGGTCCGGCGGGCGGACGTCGAAGGTCTCCATCTTCCGGCGGGTATCCTCGCGCAGGGCGTCATTGTCCATGAAAAGCGCGTTTCGCTGATATGCGGGATCGCCGAAATAACCGAAGGCGATGTTTTCCCAGGCGGTGAAATCCATGATCAGGCCCAGGCGCTGGCGATCCTCGGGGACATGAGCGATGCCCGCGGCGCGGCGGGACTGGCCGTCGGCGCCTGCGCCGGACAGGGGCAGTTCGGCGCCGTTGAGGCTGATCCGGCCGGTGGCGCGCTCGATGCCGCCGAGCGCCTCCAGAAGTTCGGACTGGCCGTTGCCTGCCACGCCGGCGATCCCCAGGATCTCTCCAGCCCGGATCTCGAAGCTGACGCCCTTCAGCCGTTCCACCTTGTGCTCGTCACGCACCCGCAGGTCTTCGACCTTCAGCACCACCTGGCCCGGGCTCGCGGGCTTCTTTTCCACTTCCAGAAGCACTTTGCGACCTACCATAAGCTCGGCAAGCGCCTCGGGGCTTGTCTCGGCCGTCCGCACGGTAGCGACCATCGTGCCGCGCCGCATGACGCTCACATTGTCGGTCGCCTCCATGATCTCGCGCAGCTTGTGGGTGATCAGGATGATGGTCTTGCCCTGTTCTTTCAGACCTTTCAGGATGCGGAACAGGTGATCCGCCTCATCCGGGGTCAGAACGCCCGTCGGCTCGTCCAGGATCAGGATGTCGGCCTGGCGATAGAGCGCCTTCAGGATCTCCACCCGTTGCTGATGGCCGACCGAGAGATCCTCGATCATCGCATCGGGATCGACATCAAGTTCGTAGTCGCGGGCAAGATCGGTCAGCACCTTCCGTGCCTTGGCAAGCGAGGTGTTCAGCAGCGCGCCCTCCTCGGCTCCCAGAACCACATTCTCCAGTACCGAGAAATTCTGCACCAGCTTGAAATGCTGGAAGACCATGCCGATCCCGGCGCGGATGGCGCTCTGGCTGTCGGGGATGCGGGTCGGGCGGCCGTTGATGTGAATGGTGCCCGAATCGGCCTTGTAAAAGCCGTAGAGGATAGACATCAGCGTCGACTTTCCCGCGCCGTTCTCGCCGATGATGCCGTGGATCGTGCCTTTCGGCACGGCGATGTTGATGTCCTTGTTGGCCTGAACCGGGCCGAAAGCCTTGGAGATGCCCTTCAGTTCAATGGCGAAAGGGGCGGCAGTTTCCTGCCGCCCGGCATTCTCCATGTCAGCCATCAGAAGCTGGCAGCGGGGCAGGTGTTGTCGGACGTATAGTCATGCACGGCCAACTCGCCCGATTTGATCTTTTCGGCAGCCGCGTCGACCGCTGCCTGCATTTCCGGCGTCACCAGGGCTGCGTTGTTGTCGTCCATCGCATAGCCGACGCCATCATTGGCCAGACCCATCACGTTGATGCCGGTGGTCAGCGCATCGCCCTCCTTGAAGGCTTCGTAGACGGAATTGTCCACGCGCTTCAGCATCGAGGTCAGAACCTTGCCGGGGTGCATGTAGTTCTGGTTGCTGTCGACACCGATCGACAGGATGCCTTCGTCCGCAGCGGTCTGCAGAACGCCGATGCCGGTGCCTCCGGCCGCGGCATAGATCACGTCGGCGCCCTGCGATTTCTGCGCCTTGGCCAGTTCGGCGCCCTTGACCGGGTCGTTCCAGGCTGCGGGAGTGGTGCCGGTCATGTTCAGGATCACGGTCGCGTCCGGGTTCACTGCCTTCACGCCCTGCGCATAGCCGCAGCCGAACTTGCGGATCAGCGGGATATCCATGCCGCCGATGAAGCCCACCGTGCCGGTCTTTGACGCCAGCGCCGCCATCATGCCCACGAGATAGCTGCCTTCATGTTCGTTGAAGACCACCGATTTCACGTTTGGCTGTTCCACCACCATGTCGATGATCGCGAACTTGGTATCCGGGAAATCCGGGGCGACGGTGTTGAGGACATCCCCGAAGGCAAAGCCGGTCATCACCACCGGGTTTGCGCCCGATTCCGCGAGACGGCGCAGCGCCTGTTCGCGCTGGGCTTCGGACTGCATCTCCAGCTCCTTGTAGGAGCCGCCGGTTTCCTTGGCCCAACGCTCGGCACCATTGAAGGCGGCTTCGTTGAAGCTCTTGTCGAACTTGCCGCCCAGATCGTAGATGATCGCGGGTTCGGCCAGCGCCGCGCCTGCGGTCAATGCCATCGCAGAGGCGCAAAGAAGGAATTTCATCAGGCTCATCGGTTGCTCCCGGTCGATTGTTGCTCTTGGCCGACAGGCATTCAGCGGCATGTTATCCACAGAGTCGCGCCGTGTCGGTTCGTGCCCAAACTTGGTCGGAGTCCGCGCGGGTGGTCAAGCGATATTCAGAGCTTTCATCCACAATGTCTGACCGGTTGGTCAGGTTGAACCAGGCTGCGCCGCATTCGGCAGCGATCGCCGCAACACAAGTGCATCGACGGGCTGCCCCCCGGGGCTTCGGTAATAGCCGCGTCGCCGCCCGGCTTCGGAAAATCCGGTGCGGGCATAAAGGCTGCGGGCGGGCTGGTTGGTCTCGGCGACTTCGAGAAAGGCCTCCCCCGCCCCCCGCAGCCGCGCCTGATAGAGAAACCGGGTAACCAGCCGCGCGCCAAGCCCGCGGCGGCGGGCCTGCGGGGCGACGGCAAGTGTCAGAAGCTCCGCCTCGCCCGCCACCGCCCGGCCGATCAGGAAGGCTTCGGCCTCGGTCAGCGCAAAGCAGAGCGGATCGTTGAGGAGGTTCCGGAACGCGGTTGCGGGCCAGGGCGAAGGCGTCGTGAAGCACAGCGCGTGAAGGGCGGCCATCTCCTCCGCGGTCACGGCAGGATCACCGGCGGAGGGTCAGAAGGCGGGCTCGCGTCCGCGCCGCGCAGGTAAAACGGGGCAGGGCGGGGCTGCGGGGTCTCAGCCCGCGCCGCACCGATCAGCGCGATCGCATGGGCAATGGGATAGGCCGAGCGCGGCGCGTCATCAGCGGCCGCCCCGGCCAGCGGAACGATGGTGGCCTGACCTGCGCCCTCTGCCGTGAAATGCTGCACGTAAACCTCTCCGCGCCGTGCATCGTCGACGATCCGGACCGGGCGGGGCAGGCCATGGGCCAGCGCCTCCAGCCGCGTCACCCCGACGGCCGGAATGCCAAGCCCGAGCGCAAGCCCGCGTGCCGCAGCGACCGATATCCGCACGCCGGTGAAATTTCCCGGCCCCGTCCCCACCGCAATGGCCCGAAGCTCGTCCCAGCCGATGCCAGCCTCGGCCAGCATCTCCTCCAGCATCGGGATCAGCCGCTCTGCCTGGCCCTTCGCCATCGGCTCTTCCCGCAGGATCACCCGGTCGGCCAAGAGCAGGGCGGCCGCACATTGCGCGGCCGATGTGTCAAAGGCAAGCAGCGGCAACCGCACGGATCAGGCGGCGACCGGCCGCACTTCCAGCACTTCGGGGATGTAATGGCGCAGGAGGTTCTCGATCCCCATCTTGAGCGTCAGGGTCGAGGAGGGGCACCCCGCGCAGGCGCCCTGCATGTGCAGATAGACGATCCCGCGGTCAAAGCCGTGGAAGGTGATGTCGCCGCCATCCTGCGCCACGGCAGGGCGCACGCGGGTATCAAGCAACTCCTTGATCTGGCGCACGATATCGCCATCCTCGCCGGAATGCTCGGCATGGCCCGAGGCCGCCTGCTCGCCCTCGATCACGGCGGCGCCAGACTGGTAATGTTCCATGATCGCGCCCAGAATGGCCGGCTTGATATGCTGCCAGTCCATATCCTCGGCCTTGGTCACGGTCACGAAATCGGTGCCGAAGAACACGCCCGTCACGCCGCCCGCCGCAAAGATGCGCCGCGCAAGCGGGGATTTTGCCGCCGCCGTCTCGCTGGGAAAATCGGCGGTGCCCATCTCCAGCACGGTCTGGCCGGGCAGGAATTTGAGCGTGGCGGGGTTCGGCGTGGATTCGGTCTGGATGAACATGGGCTTTCTCCGACAGTTCCAGTCGGATATGCGCCTCGGCCCCCGAACTGTCAAGGATTGGAATAGTTCTAAGTCGAGGGACGGGCGATAGTCCCGCCCTACCAGATCACCACCCAGCCCGCATAAAGCCCGGTGGCCAGAAGGGTACACATCACGGCAAACGACCCCATGTCCTTCGCGTTCTTGGCAAATTCCGACCAGCCGGGCGAGGCATTGTCGACCAGCTCCTCGATCGCGGTGTTCAGCGCCTCGACCGCCAGCACGATCAGCGAGAGGACGGCCAGCCCCAGAAATTCGGGCAGGGTCGCGCCCACGATGGCAAACAGGACGGCAAGGACGACGAGCCCGAGCAGCTCTTGCCGGAAGGCCGATTCCCGCAAAAGCCGCCGTGCGCCGCCGATGGAATATCCCGCAGCCGCCAGAAAATGCGCAAGGCCGGTCTTCCTCGCCGGTTTCTCGATGGGCGCGGTCATGGTTCAGCCGGCCCTGATGCGGCAGGGGTCAGCCAGATCCAGCGCCTCGTCCTCGGCAGTGGTGATGACATCCAGCATGTCGATCACCGTTGAAAACATGTTGTCCTGTGACACCGCTTCACCCATCCGTTCGGCCATGCAGGCCTGATCCAGCCCCAGACTTGCACGGAACCGTTCGGACATCCAGATCACCATCGGCACATGCGTCTGCACCTCTGGTGCCATGAAATAGGGCGTGCCATGCAGATAGATGCCGCCCTCGCCCAGACTTTCGCCATGGTCGGAGACATAATACATCGCCGGGATCACCCTATCCTGCGCGTCAAGCCGATCGATCACCTCGGACAGGAAATAATCGGTGTAGGCGATCGTGTTGTCGTAGGCGTTGACGATTTCTTCGGTGGAGCAGTCGGTAAGCTCCGGCGTCTTGCAGGCGGGGGCGAAGATCTCCCGCTCGGGCGGATAACGCAGCCAGTAGCTTGGCCCGTGGCTGCCGATCTGGTGCAGCACGATCACCGTGTTTTCGGTCATCGTCTCGGCCACCCCCTGCAGGCGCTGCAGAAACACGCCATCGATGCATTCCGGCTGACAGAACTCTGCCCCGTCCTTTGCGGTCATGAAGCGCGAGGGAACCCGCGTCGCCACATCCTTGTCACCGGTGTTGTTGTCCCACCATTCCACCTTGAACCCGGCATGAACCAGAACGTCGAGGAGGTTCTCATGGCCAAGACCGCCTTCATAGGAATAGTCCGACCGGGTCAGCGGCGAGAACATGCAAGGCAGCGAGGTTGCCGTCGCGGTACCACAGCTCGTCGCGCTGGAGAAATAGAGGATATCGCGCTGCGCCAGTTCCGGGTTGGTTTCGCGCGCGTAACCGTTCAGCGACCAGCTTGCCGCCCGCCCGGTCTCTCCCGCCACGATGACCATCAGCACCGGCTTTGTCGCCGCTGCCAGAAATGGCCCCGGCTTCGCATCGGTGCCCGTCGGTTCCACCACCACCTGGGTCGATTTCAGCATCATCTTGGCATATCGCAGCGCGCCGCTGATGGGGGCGAGGGGCTGCACCGATCCCATCAGCTCCTTGTTGCTGCGCAGCACCGTCGAATAGCCCTTGAGGTTGGTGAAGAGGAGCCCGAGCACGAGGGCTGCCGATCCAATCGTCGCAACCACCCAGCCGCCCAATGCCCGCCACCGCGTCTGGCGGCGGACCCTGACCAGAATGATCAGCGCGGACGGCAAGAGCCCGAACAGCGCCACATGCATCAGAAAGGCGGGGGTGATCAGGTGTTTGCCTTCTGCGACGGTCGTGGTCATCGCGTTCTGGATCATCTCGCGGTCGATCATCACGCCAAGCTGGTCCATGTAGTAGGAGGTGACGCCCGCAATCATCACCAGTGCCACCAGCACCGGTTTCTGCGCCTGACGGACGGCAAGCAGCAAGATCACCAGCAGAAGCAGCGCCCAGACCGCCCCGGCAAAAACCAGTGCGGCGACGGACCTGCCTTCGAAGATGCCGAAGAGGCGTGACCAGAAGGTCGCGTTGCACAGGGCCAGCAGATAAAGGCTGACGGCCAGGTTGAGGACAAAGGCCGACAGCGTCGGCCGGGTGCCGGCAAGCCCGGCCTCTGATGTTGTGGACATGCTCTTACCTGTGGTGTCGCGCAGACCTACGTCCTTGGCCCCGGCCATTCAATCTCTGCATGCTCTTTTGGCGTAAGCAGGCGCTTACGCCACGGGTTCCATGCGCCGCAGCATGGCGCGCACGATCGCCGGATGCACCAGCCCGACGGGAATCATATAGGCCCGGCCAAAGGCGTTCAGCGTGACGACGGAAGCGGTGATCCAGGTCTGCGGGCCGTCCATGTCGACCGAAACCATCACCTGCAGATGCCGGTCTTCTGCGGTCAGCACCATCTGCGTCGGGCTCAGCTCCGCGATCCGGAAGAAGTCCAGCCGTCGCCGATCCGGGCATCGCCGGACCGTCGCCCGGAAAAGCCGCCGATCGGGCGGACGCCGAAGAGCCGCGAGACCCGATCGCGAATGGCGAAGGAAAGGCCAAGGCCGGGCAACGGCCGCGCCATCATCGCGTCCCAAAGCTCCAGCGGGGTCATCGGCCGCGGCAGAAGGGCAGTCTGGCAATCCAGATAGGCAAGCCCGGCCGGATCCGCGACCAGCCGCGCCGCATCGGGCGGTCGGCTTGCGCGAACGTCACGCACCGCTACGGTCACCGGCCGCCCCCGGGC
>JAAURK010000185.1 GCA_012032275.1 Tabrizicola sp.
GCCCATGGCGCGCAGCAGGCCCAGCGCCTGATCCTCGACCACGTCGGGCAGCGCGCCCACCAGCAGAAGCTCGCGCTCCGTGGCTGCGGGCAGCGCCGGCACCATCGCGGCAAGGCAGGCGTCTTCGCCTTGCGTGAAGGTCGTCTCGATGCCCGAGCCGGAGTAGTTGTAGACCCGGACATGGGGCCCGTGCTGGCCGTTCAGCCGTTCGGCGGCGCGGGCGAGATCCAGCTTGATCACCTCGGACGGGCAGGAGCCGACGAGGAACAGCTGGCGGATGTCAGGGCGGCGTGACAGCAGGCGCGCAACTTCGCGGTCAAGTTCGGCATTGGCATCCGCAAGTCCGGCGAGGTCTTTCTCTTCGAGAATCGCGGTTCCAAAGCGGGGTTCGGCGAAGATCATCACCCCCGCCGCAGCCTGCAGCAGATGGGCGCAGGTGCGGCTGCCGACCACGAGAAAGAAGGCATCCTGCATCTTGCGGTGCAGCCAGATGATCCCGGTCAGCCCGCAGAACACCTCGCGCTGGCCGCGCTGTTTCAGGACGGGCGTGTCGCGGCAGCCACGGGCGGGAAGGTCAAGGCTCATGCCGCAAGCTCCGCGTCGAGGCGCGCGAGGCGCAGCTTCCAGAGGAACTGCCCGGCATTGACGACATAGGTCGCATAGGCCGCGAGCGCGAGGAACATCAGCCCGACAGGCGACAGCGCGCCTGACCAGAGCGCCCAAATATAGAGTGAATGCAATGTGATGACGGCAAAGCTGAACACATCTTCCCAGAAGAAGGCGGGGGCGAAGAGATATTGGCCGAAGACCTCCTTCTCCCAGATCGCACCGGTCACCATGATCAGATAAAGAAATCCCGTCTTCACCAGAATGGAGATGGTGGCCGCCTGATACCCGTTTTCGGTAAGCAGGAAATGGAGCACGAGGCCAAGCGAGACGGCAAAGGCCAGGAACTGCATCGGCGCGAGGACGCCCTGAACCAGCGTCCACCGCGAAACGTCGCGCGGGCGCGTTCGGCCGCCGTATAAAGTGTGTTCCGTGCGAGAGCGCCGTCTGCGGTCTTCATCTTGGCACGGCCCCCCTTTCCTGCCTGAACGTGGTGCAAGGGTAGCCACGGCGGCGCAAGTGTCAACTAAAACTTACAGCTTTTGCATGACAGATTCTGCGCCTGCGTCAGGTAAAGGCGACTGATCCGGGGCGAATTGCCATTGTTCACGGCGGTTTCCGCGGCGCATCAGCGCGAAATCGGTATTTGAGGCGGCGGTGTGTCAATTTTCTTTGACAATATGCCGCGGTTGTCCGAAATTGCGTGTGCAAGGCTTGCGAGCACTTTTCGGTGCCGGTCGCGATGCCGCGGCGCGCGAGGTTTTCGCCCGTCGCTGCCGAAGTAATCGGAGTGACGACATGCGCGACAGTCAGCATGACGGGCAGGCGGGGGGCGAGGGCGAGGCCGACGGCGTGTCGCGCTTTGCCGCCGCCGTCGTGGCGCGGCTCATTTCCCGTGACGAACGCACCGCTGCGGCGGAACGGGCGATGATTGTCGGGAAACTGCGCGATGCGGTCTTGAGCAGCGACCGGCTTGCCTTCGATGCCTTGCGGCCGGAATTGCGCCGGGCGCGGCTCTCGGCGGCGATACTGGCGGATGAGATCATTCCCGAGGTGGCGAGATCGGTCGGCTGCGACTGGATGGAGGACCGGCTCTCCTTCGCTGATGTCACCATTGCTTCGGCCCGGTTGCAGGGCATTCTGCGGTCGATCGGGGCGGAGTGGTTCAGCGATCAGGCGGATTCGTCGCGTCCCGACACGGTGCTGGTGATCGTGCCGGACGGCGAGCAGCACACGCTTGGCGCGATGGTGCTGACCGGGCAGTTGCGTCGGCGCGGCCTGTCGGTCTGCCTCCGGATCGGGCTGGAGCGCGAGACGCTGGCACATCTGCTGCGCGACAGGCGGTTCGGCGGGGCGCTGATCTCGTTCGCCTCAGCGCAGCGGCTAGCAAGTTGCCGCGGTCTGGTGGATTGCATCCGGCAGAGCGCGCATCCCCGAATTCCCGTGATCATCGGCGGCGCGGTTCTTGACCTGGTGGAGGAGGTTGCCACGAAGACCGGCGCGGATGTTGCGACAAACGATCTGGCGAAAGCGCTGGCGGCCCTCAATTTGACGTTTTTCTCAGGTGAGTTGGAGCTGGGTAATGTATCATGACGGCAGGCGACGCGTCGCTTCAGCCGCATCGGATCGGTCGGTAGTGACGTGACGACAGATGGACGGCATCTTCTGAGCTCGGGCAAGTTGCCGCGATCGCGCCGGAATTGATGACGCAATTGCTGGCGACTGCGTCAGATATCACCTTGCTTGTCGCGCCCAGTCGCCGGGTCGTGTCGGTGCTTGTCAATCCGCACCACAGATCCTTCGGTCATCTTGCGGATTGGGAGGCGCGCCCCTTCAAAGCCTGCTGACCGAAGAGAGTGTGCGGAAGTTCGATCTTCGCGTGGCCGACATCGGCCAGTCCACCCGCGGCCCGATTGCGGTGGAGCTGAACCATGTGAACAAGGAAAACTGGGAGTTTCCCGTCCGTTATTCCCTGCATCCTATCGGCACGGACGGGTCGATCCTGATGCTGGGCCGCGATCTGCGGCCGATTGCCGAAGTGCAGCAGCAACTGGTGTCGGCGCAACTGGCGCTGGAGCGTGATTACGAGGCGCAGCGCGAGGCGGATACCCATTATCGCGTCCTGATGGAGGTATCGCGCGATCCGGTGCTGCTCGTCTCGATGTCGACGGGCCGGATCACCGATCTCAATCCGGCGGCGGCGCTGATCCTTGGCGGCAGCCGGGCGGAGCTGATGGGTGTCGCCGTGGCGCAGGAGTTTGACGGGCGGCGGCGTGGAGAGCTTCTGGATGCGCTGGCGACGCTGGCGGTTTCGGAATCGACCGTGCCGCAGGAATTGACGGCACGGCGGTCGCAGCGGCGAGTCATGGTGACGCCGACCCTGTTCCGCGCGGCGGGCGAGCGGGTGCTTCTGTGCCAGCTCGACATTGCGGAGAAGGTATCGGTCCAGACCGACGAGCTGGCCGAGAACCTCTCCCGGCTTTACCACGAAGGGGTGGACGGGATCGTCTTTGCCGATGCCGATGGCATCATCCGCGCGGCAAACGAGGCGTTTCTGAACCTGACCGATGCGGCCAACATCGCCTCGGTGCGCGGCCGGTCGATGGCTGATTTCCTGGTGCGGGGGGCGGTCGACCTTCGGGTGCTTCTGGAAAATGTGAAGCGCACTGGGCAGTTGCGGCTTTATGCGACGCGGCTGACGACGAACTTCTCGGGCCAGATCGCGGTCGAGATTGCGGCCAGCTGGCTGAACGACCGGCCGAACCCGGTGCTGGTTCTCGTGCTGCGGGATGCCAGCCGGACCGAGTCGATGCGCCGGCCCGGCCCGACGGTTCCCGACGACGGCGGGCGCAGCGTGATGGAGCTTGTCGGCTCTTCGACGCTGAAGGATATCGTTGCCGAAACCACCGATGTGATCGAGAAGATGTGCATTGAAACGGCGCTGGAGCTGACCCGGAACAACCGGGTGGCGGCGGCCGACATGCTCAGCCTGTCGCGCCAGTCGCTTTACGTGAAGCTGCGCAAATACGGGCTTCTGAACAAGGACGGCGAGTAGCCCCGCGCGGCGTCCATTTGATCCATGTCAAGGAAGCATGACGTTCTGGCTGTCAACTTGAGTTGACAGATGCAGGGGGCAGCCATGCGTATCGTCTTCGTCCATCCCAATTACCACTCTGGCGGCGCCGAGATCGCGGGAAACTGGCCGCCCGCCTGGGTCGCCTATCTGGCGGGCAGCCTGAAGGCGGCGGGCTTTGACGACATCCATTTCATCGACGCGATGACCAATCATATCGGACCGGAGGAGTTGCGCAGGCGGCTCGCCGGCCTGAAGCCGGACGTGGTCGGCTGCACCGCGATCACCCCGGCGATCTATGAGGCGGAGGACGTGCTGAAGATCGCCGCCGAAGTGGTGCCGGGCGCGGTGCGGGTGCTGGGCGGCATCCACGCCACCTTCATGTTCCGCCAGGTGTTGTCCGAGGCGCCCTGGGTCGATGTGATCGTGCGCGGCGAGGGCGAGGAGATCATGGTGGCGCTGGCCGAGGCGATCCGCGACGGGCGCTGGCCGTCGGAGCGGCGCAAGATCAGGGGCCTCGCCTTCAAGGACGGCGAGGAGATCGTCGCCACCCAGGCGGCCTCCACCGTCAAGAACCTGGACGGGATCAACCCCGACTGGTCGCTGCTGGAATGGAGCAAGTACATCTACGTGCCGCTTGGCGTCAGGGTTGCGATCCCGAACATGGCACGGGGCTGCCCGTTCACCTGCTCCTTCTGCAGCCAGTGGAAATTCTGGCGCGACTACCGCGTGCGCGACCCGAAGAAAGTGGTGGATGAGATCGAGGATCTGGTCGCCAACCACGGCGTCGGTTTCTTCATCCTGGCCGATGAGGAGCCGACGATCAACAAGAAGAAATTCGTTGAATTCTGTCAGGAGCTGATCGACCGCGGCCTGCCCGACAAGATCAAATGGGGCATCAACACGCGGGTCACCGATATCTACCGCGACCGTGATATGTTGACGTTCTACCGCAGGGCGGGCCTTGTCCATGTGTCCCTGGGCACCGAGGCAGCGGCGCAATTGAAGCTCGATCTCTTCAACAAGGAAACCACCGTCGCCGAGAACAAGGAGGCGGTGCGGCTGCTGCGCGAGGCGGACATCTTCGTCGAGGCGCAGTTCATTGTCGGTCTTGACAACGAGACGAGGGAGACGCTGGAAGAGACGTTCCAGATGGCCTGGGATTGGCAGCCCGATCTGGCGAACTGGGCGATGTACACGCCTTGGCCGTTCACGCCGCTTTTCCAGGAGATCCGGGACAAGGTCGAGATCTTCGATTTCTCGAAATACAACTTCGTGACCCCGATCATGAAGCCTGCGGCCCTGACCCGGGGCGAGCTTCTGGACGGGGTGATGAAGAACTACCGGCGGTTCTACATGCGCAAGGCGCTTTTTCATTATCCCTGGCGCGGCACGGGGTTCCGGCGGCGCTATCTTCTGGGCTGTCTGAAGGCGTTCCTGAAGGCCGGGGTCGGGCGCACCTTCTATGACCTTGGCAAGGCGGGTTACTGGGGGCCGCAAACGAAAAAGTCGGTCGATTTCCATTTTGACACCAAGCGCGAGCTCGCCGAGGCGCAGGTTGCCGACTGGGAGGCCGCCGCCGAGCGCAGCCGCAAGCACAAGGAGCGGCAGGAGGCGGTTCGAGCGCAGATGAAGGAGCGCGCGAAGGAACGTGCGGCGCCGGATCTCGGGCCGATGGCCTGCGGCGGGAGCCGCGAACAGATGCAGGAACCGGCGGAGTAGGGCGATGGACGGCTCGGCCCATTTTGACACGGGCGAGGCGCGGATCGGGCCGAATGCGATCCTGCAGCTGATCCGGGTGCTGGACCATTTCGAGGGCAGGGGGCTGCGCCACCGGGTGATGGATCTGGCATGTGTTCCTGTGCCGCCCGAGGATGCCGGGATGCTGCCGGAAAGCCAGTGCCGCGCCGTCCATCGTGCGCTGCTGCTGGCCCTGCCGGAGCGGGGCGAGGGCCTTCTGCGGCTGGCGGGAGTGGCAACCGGCGACTACATCCTCGCGCATCGCATTCCCTGCGCCGTGCGGTGGATGCTGCAGGCCCTGCCCGGATTTCTGGCCGCGCCGCTTCTGACGGCGGCAATCGCGCGCCATGCCTGGACCTTTGTCGGATCGGGCGGGTTCCGCGTGGTTGGTCACCGCCCGCTGGTGTTCGAGATCGCGGCCAACCCGTTGATCGCCGCCCCGTCGGATCATCGGCCTGTGTCTGGCATGCTGCAGTGTTCGAACGGCTGTTTCAGCGGCTGATCTGGCGGTCGGTGATGGTGGTGGAGACCGATTGCGCCGCAATGGGCGCCTCGGCCTGCCGGTTCACGGTTTATCCGCGCGGCTGCGGCGGAAAGCTGGCAGCCGCGACATAGCGCCTCTTGCCCGACTCTGAGTTGTCATGTTTACTTGACACATGACTGTCAGCGAAATCACACAGAGCCGCCTTTACCCCGAACCGCGCGCCATGCTGCGGCTGATCAAGCCGATCACCTGGTTTCCGCCGGTCTGGGCCTATCTTTGCGGCTCGGTCTCGGCGGGGGTGCCGTTGGCGGGGCAATGGCCGCTGGTCGTTCTGGGGATGATATTGGCCGGGCCGGTGGTCTGCGGAATGTCGCAGGCGGCGAATGACTGGTGCGACCGGCATGTCGATGCGGTGAACGAGCCTGACCGGCCGATCCCCTCGGGCCGCATCCCGGGGCGCTGGGGCCTGTGGATCGCGCTGGCGATGACGGTACTGTCGCTGGCCCTTGGCTGGCTGCTTGGCCCCTGGGGTTTTGGCGCGACGGTGGTAGGCGTGATCGCCGCCTGGGCTTATTCGGCAGAGCCGGTCCGGCTGAAGCGATCGGGCTGGTGGGGGCCGGGGCTGGTCGGCCTTTCCTATGAGGGTCTGCCCTGGTTCACCGGCGCTGCGGTGCTGCTGTCCGGCCCTCCGCGGTTCGAGATCGTGGCCATAGCCGCACTTTATGCTTTTGGCGCGCATGGCATCATGACGCTGAATGACTTCAAGGCACTGGAGGGGGATCGCCAGCATGGCGTCCGGTCCTTGCCCGTTGTCCTTGGCCCCGAGGTGGCGGCCAAGATCGCCTGCACGGTGATGGCGCTGGCGCAGCTTCTGGTGATCTCGCTGCTGGTGATCTGGGGCGCGCCTTGGCATGCGCTGGCGGTGGCGGCGGTGCTTCTGGCGCAGATCGCGGCGATGCGGGTTCTTTTCCGCGATCCCAAGGGCAAGGCGCCCTGGTACAACGGCACGGGCGTCGTGCTTTACGTCACCGGCATGATGATTGCCGCCTTTGCACTCAGGGGGTTGGCATGACGCTCGGCTGGCTTCAGATCGTCCGGCTGGGGCTTGTGCAACTGTGCATCGGGGCGGTCGTGGTGCTGACGACCTCGACGCTCAACCGGTTGATGACGGTAGAGCTGGCGTTGCCCGCGATCCTTTCGGGCGCGCTCGTGGGCTTTCATTCCCTCGTGCAGATCAGCCGGCCAAGCTGGGGCTTCTGGTCCGACGCGCAGGGAAACCGGACGCGGTTCATCATTGGCGGGATGGCGGTCCTGGCGGCCGGCGCCGTTCTCGCCTCGCTTGCCGTGGCTCTCGGGATCGCGGGGCAGGGGGCGGGGCTGGTCCTCTCGGTGGTGGCCTATGGCCTGATCGGGCTTGGTGCCGGGGCCTCCGGCACCTCTCTGCTGGCGCTTCTGGCGACGGCGACGGATCCGCAGCGCCGCGCGGCAGCGGCCACGATCACCTGGCTGATGATGATCTTCGGCATCGCCGTGACCTCGGGCGTTGTCGGCGCGCTGCTTGACCCCTACACGCCCGCGCGGCTGATGGTGATCGTGAGCCTGGTCGCAGGGGGCGCGGTGATCCTGACGACGCTGGCGATCGGGGGCATCGAGGCGCGGGTGATCGTCGGTCGCGACGGACCGGACGCCCCTGCGCCAAGGGCTGCGCGACGTCTGGGACGAGCCGAAGTCGCGCGCCTTCACCATCTTCATCTTTCTGTCGATGAGCGCCTTTTTCCTGCAGGAACTGATCCTAGAGCCTTATGCGGGCCTTGTCTTCGGCTTTACGCCCGGCCAGTCCACCGGCCTTTCGGGTGCGCAGCACGGGGGCATGTTCGTCGGCATGGTTGCCGTGGGCATCGCGGTGTCGGGCCTCAGGCTTGGTACGCTGAAACTATGGGTCACGGCGGGCTGCATCGGCTCGGCCTTCTGCCTTGCAGCGATTGCGGCGCTGGGGCAGCTCGGGCTCGGGATGCTGGTCCCCGCGGTCACGCTGCTCGGTGTCTTCAACGGCATGTTCGCCATCGCCTCGATCGGGGCCATGATGCAGCTGGCGGGTGAGGGGCGCGCGCGCCGGGAAGGCACCAGGATGGGGGTCTGGGGGGCATCCCAGGCGCTTGCCCAGGGGCTTGGCGGCTTTGCCGGTGCGGCTTTCGTGGATGGCCTGCGCACGCTGACGGCGGCACCCGCGGCCTTCGGCCTTGTCTTTGCGGCCGAGGCTGCGCTGTTTCTTGTGGCGGCCGCGATGGCCTGGCGGATCATCGACGGCGGCGCGTTGCGCCCCGTCCTCACCGACCTCGTTCCGGGAGAATGACATGAGCTATGACGTGTTCGTGGTGGGGGGCGGGCCCTCGGGGGCAACGGCGGCGGAAGATCTCGCGCGGGCGGGAAAACGGGTGGCGATGCTCGACCGTGCAGGCCAGGATCAACGCCCTGCGGC
>JAAURK010000008.1 GCA_012032275.1 Tabrizicola sp.
GCCGTTCCAGCGCCGTGCGTTCCGCCGCGATGGTCGCATATTCGCTGCCGACGACGTCGATGCCGATGTCGGATCCCGCGGTTGCATCGACCAGCGTCGTGCCGGTGGCGGCGAGGGCATCGCGGCAATCGCGGATGGCGAAGGTCACGCCTTCCAGCACGGCGCGGGTTCCGGCGGCGCGGTCGGTGGCATGCTCGAGGCCGGTGAAGGCGCCCCGGATGGCGGCAGAGTTGAGCGGCGTCCGCTCGCCACCGAGATAGGGCAGGAACAGGGTCTTGCTGGGGGCCTGCAGCGTGGCGAGTTCGCCGGTGAGGAAGGCGGCATCGCGGCCGACAAGCTGGGCATACCAGTTCAGCGCATCGGTCGCGGCCAGGATCACGCCCATCTGGTGCCAGGTTTCCGGCAGCGCATGGCAAAAGGTGTGGACAGCGGTTTCGGGATCGGGGTGATACCCGTCATTGGCGGCAAAAAGCACGCCCGACGTGCCCAGCGACACGAACGCCTCCCCCGCCCGGACGACGCCGACGCCGACGCCCGAGGCCGCATTGTCGCCGCCTCCGCCCCGCAACAACGACGCCGGGGCAAACCCCCACCGCGCCGCCAATGTTGCGCGCAATTGGCCCGACACGGCCGATCCTTCGACAAGCGTCGGCATATGGCTCCGCGTCAGCCAGGTCGCCTGCAAAAGCGCGTCCGACCAGTCGCGCGCCTTGGTGTCGAGCCAGCTTGTTCCCGCCGCATCCGACATCTCGGCCACATGTTCGCCCGTGAGCCAGAGGCGGAGATAGTCCTTCGGGAGCAGAACCCGTGCCACCCGCTCCCACAGCCGCGGTTCGTTCTTGCGGACCCAGACGAGCTTTGGTGCGGTGAAGCCGGGGAAGACGATATTGCCGGTCACCCGCCGGAACATCGGATCGCCGTCAAGCTCGGCCGCTTCGGCATGGGCGCGGGTATCGTTCCACAGGATGCAGGGCCGCAGCACCTCATCGGCGGCATCAAGAAGGGTAGCGCCGTGCATCTGCCCCGAAAGCCCGATTCCGCGCACCGCCGAAAGGCCGCGCGCGGCAAGCTGATCCAGCACCGCTTCGACCGAGGTGATCCAGTCTGTCGGGGATTGTTCGCTCCACCCTTCGCGCGGGCGGGAGAGGGTAAGAGGTGCGGTCGCCTCTGCCAGAACCGCCTGGCGGTCGTCGATCAGGATGCCCTTGACGCCAGATGTGCCCAGATCAAGGCCGATATACATCACGCAGCCTGTGCCGGTGTCTTGCCCAGGATGATCATGCCGAGGATGTCCTCGTCGGTGACCTCGTTCACGTTTACCGTCCCGACCAGCTGGCCGTTCTTCATCACCGAGGCCCGGTCGCACAGCTTCATGACGTTGTGGATGTCATGCTCGATCAGGAAGATGCCGAGGCCCTGCGCCTTCAGCTCTTGAATAAGCTCTGCCACCATCTGGGTTTCATGTGGGCCAAGCGCCGCGGTCGGTTCGTCCATGATCAGGATCTTGGCGTTGAAATAGACCGCCCGCGCGATGGCGACCGACTGTCGCTGACCGCCCGACAGGGCCGAAACCGGAACGTTGAACTTGCGGAAGTTGGGGTTGAGCCGCCCCATGATCTTGCGCGTCTCCGCCTCCATGGAGCTGTCGTCCACAAAACCCATCGAATTGACCAGCTCTCGCCCCAGAAAGAGGTTCGAGGCGGCGTCAAGGTTGTCGGCCAGCGCCAGCGTCTGGTAGATCGTCTCGATGTTATGCGCCCGGGCGTCGCGGGGGTTGTTGATGTCAACCGGTTTCCCGTTGATCAGGATCTCGCCCGCATCCGCCTTGTAGGCACCGGACAGGCATTTGATCAGCGTCGATTTGCCCGCGCCATTGTGGCCAAGCAGGCCGACAACCTCGCCCGGGTAAAGATCGACCGTGACGTGATCCACGGCCTTGATACCCCCGAAGGAGATCGAGATATCACGCAATTCAACAAGAGGTGTTCCGGTTCTGGCCATGGTTCTGGACCCTCACTTCGTTCCGCGGCGATAAAGGATGTCGAGATAGACGGCGAGCACCAGCACACCGCCCACGACGATGTTCTGGATGGCAGCGTCAAAGCCGATCAGCACCATGCCGGTCTGCAGGCTTTGCATGACCAGCGCGCCGATGATGGCGCCGTAGATCGTGCCCACACCGCCCGCAAGCGAGGTGCCGCCGATCACGGCTGCGGCGATCACGTAAAGCTCGTCCAGCGTGCCAAGCGAGTTCGTCGCCGAATTCAGGCGGGCAGAGGCGACGACGGATGAAAGACCGGTCAGGAAGCCCATCAGCGCAAAGATCTTGACCTTCATCCACCGCGTGTTGATGCCCGAAAGCTCTGCCGCGTCGGGGTTGCCGCCGATGGCATAGACATAGCGGCCGAAACGCGTGCGGCTCATCAGGACGGACATGCAGATACCGACCGCAAGCAGGATCAGCACCGGAATGGCAAAGCCGTGGCTGATGAACAGACCCTCTTCCGGGACGGTGATGCCATTGCGTTCGGCATATTGCCGGACGATGCCTTTCGGCCAGGGATAGGCGTTCACGACCAGCGTCGCCGCGATCACAATGCCGCATCCCAGGAGACCGAGGAAATACTCCGCCCACATCGGGCGCAGCGGGAAAGCGTGCTGCATTCTGGACCGGCGTCCGCCAACCAGCATCCAGATGATGACAAGGCAGCCAAGGCCGCATACCAGCCAGCTTCCGGTGGCGCCGATGGATCCGTAGGGGCCGCCGCCCAGCAAGGCGAAGGTCGCGTCGACGGGCGAGATCGTCTCGCCCCGCGCGACAAGGAACGCCGCGCCGCGCCAGACCAGCAGGCCGCCCAGCGTGACGATGAAGGCGGGGATGGTCAGATAGGCGATCAGCCAGCCGTGAAACGCCCCGATCAATGTGCCCAGTGCGACACCGGCAAGGCAGGTCAGCCCCCAGATCATCGGATCGCCAAGCCCAAGATATTTCGGAAGAATCCAGACCTGCAGAATTCCCATGATCATCGCGCAAAAGCCAAGCAACGACCCGACGGACAGGTCGATGTTGCGCGTCACGATCACCAGCACCATGCCGGTCGCCATGATGCCGATGCTCGAGGTCTGGACGGTGAGGTTCCAGAGGTTGCGTGGCGTCAGGAATGCGCCGAAGCCGTTCACCAGCACGCCATAGAGGTGAAACCCGATCCAGATCAGCAACAGCGCACCGATCATCCCAAGCAGGCGGGTATCGATCTCGGTCGCCTTGAGGAAGCGGGAGAATGGCCCCAGATGCGCGGTTTGCGTGGCGGGTGACTGAAGGGAAGGCTGGCTCATGTCCACGTCCTGCACTTTGGAAAAGGGGTAAATACGGGTATGCGGCCATCGCCGGGCCGGGTGCCGGAACTGCGCGCCGCAAGACCATGCAGCGCTGTCGCCGCGACGTCCGGAACAAGGCATGGCGCCGCCCGGAGGCGACGCCAGCGTGGTTCAAGCCATTACTGGCAGGCGGCGATCCCGTCCATTGCGCCTTCGCAAGCCTGCTCTTTCGAGATATGGCCCGCGTCGATGACGAGATCGAGGTTGTCCTTGGTGATCGGCGTCGGCGCCAGGAAGATCGCGTTCATTTCAACGCCCTTCTCACCGCCGGACCATTTCACCGCGCCGTTGACGGCATCGAGGGCCGACCCGCCGGCCAGAGCGGCAGCAATTTCTGCCGCAGCCGCGCCAAGCTGACGGGAGTCCTTCCAGACCGACACTGTCTGCGTTCCGCGTGCCACACGGTTCAGCGCGGCAAGATCGCCGTCCTGACCGCCGACCGGGATGTTCAGGCCCTGCGCGGAAAGCGCTGCGATCACGCCACCGGCCATCCCGTCATTCTCTGCGAGAACCGCATCGACGGCATTGTTGTTGGCGGTCAGGATCTGCTCCATGTTCGCCTGGGCATTGTCCGGCTTCCAGCCTTCCGAGAAGGCCTCACCGACGATCTTGATCTTGCCCGCTTCGACATCGGCACCGATCACTTCCATCATGCCTTCCAGCAGGAAGAGCGCGTTCGGATCGCCCGGGTCGCCCTTGATGATGGCATAGTTGCCCTCAGGCTGGGCGGCCTTCACGGTTTCCGCGATGATCCTGCCGACACCCTTGTTGTCGAAGGTCAGATAGAAGGCGCGCTCATCCTCGATCAGGCGGTCATAGCCGACCACCGGGATGGCTTCGGCCGCGGCCTTGTCGATCGCCGGGCCGATGGCGTCCTTGTCCATCGCCAGGATGATCAGCGCGTCGGCGCCCTGCGCGATCAGCGCTTCGACATCGGTCAGCTGCTTAGCCGCCGAACCCTGCGCGTCCGCCGAAATGTAAGTGTTGCCCGCTGCCTCAAGCGCGCCCTTGATCGCGCCTCGTCCGTCTTCCACCGCTCTTCCTGGAAATTCGACCAGGAGACGCCAATGGTCAGGCCTTCGGCCAGCGCGGCCGACGAAAAGCCAGCCGCCGCAACGACCGCGGCGAGAAAGATTTTACGCATTGTGATCCTCCCTATGGATGCGGCCAGCGCATGGCCGGTCCGACAGATTCGTCGGTACCCGCGCAAAATGGCGTGAATAAATTCAGTTGTCAAAATAAAAATACTGCGAGACACTACGATCTCTGCCCTGTACACCCCATCTCCGGGCAATCATCGCCAGTTTCATGGGCTGTTCGGGGTTGAGCGGCGCTCATTAGTTCGGAGGCCGAATAAATGGCTGTGATGCGCCAGATCGATGAAGACGGGGATCGGCGTCAAGGTGTCGGACCGCTCATTCCGCCGCTGTCGGATACGTTGCGCCCGCTTCGCCAGCAGGTTTTCGAAAGGGTGCGCGCTGCGGGGCTCATTCCCCGGGTTCAGGTGGCGAAGGATCTGGGTGTCAGCCCCGCC
This sequence comes from Tabrizicola sp., assembly GCA_012032275.1. Classification (GTDB taxonomy): domain Bacteria; phylum Pseudomonadota; class Alphaproteobacteria; order Rhodobacterales; family Rhodobacteraceae; genus JAAURK01. Next base: position 4,913 of record JAAURK010000008.1, read on the forward strand.
TCGGTCACCACGCTCACGTCCGAACTGATCGAAGCGGGGCTGATCGAAGAGATCGCGACCTCACGCGAAGGCGATGCGGGGCGCGGGCGCCCGGCCGTGGCGCTTGGCGTGCGGGCCGGTGCGCATCGGGTGGCGGGCATGAAGCTGTCGGACCGCGAGCATACGGCGGTCATCGTCGATTTCGCCGGCAATCTCATCGCGGATGACGTCATCCCGCGCAAGCCGGGTCCGGTGTCGGTCCCCGAGATTCTCGTGGCCGTGGAACTGCTGTTGGACCGGGTCTGCGCCAAGGCCGGACTGACCCGGCAAGAGCTTTCGGCCGTCGGCATCGGCCTGCCCGGTTTCGTCGATTGCACCGAGGGGCTGGTGCTCTGGTCGTCGGTGCTGGCGGACCGGTCGGTGCCCCTTGCCGCCCTCGCCTCGAAGAAACTCGGGCTGCAGGTGGCGATCGACAATGACGCCAATCTGGTAGCGCTGGCTGAGCTTTGGTTCGGGGCGGGACGGGGGCTTTCGGATTTTGCCGTGGTCACGATCGAGCATGGCGTCGGCATGGGGCTGGTGCTGAACCACCGGATCTATCGCGGGTCGCAGCGGCTGGGGATGGAGCTTGGGCATATCAAGGTTCAGCTCGACGGAGCCCTCTGCCGATGCGGGCAGCGCGGCTGCCTTGAGGCCTATGTCGCCGACTATGCCCTCGCGCGGGAGGCGACGACGGCGCTCAACTGGGGGCACAAGGAGGGGCAGTCGATCGTCGTGCTGCTGGAAAGCCTCTATGACCATGCGAAGGCAGGAAATGCGACGGCGCGGTCAATCTTCCGCCGGGCCGGACGGTATCTTGCGGTGGGGCTGTCGAATGTGATCAACCTGTTCGATCCGGCGCTGATCATCCTGTCCGGCGAACGCATGCGTTATGATTACCTCTATGCCGCCGAAACCCTGGCCGAGATGGACAATCTGGTGATCCAGACCGGCCGCCCGCGCCCCCCGATCGAGATCCACGCCTGGGGCGATCTGCTCTGGGCCCACGGCGCCGCGGCACTGGCCCTGTCAGCGGTCTCGGAGGGGATCCTCGCTCCGGCACGGGAACTCGCCGCACAATAGCTCCCGCCATCGCCAGGCCCGCCGCCTCGTCCAGAGCGAGGTGCCGGTCCGGGGCCAGTGCTGGCCTGCGTGGTCGACGCCGCGAAGGGCGGGTTCGAGCCAGGTTTGTCAGATGAGACGATCCAGAACGAAGTCGGCCCGCGCCTCGACGCCAACTTTCGGCAGAACATTCACTTCATAGCCAAGTTTCTCGAATGCGCTGAAAAGACGATGATACTCTGCGACGCCTTCGTCGAAATCGTGCCGTCGTTCAGGATCCGTCTGGTAAATCTCCGGCCAAGGCGGCGTCAGAAAAACGCGGCTTTGAAAGCGATCGTGTCCGGCGAGAGTTCTGAATGCGGGTATTCCAGTCGCATGCTCCAACGCAACGGCCGCGTCCACAAGCCCACGGTCAAAGAAGACCCATTCTGCAAAGGCTTCTACGCGCTCCCGGTCGCGAGAGGCCATCTCGAATGCTCGTCTCGCGAAAGCCTCGAGGTTGACCCATGGCAGCGCTCTTCCGTCACCCCGCAGTTCTTCCGAGACAATCCTCCGCCCAGGCTCCTCGATGGTTTCAAACCCTCGCCGCTTCAGTTCAAGCAGCAGCGTTGATTTCCCTCCTCCCGAACACCCCGAAAGGATAACGTCCTGATTGGCGCAGCTGATTGGCATGAGGCCCTCCTCGTCGTTCTCGAATTTTCCAAAGAAAGTCGACAGGCCGCAGTGTCCCGGTCCCAGACGGTCGCGCAAGCCTCGTGTCGTCGCCTACAGTGACCGCAGCGACGGTTCCTGGCGACGGTTCCTGGCGACGGGGCAAGGCGGGGCGCCGTCGGGAGTGAGGGCTCTGACCGCGGCGCAAGCGGGCGATGCTGCCGGTCATGGCAAGACCCGCAGACCCGTCGCCTCGTCCTTGACGCGTGCCGCATGCGGGCCTTTGCGGCGGCGGACAAGAGCCGAGGCCAGATGTCCCCTACATGCCGATGTTTGTCCAGAGGGCGGCGATGGCCGTCCCGGCCATCATTGCCCAGACGGCGCTGCGCGACAGCACCATGACCAGCACCGTCGCAGCCGCGGCCGCGATCTCGCGCAAGCCCGCCTCGATCAGGGCTGTGGCGACAATGGCCGCGATGACAGAGGCTGCGAGCGTGTCGAGAAACCGTCTCAGCCGCGGCGTTGGATCGACGCCAGCCATCAGGACCGGGCCGATCGCACGCGTGGCGTACACCAGGACGGCAACCATGAGAACAAGTGACCAAGACATCTAGTCGCGCCCAACCAGGGAAAGGCCCGCACCGGCAAGGGCCGAGACGATGACGCTCCATCCAGCTGGCAGGAGACCCTGCGTCGCGACAGCACAAAGTCCTGCAACCGCGACCGGAAGCGCCATCCGGGGCCTTCTCACCTCGCCCGCCAGGACGGCGGCGAAGAAGCAGAGCATGACAACATCGAAGCCGTATCGGGACACGTTCCCGATCACGTCCCCTGCAAGTGCGCCGATGGCGGTGCCCGCCACCCAGTTCAGCCACAGCGCCAGGCCCCCGCCAAGCAGCAGGCCGACATCGGTTTCGCCGTTGCGGAATTTCGGATGTGTCCGCGCAAAGTTCGGATCGCTCAGCCAGGCGAGCGCCGGAAATCGGTGCCGTGCGGGCAGAGCATTCAGTTCCCGCGATACGACAGCGCCCATGACGACAAGGCGCGCGCTGATCGCCAGGACGATCAGCGCCAGCGACGCCCAGGCGACATCGGGGCCGGCGAAATCCAGGGTGGCAAATTGCGCGGCCCCCGAAAACACCAGTGCGCTCATCGCGATGGCCTTCTCTGGCGAAATCCCGGCCTCGATGGCGGCCGCACCGAACGCGATACCGAAGGGCGTCGAAAAGACGGCCACGGGCATCAGATCGACGAATCCCGCCCAGACGCCCTTCCTCGTAAGCCGTATCTGCTGCCCGCCCTTAACCATGGAAGTGGTTAGAGCATCATGCCGGTTGCCAGTCAACCAGTATAAAGGTTAGAGTAGCTCATGGGCTATGCGAGCGGTCATCCGATCCGCCTCATCTCGGGGCGTCTGGCGTTGGACTTCGTGAATACGGCCGACTGGTCTTCGGTCGGTGAGGTAACGCATGAAAAGCTTGCGTCGCTCGCCGATCTCGGGTCATGGGCGAAGGCCGTGGGTCTGTCGCGCACCATGCTGCCCGACGACATCGGCGAAGCCGTCGCCTACCGGCGCGCGCTCAGGCGGCTTTTCCTTCCCGCATCGCATGCAGTCGACAAGTGTGCAGCAGACCCGTTTCCGCACCGGGGCCTTCTTCTGGACGGAACGGCACGGCCACCGACGCACCCTCCGCTTCTCGACATGATCGCGACCTCCGCGCTGGCCCTGCTGTCCGACCCGCGCGAGATGGACCGGATCAAGCTCTGCCCCGGCGACGATTGCGGCTGGCTGTTCCTGGACGAGACAAGGAACGCCCGCCGCAAATGGTGCATGATGGAGACCTGCGGCAACCGCGCAAAGGCCGCACGCCATTACGCCAAAAGCCGCGCTGGCTGAGGGCAGGGGGCAGGCCGCCGCGACTTCCTGAGAGGTGCCGCGGCACCCACCGCGGACCGGTGCCGTGGGACGGGAGTTCTCAAGGCAGATGCTGATACTGCTGAACAGCGGTCCGCTCCGCCCGGCCAGCGAACAAGTCCTCGTGCAACCAACCACCATGAAACATAATAGGAACATCATCTTTCATGCGCGGGGCTGCTATTGATGGAAAGTATCGCACCTTACTTGCCCGGCATCCTGCTGTCCTACGGCGCATTTCTGATGGCCGTTGCCAGCCCCGGTCCGAACGTTCTTGCCGTGATCGGAACAGCCATGGCGGTGAACCGTCCGTCAGGTATGGCGCTGGCTATGGGTGTTGCGACAGGCACGTTGAGCTGGGGAATGCTGACGGCAGTCGGGCTATCGGCACTGCTTGCGACCTATGCCTCCGCAATCCTCATCATCAAGTTGTTTGGCGGTCTCTACCTGCTTTGGCTGGCCTGTAAAGCGTTCAAGTCTGCGGCGTCTCCGCACGATATTGATGCGACCGAACTGGCGGGTGGCCCTCGCACGGCCTGGGGCTATGCCAGACGCGGATACATCATACAGATGACCAATCCGAAAGCGGCGCTTGCCTGGATCGCGATCATCTCGCTCGGCCTTGCGCCTGATGCGCCCCTGTGGGTCGCGGGCGCGATTGTGGGCGGCACGTTTGTCCTGTCGGTGGTGATCCACCTCGTCTATGCGCTCGCCTTTTCGACGCCGATGATGGTTCGGGTCTACGGGCGCGCGCGCCGTATCATCCAAGGTGCGCTTGGCACCTTCTTTGGGCTGGCAGGTCTTCGTTTGCTGACGGATCGGGGTTGAGCGGATGGGAGTCTATGACGCCAACGCAGCGGCACAGAACCTTAACACGGGTTTCATCGTCATGGTGCGGATTACCGCGAGGGAAGGAGAGGCCGATGCCGTGGCAGACATTCTCCAGCGCTTGGCCGAACCCTCGAACGCGGAACCCGGAATGAAGTTCTTCATGCCCTACAGATCACCGGATGATCCGTCGCAGTTCTTTGTCTATGAGCTTTATGAAGACGCGTCCGGATGGGACGCGCACAATGCCTCGCCACACTTCCTCGCAGCTGTCGATGATCTTGTGGCAAAGGCTGCACACCGGGAACGCATCCCATTCGCACCCTTCGTGACATAAAGCCGGGCTCCCAAAGGCAGATCGAGCTGATTTTGCGCGCCGAGCAGACAGCCGTCATTCAGGTTGATACCGGAAAGTCCCCACCGCCCCGAACGCAGAGGTTCGCGCCACCGCCTCGTCCCGAACGACATGCCGGTGCCGGGCGGCTTGCACGTTGGCAAGTTGTGTGTCGAGAGAGAGCGTTTCTCGATTGTTGCCATGGATATTGTCGTCATGTACAGTAATCTCATGGAGAAGCAGAATCCCACGATTGGTTCACTGATCTGGCATCTTTCCACGCGGTGGAGGACCGAAGTGGACCGCACAGTCGCGCCACTTGGCCTAACTCACGCGCAATACACCGTGCTCGCATCGCTGCACGCCATGACATCGCAGCCGACGCAGCGTGAACTCGCGGATGTCGTCGGGCTGACGCCGATCTACATATCCAAACTCATCCGGTCGCTGGAGAGTGCCGGCAATCTCGTGCGGGTGCCGGATCCAAAGGACAGCAGGGCCGTCAGGCTGACGCTAAGCGATCAGGGGCGCGAATGCGTTGTCGCCGCCAGAGATTCCGTCAGAAGACTGGACCGCGAGCTGACCAGACCGCTTGGCGAGCCTGACGGAGAAGCAGCGAGCGAATTCAGGAACATCTTGAAGGCCTTGATCCAACACCACAAGGACATGGGAGCCCGAACATGACGACCGCAGAACCTCTGACCCGCTACCTCGGCAAAGCCGAACGGACACTGCAGTCACTGCTGCAGACGCAACTGCGCGCAGCAGGCATGACCTTCCCCGAATGGGCGGTACTCACGTTTCTTAGCGGCGGTCCGCTGACACGACAGCAGTTGACCGATGCTGTCGTCAAAGGTCACGTCGCAGGCGCGCGAGACCCTGCTGACCTGATCAAGGCGATGGTCGACAGGGGTTTGGCCGAAGCCTCTGGCGAGCGGCTTGCAATGACGGCAAAGGGCAAGGAAATCTTCGATCCGCTACGCGATTCCGTCATGAAGATCACCGCCGAGCTGGAATTCGCGATATCGGAAGATGACCTCGCTGCAACGAAGCGGACGCTGCAAACCATTTCGGAGCGAGCGGCAAGAATGCTTGCAATCGCCGAGGTGTGAACCGGCGGCGCGCGGCTTGGGGCAGGGCATTCGTCCCGGCACGAGGAGGAGGGGCTACTGGTTCCCGGCAGACCCCGGGGCCTACCGCGTCGCCCGGAGCGATGTGCCCGGCCCGGATCACTTTTCGCCGCCGTGACAGTCGCCGTGCCAGTCGCCGCGCAGGGCGTGTTCGCGCCTAAACCTCCGACTTTGCATCAGGCTTGAACACTCCCTAAAGTTACATGCATGTATTGGCCCATTCCCGGCATAAAGAAGCACCCTGAACGACGCTGGAATCAGCCCGACCGCATCTTCTTCGGCTTTGGTGCATGTCATATTCTGGCGGGTGTATTCCTGGAGGAAGCGCCCTTCCATGGTTTCTATGGTGAGTGGATTGTCCCGATCAGAGGTTTCGCCGGCACCCACATCTATGTCACCAACGGCCTCATATCATTCGACTTTCACGGCTACACCATTCGCGAGAGGCTTTTGGCCCGATACGGGAAAGGTCATCGGACCCGAAATCCCGCGTGGGACGCCGAGGTCGTGAAGATCGACTTTGATCTACTCGACACCCATGAGTTGAACGCCCGGAAGCATCTGGGGCCGGATCAATATTTCGGCGATCCGATACCAAGAGCGAGAGCATTCATCGCATCGAAGAGATACCCGGCAGAACTGCAGAAACTGGTGCGACCTGAGCGTCCCGTCCGCCGCGAACCCTGACATCCGCGCAAGCCTCATGCCGCTGCTTGCGCCCGCGTGGTCGCTGACACGTGGCCGGGGTGAGGCGGGACGCGAGGGCTCGCGCTGACGTGCGCGCGGGTGGTCCCCATGCCGATGCGCAGCGGTCATCTCGTGAAACAGGCAGCCGCGTCGCGTTCCAAGGCCGCGGTCAGGCCGATGTAGGGGCTGGGTCCGAAGCTGATCCGGGAGACGCCGCAGGCTGCGAGATCGCTTATGTCTTGCGGATCGGCGGTCATCACGTTGACTGGAAGCGTCACCCTTTCGCAGAGGCCGCGGATCAGCGTCCTGTCGGCCAGCCCCGGCACGAAGAATCCGTCGGCGCCCGCCTCGGCATATGCGGCGGCACGTGCGACGGCATCGTCGAGGAGGCTCGCGTGGCCGCGATCGGGCGCCGCTTTCAGGAACAGGTCGGTGCGGGCGTTGATGAAGGCCGGAACGCCCAGGGCTTCGGCGGCGTCACGCACGGCGCGCAGTCGCGCCACCTGATCCACGATGCTGTAAAGACCCGGGGCATTCACCACCTGATCCTCGAAGTTCAGGCCGATCACCCCGAGCGTCAGCAGACGGCGGATGTTCTGCCCGACCGCTCCGGGATCGGTGGCATACCCGCCCTCGAAATCCACCGTGACCGGAAGATCCACGCTCTGCACGATCCTTGTCACCACCGCCAGCACGGCATCCAGAGGAAGCACCTCCCCATCCTCATGGCCCTGAGCGGCCGCCACGGACCAGCTGCCGGTCGCAATGGCCATCGCTCCGGCCCGCGCAACGGCCCTGGCACTCCCGGCGTCCCAGATGTTGTAAAGGATGAGCGGATTGTGCGGGACGTGCAGATGGCGGAACACAGCGGCCTTGTCGCTTTCAGAAGTCATGCGCCGGTTTCCTTCCTCGTCTGCCTCAGATGCCGCTCGATCTCGATCAGGCGCTGCTTGCGCCAGAGACCGCCGCCATAGCCGGTCAGCGCACCGTCGGCCCCGATCACGCGATGGCAGGGGATCATCAGCGCGATCTGGTTGGCACCATTGGCGCGCGCAACGGCCCGTACCGCCGAAGGGCGGCCAATCTGACGCGCGATGTCGGAATAGCTGCGTGTCTCGCCCGCCGGAATCGCCCGCAGCGCATGCCAGACCTGTTGCGTGAAGGCGCTGCCAGCCGGCGCAAGCGGGGTCAGAAACCGGGCCGAACGGGCGGCGAAATAGTCGGCAAGCTCCTTCGCCGCCTGCTCGGAGGGAGGCAGCGTACCAAAGCCGATCTCCTCCCTCGACGCGGCCTTCAGTCGCGCCAGTTCCGCGGGCAGACCCTTGCGATCCACGAACTCCAGAAGATGGAGGTGACTGCGGCTGCTGACGGCAATCATGTCGCCCAGGGGCGTCGGTATCCAGGTCGCCCGCAGCAGCCGGTCTGCCCGCAGATCCGCCGGAGCGCAGCCGAGAAGTCGGGCGAAGGCCGACCTGAAGGCGCTGGGAGACGCGAAGCTTGCTTCGTGCTGTGCGGTGATGACCTTGCCACCGCTGGCCAGCGTCTCGAACCCCTCGCGGAGGCGGCGCTGGCGGGCCATTTCCAGGAATGTCATGCCGAACTGGCGCTTGAAGCTTCGCCGTACCGTGGAAAGGTCATAACCAAGCTTTTCGATATGACGCTCCGACCAGCGCAGGTCCGGTCGGTCGTCCAGCGCATGCAGAAGTGCTGCAATGGCTGGGTCGGCCAAGGCGGCCGCCTGGAGCGGGTGACACCGCTTGCAGGGGCGATAGCCTGCCTCGATGCACTCGCCGATGGTCGAAAAGAAGGTGCAATTCTCCTGCTTCGGCTTACGGGCGGGGCAGGTGAGCCTGCAGAAGACGCCGGTAGAGGCGACGCAGACAAAGGCTTGCCCGTCAAAGCGGCCGTCGCGGGCCAGCAAGGCGGCGTAGAGGGTCTGATGGTCAGGCAGATCAAACAGCATGCGCCGGTTCCTACCATTGCAGGAAGCGGCGCGTCGTCGCTTTTCGGGCGTCTATTCCATTATTGTCTGCAGGAACATTCGTGCATGCCGCGGCGATGGCCCGCTTCAGGCCACAGCCCCGCCGAGACGACATGACGGTCAAAGACCACATCTCGATTATCGCAAGGACCGGTGCCCGCGAAACCACCACGGCCTCTCGTCCGAGGTCTTGATCCAGCGCCCCGCGCGCGTCGAAAGGGCCGGACCTTAGCCATGACCGGCCGGGCGCTTTCCCATTCCAGCCAGGCCAGCGCCTCCGGTGCCAAGGCCTCGGACGCCAGCTTTCGGTATGCCACAAGGTCGTCCTCTGCGAGAATTCCGGTCCACTTCCGCGAGGTGGCGCTGTCGAAGAAGGCTTCGTCGCTCTTCCAGGTGCCCTTTCCGGCATTGGGCGCGAAGCGGTCGGCCCGCGCCTTCATCTTCGCGAACCCTGCCGCAGCAACCAGCGGCTCCATGACATCCGGAGGCAGGATCACGCCAAGAAAACGCGCCACGCGCGCCATCTCTCCAGCGAGGTTGCGCGACAGGTCGGCATAGTGCACGAGCAGGACATTGGGTCGATGCCTCTGTTCCATCGCCGACTTGTAATGGTGGATGACGCTGCCAAGGGTCGGCGCGGCGGTGCCCTGAAAGGATCGTTCAAGGTAATCCCGAAAGCCTTCGCGCGGATCGTCGAAAGCGGGCATGTCGTTGAAGTCGGCCAACATGTTCGAATGGTGCTTGCGCCAAGAGAAGTAGACGTCGACGGGATGCCGGTAAACGCAGACGTATTGCAGGTCCGCCCAGAACGGGATGCCATCGAGCGGCGTGTGGGTCTTGAGGTGGCGGCGATCCGTCACCACTGCAAGCCGCGCCATCACCGCGTCGAACCTGTCACGCAATGCGTCGACCCAGGGCGAGTTGTCCGAGATGTTGGCGCGCACCTCCGGATTCGCCGAGATCAGCATGGCGACGATGGCCTGCATCCAGGTCGTGCCGGATTTGGGCGGCGTCACGATGACGATGTCGCCCGCGCGCGGGTCAAAGCGCTTCCACAGACGCGAATCCGCGATACTGTCGACATAGTCGGACGAAGGCGCTTCGGGCGCACCGATCACGGGCATGCTCTCCCACTTCCACGCCCGCCGGGGCGCGGCCCAAGGGCAAAGGCTAGGCGATCCGCAATTCCCGCACAAGGAAATCGCCGTCGAGCCCGTTGTGACGGATGCTCCGCACACGGCGAATGTCGGCTTTCGACGTTGTTCGGCATGATGCTGACTTCGCGTCGTGGAGCGACCGGCAAAAAGGCGCCAAGGTTCCCGACCGATCCGAGTTGGCCAATACGAAAGCGCCTCTGCCTCATGTAGAACCGGTGGAGACCCCGTCGTTTCAGCTTCTCTTGTCATCAAGCAAGCCCTGGAGATTGAGGAAAGGCCGCCCGAGCACCATCCGCACCGCATCAGCCGGATGATCGATCGTGCCGCGGTTGACCGTCTGCGAAACCGGAACATGTCCCCACCGTTGCAGAACCGGACCATGGTTCCAAGAAAGGATAGTCAGCGTGAACACGATGCCATTTGCGACAGGAGCGGCCGCGCTTTTCCTGGCTTTCCCTGCGTTCGCGCAATCTCTCCTGTCCGATGTGGTGGGTGCATGGGACATCTCGGCCGAGGCCTGCGCCGTATCCGGCACCTCGCTGACCCGGATCGAGATCGCGCCTGACCGCATCGACACCTACGGCGGCAACGCCGTGATGCGCGAGGTCGAACAGATCGGCGCCGTCATCTTCGTGGCCGCCGACTTCCAGCAACTGGAAGGCGTCGAGGAGCTGGCGCAGCGAACGCGCACATATTTTCGCCTGTCCCAGAAAAACGGACCGGATCGGATGAAATTCGTCTGGAAGGATGTCCAGACCGTCGACCTGGTGCGATGCGGCGCGAAGGCCGCCGGCGCGGAGGCATCTTTGCCGACCGAGCCCGAATATGACGGTCCGTTGCCGATTACCATGGGCCTCTGGGTGGTTGCAGGCGAGTCGTGCCAGGATCCCGCCAACGCCAGCTGGCGCGTCTATGACGGCGGGGGCTTGCGGGGCGCGTCCAGCACAGTGTGCGAGATCGATGCCACCGAGCGGGAAGGTGACAGCATCCTGTTCTCGCAGCTTTGCACGGCGAGCTATGACGACGTGGTCCGTCCCAGCCGGGATCGGATCACGATTACCGCTCCCCTTCGGTTCACGCTTGTCGAAGGCGGTGAAGGCACAGGTCAGGACTTCAACTGGTGCGGCCCCGAACTGCAGCCGTGACGCGGCGCGAAAGGCCGCCCCAATCCCAGACAGGCGCGCCCATGTCATCGCTGACGGTGGCGGCAGCGCTGGTTTCTGGCGGCGGGGTGGGGCAGCGTGTGCGTCGGGCGAGAAGGCTCTCACCGATGCGGCGCGATGGGGAGGTGCTGCCGGTCGTGGCCTGACCACCAGGCCCACCGCCTCGTCCTGAACGACACTTTTGTGCCGGGCCACTTTTCGGCGCCGTCCTCGTCGGCGCGAGGGGGGCGTTCGAGACCAACTTGCGGTTTTCAAGAAAATGTTGATTGTCAGCTTCAAGTCATCGAGAGACTTGGCTCATGAAGATTATGTGCCTGAACAGTTGGGGTGGAAAGCTTTACGAAGAATTGTTGCCCTATCTTGAAGCTGCTTCGCCTGACATACTTTGCCTTCAGGAAGTCATTCACAGCCCGGCGTCGGGAAAAGACTGGCTAACTTACCGAGATGGCAGTCACATTCTTTCGCAGCGTGCAAACTTCTTCCGCGACGTCTCGCGCGCCTTGCCCAACCATTTGCCCACGTTCTGTCCTGCGGCACAGGGTGTCCTTTGGGATGAAGACCAGTCAATCCCGTCGCAGTGGGGACTTGCAACTTTCGTTCATCGTGCCTTTCCAGTTATTGGTCAGGTGCAGGGTTTCGTTCACAAGGATTATTCACCCGTCGGCTATGGCGATCATCCTCGATCTCGCAGCGCCCATGGCGTTCGCGTCTATGATTGCACAGCGGACCGAACCGTCAGCGTAACGCACATGCATGGGCTGCGCGATCTGAATGGCAAGCGGGACACTACCGAGCGCGCGGAACAGGCGCGAAAGCTGCTCGATCTGTCACGCTTGGTATCGAAACCCGCGGACGTGGTGGTAGTTTGCGGCGACTTCAACGTTGAACCAGACAGCGAAACTCTCAAGATTCTCGTGGACAGCGGGCTGAAGGATTTGGTCACCGGGCGTGGTTTCGAAAGCACTCGGAGTTCACATTATATGAAGCCTGGCCGTTTCGCGGATTACATGCTCATCAATCGGGAAGAGGTTGTGAAATCGTTCGACGTTATCCACGATCCAGAAGTTTCGGATCACTGTCCGTTAGTTCTGGAACTATAGTCACGGTTCTCAAAGCAACCGTTCATCTTTCATGCCCAAACATCCCCACCGTCCCGAGCCCAGACAGGCGCAGAAGCCTCGCCCATGTCATCGCTGACGGCGGCGGCAGCGCTGGTTTCTGGCGGCGGGGTGGGGCGGAAGAGGGGGCATTCGCCGCGCTCCGGAGGTGGCGATTACGTCTTGCCTTCCTTGCCGCCGCCGAGCTGGTTTGCGGGCACACCGAGGGGTGGCACATGTTCCAGCATCGCCTTCAGCTTGGCCTCGGCATCGCGTGACAGTGAGGTGTGCAGCACCCGGCCTTTGGTGCGGAAAGGTTCCAGCCGCTCCAGCACCTTGTCGGGCGTCATCTTGCGCACCAGAACACCGACCGCCGCACCGCCCTTGTCGAGGCTCTGGCCGATATTGCGCAGGAAGTCGTCGTCGATGCCGATATCGCTGAACCTGCCCGCCAGCGCCCCGGCCCCGGCACCGACCGCCGCGCCCACGATCGGGTTCAGGAACAGCAGCCCGATCAGCGCGCCCCAGAGCCCGCCCCCGATCGCGCCCCCGGTCGTCAGATTGACCGCCTGGTGCAGATGCACCTTGCCGTCTTCCTCGCGGGTGACAACGACCACATCCTCCATCTCGATCAGATATTCCTTCTGAAGCGCGACAAGCGCCTTGCCAGCCTCAAAAGCCGTCGCTTCATCGGGAAAGGCAACGATGATCAGGTCAGACATGCATCAACCTCCGAAGTGGGAATGGATGCCGCAAACCCTGCGGCGCCCGATCTTTAGCACATTCAAAGCGGTTTGGAGAACCGTTTTCCTATTCCGCCGGCATTGCTTTCTGCGCGTCGCTCAGTGGATGCGGCAGGTGGTGCAGCATCTCTTTCGGGCAGATCTGCAGGAAATTCCGCCGTTCTGTCGGCCAGTCGGACAGAAGCCGCGTCGCCAGCCCCGATCCCGTCTCGGCCGCATGGCGCCGGATCAGGCCTGTCAGCTGCGCCTCCCAATGCGGGTGGCCCATCGCCGCCGTGACGATGCTGTCGAGGTTCATGAAATCCTGGGCGACACCCTTCGGATCGTAGACATAGGCCATCCCGCCCGTCATGCCCGCGCCGAAGTTCGCACCGATCCGGCCAAGGATCACCGCGACGCCTCCGGTCATGTATTCGCAGCCGTTCGACCCGCAGCCTTCCACGACCACCGAGGCACCGGAGTTGCGCACCGCGAACCGCTCTCCCGCCCGGCCCGCCGCAAAGAGAAAACCGTCGGTTGCCCCGTAAAGAACGGTGTTGCCGATGATCGTGTTCTCTTCCGGCACCAGCGGCGAGGCCATGACCGGCCGCACCACGATCAACCCGCCCGACAACCCCTTGCCGACGTAGTCATTGGCATCGCCCTGCACCTCAAGCTTGATCCCGCGCACGGCGAAGGCTCCCAGCGACTGGCCGCAGGATCCGTTCAGCTTGACCGTCAGATGATCGGGCTGCAGGCTGTTGCGCATCCCGAACTTCTTCACGATATGGCTTGAGGCGCGCGTACCGATGGTCCGATGCGTGTTCCTCACCGCGTAGGAAAGCTGCATCTTCTCGCCATCCTCGAAGAAGCGGGCGCCGTCGCGGATGATCTCGGCATCCAGCGTGTCGGGCACCGCATTGCGCGGCTTCGACCGGTCGTAAGTGATCTTCTGGGCACCGTCGACCGTGATCAGCAGCGGGTTGAGGTCGAGGTCATCCAGATGCGCGGCGCCGCGGCTGACCTGGGTCAGAAGGTCGGCCCGCCCGATGATCTCATCCATCGACCGCGCGCCGATCTGGGCAAGGATCTCCCGCACTTCCTGCGCGTAGAAGGTGATGAGGTTGACCACCTTTTCCGCCGATCCGGTGAATTTCGCCCGCAGCCGTTCGTCCTGCGTGCAGACGCCCACCGGGCAGGTGTTCGACTGGCACTGGCGCACCATGATGCAGCCCATCGCAATGAGGGCCGCAGTGCCGATGCCGTATTCCTCGGCCCCGAGCATTGCCGCCATCACGATATCCCGCCCGGTGCGCAGGCCACCGTCGGTGCGCAGGGTGACCCGTTCGCGCAGGTTGTTCATGCTCAGCACCTGATGCGCCTCGGTCAGGCCCATCTCCCACGGCAGGCCCGCATATTTGATGCTGGTGGCAGGGCTGGCCCCGGTGCCGCCGTTGTGGCCCGAGATCAGGATCACATCGGCCTTGGCCTTGGCCACGCCCGCCGCGATCGTCCCCACGCCCGACGATGACACCAGCTTGACCGTCACCTTGGCGCGCGGGTTGATCTGCTTCAGGTCATAGATCAGCTGCGCGAGATCCTCGATGGAATAGATGTCATGGTGCGGCGGCGGCGAGATCAGCGTCACCCCCGGTGTCGAATGGCGCAGCCGGGCGATCAGTGCCGTCACCTTCATCCCCGGCAGCTGCCCTCCCTCGCCGGGCTTTGCCCCCTGCGCCACCTTGATCTCCAGCTCGTCGCAGGCGTTCAGGTATTCCGCCGTCACCCCGAACCGCCCCGAGGCGACCTGCTTGATCTTGGCCGAGGGATTGTCCCCGTTCGGCTCTGGCGCGAAATGCGCCGGGTCTTCGCCGCCCTCGCCGCTGTCGGATTTCGCCCCGATCCGGTTCATCGCCACGTTCAGCGTCTTGTGCGCTTCCGGAGACAGCGCGCCAAGCGACATCCCCGGCGTGACAAAGCGCTTGCGGATCGAGGTGATGCTTTCCACCTCCTCGATCGGGACGGGTTTGCCCAGGGTCTTGATATCCAGAAGATCGCGGATATGGATCGGCGGGTTCGCCCGCATCGCCGCGCTGTACTGCTTCCACAGATCATAGCTGGCCCGGTCGCAGGCCGATTGCAGCATGTGCATCGTCTGGGCTTCCCAGGCGTGCTTTTCTCCGGACCGGCGGGCCTTGTAGAAGCCGCCGATGGGCAGCACATCGCTGCCGCCAAGCCAGCCTCTGGCGTGAACCTCTTCCAGCTTCTGCTCGATCCCGGTGAGGCCGATGCCGCTGATCCGGCTGTGCATGCCGGGGAAATATTCCGCCACCATCGCCCGGCTGAGGCCCACCGCCTCGAAGTTCAGCCCGCCGCGATAGGAAGAGATGACCGAGATGCCCATCTTCGACATGATCTTCAGCAGCCCCGCGTCGATGGCGTCGCGGTAGCGGCGCATCGCATCGGTCAGATTGCCCTCCAGAAGCCCCCGGCCAATCCGGTCGGCCAGCGAATCCTGCGCCAGATAGGCGTTGACCGTTGTCGCCCCGCAGCCGATCAGCACGGCGAAGTAATGCGGATCGATGCATTCCGCCGACCGCACGTTGACCGAACAGAACGTCCGAAGCCCCTTGCCCGTGAGCCAGCTGTGCACCGCGCTCGTGGCCAGGATCATCGGCATGGGCACCTTGTCCGGTCCCTGATGCTCGTCCGTCAGCACCAGATGCCCGGCACCGGAGCGCACCGCATCCTCGGCTTCGGCCCGGATACGTTCCAGCCCCTGACGCAGATCGTCGAGGCCGGGCGAAACGGGGAAGCTGCAGTCGATGAACGCCACCTGATCGCCGAACTGGCGCACCATCGCGTCGAACTCCGCATTCGCGATGAACGGGCTTTCCAGCACCAGGATCTCGGTCTGGGCAGAGCTTTCGTCCAGCACGTTCTTCAGGTTCCCGAACCGGGTCTTGAGGCTCATCACCCGGGCCTCGCGCAGCGAGTCGATGGGCGGGTTGGTCACCTGGCTGAAATTCTGCCGGAAGAAGTGGCTGAGCGGCCGGTAGACGCTCGACAACACCGCGGCGGGCGTGTCATCGCCCATCGAGGCGACCATCTCCTTGCCATCCTCGGCCATCGGGGCCAGCACCTGCTCCAGCTCTTCCAGCGTGTAGCCCGCGGCAATCTGGCGGCGGCGCAGATCGGCACCTTCGAACAGCGCCCGCTCCGGCACCTCTTTCAACAGGCTGTTGAGATCGATGACCTTCTCGATCCAGTCCGAATAGGGCTGGCTTTTGGCAAGCCGGTCCTTCATCGCGACGTCGTGGTAAAGTCGGCCCTCGGCCATGTCCACGGCGATCATCTGCCCCGGGCCAAGTGCGCCCTTCTCGCGCACCGTGGCCTCGTCCACCGGCACCATCCCCGCCTCGGATCCCGCGATCAGCAGCCCGTCTCCGGTCACGACATAGCGCATCGGACGCAGCCCGTTGCGGTCCAGCCCGCCGCAGACCCAGCGGCCATCGGTCATCGCCAGCGCGGCAGGCCCGTCCCAGGGCTCCATCACCGCGTTGCAATAGGCATACATGTCGGCCCAGGCCTTCGGCATGTCGGTCGTCGATTTCGACCAGGCTTCCGGCACGAGCATGGTCTTGGCCATCGGTGCCGACCGGCCAGACCGCACCAGCACCTCGAACACCGCATCCAGTGCCCCGCTGTCCGACGTGCCGGACGGCACGATCGGCTTGATGTCCTCGGCCGCGTCGCCGAAGTTGTTCGAGGCCATGCGGATCTCATGGCTTCGCATCCAGTTCATGTTGCCCTTCAGCGTGTTGATCTCGCCGTTATGGGCCAGCATGCGGAACGGCTGCGCCAGCCACCATTGCGGGAAGGTGTTGGTCGAATAGCGCTGGTGGTAGATCGCGAAGGCGCTCTCGAACCGTTCGTCCATCAGGTCGGGGTAGAAGGTCGCCACCTGCTCGGCAAGCATCATGCCCTTGTAGATGATGCTGCGGCACGACAGGCTGCACAGATAGACGCCCTGGATCTGCGCGGCCAGCGCCGCCTTCTCGATCCGGCGGCGGATGATGTAGAGCTCCCGCTCGAAGGCTTCGGCGTCGATCTCCTTGTCGCAGCGGATCAGGATCTGCTCGATCTCGGGCCGGGTCGCATTGGCCTTGTCGCCCAGCACTTCGGTGTTCACCGGCACATGCCGCCAGCCATAGATGTAATGGCCCATCCGCAGCACTTCGGTTTCCACGATGGTCCGGCACCGCTCCTGCGCGCCGAAATCGGTGCGCGGCAGAAAGACCTGCCCCACCGCGATCAGCTTTTTCGCATCCGGTTCGTGCCCCGTGCGGCGCACCTGATCGTAAAAGAAGGTGACCGGGATCTGCACATGGATCCCCGCGCCATCGCCGGTCTTGCCGTCGGCATCCACCGCCCCCCGGTGCCACACGGCCTTCAGCGCGCTGATCCCGTTCTCCACCACCCGCCGCGACGCCTTGCCGTTGATCGCGACGACCAGCCCCACGCCGCAGGAGGAATGTTCGTCCTCGGCCCGGTAAAGCCCGTTCGCATCCAGCCAGGCGCGCTTGTCTTCCTCAACACGGGCCCAGTTCTGGTCATGGATCGCGGTGGTCATGGCGGATTTCCTTCTCTTCGGCCTCCGGCGGAGCGCCCCGTCAGTCACAAAAGATCGTCAGTCAGATTGCTTCGGCCGTGGGCAGTCTGCCCGCGGTCAGGGTTTCAAGCTGGGTGGCCGTGATCAGCCGCATCGCGTGAACAAGCGCGCCGAGCGATGTCAGATAGATGACGGCAAAGGTCAGGTAGCTGCCGAAGATTGCGGTCATGTCAGTGGCTGTGGGCAGCGCCGCGGCAAGCAGCGCCCCGGTCACGATCGCCAGCACCTGAAAGATCCACCACGAGGTCACCGACGGCGCGGGCGGGTCGTTCAGGCCCATCTCCGGCTCCACACTGCTGTTCCAGATCTGGTTCATCGCGCGATAGGGTTGCCACAGGTTGAACGGTGGCACGATCCACCAGAGCGCCACCGCAAAAGGCCCCATGCGGCGCTTTTCCGGCCGAAGCCGCCGGGCATTTGCTGCCGCGCAGACCATCCACAGGATCAGGAACACGACCTGCGCCGCGAACAGCGCCGCAACCAGGCTCAGCGCCAGCCGCACCCTCTCGTCGCTTGGCGCGAGATAGTCGTTCAACACCGGCAGATCGTGATCAAGGCCGAAGATCATCGCCCCGGTCAGCAGGATCGTCACCATCGTGCCAAGGCAGACCAGCAGCAACAGAACCCCGGAGAGCCGCACCATCGTTGCGCCGCGCTCAGCCATGACCATCCGCTCCCTCAGCCGGCGCGAAGGACATGATCGCATCGCAATCATAAAGCGGCTGCGTCTTCTGGAACCCCGGCTCTCCGGGAAAGATGAAGTCGATCGGGCTGCCATCCAGCGGCAGGAAGGTGCCGTCTCCGGGATCCCATTCCGACGGGCCGGAAAAGAACAGCCGCCATTCCGGATGGATATATTCGTTCCCCCGGTTGCGACGCAGGACGTTACCCGAACCGTCCACCTCCGTCGCCTCGAACTCTGTCCGTTTCAGTTCGATCCCGTCGATGACCACCGTCTCGCCCGTCAGCCGGTCAAAGCCGGTCACGGCAGAGTTGGCACCATCCGTGCGCGAAAGCGCGAAGTCGAAGGTATCAAGGCCGCTTGAAAGCAGTTCGGAAAAGGATGCCGGGTCTGCCGGGCCCGGGTCCAGCGTCTGGCGCACCCGCCCCCTGTCCTCGAGGCTTTCGACCCATTGCGCCTCGCTGTCGATGCGCGACTGGAAGAACAACCCTTCCTGATCAAAATCCGCCCGCCACTGATCCCCCGCCGGATCGGCCTCGCAGCGGTAATGGTTGGATACCCGGCAGCCCTTGGCCTGCACGGTCATGAACACCTCGCACCCCTCGGGCGCGGTCCAGGTTCCGGCGAACGAGACAGACGGCAGGACGATGATCGCAAGGATTAGGCTTCTCATGCTGAGGCACTCGCTTCTGGCCGGACCACCGACCCCAGGATATTGCAGTTCAGTGTCGGCTCCGTGGCGTCGAAGCCCGGCTCCCCAGGCGAACGCACTTCGACGGGCGGGCTATCCACATCCATGAGCCAGCTGCCGTCGCGTTGCCGCACCCCCGTTTCGCCCTCGATCGGAAGCCCGATCTCCGGTGACCAGTAAAGATATACCGCAACCCCCATGGGCGTGGCCGAACCTTCGAGGTAGAGTTCGTCTTCGAGACGGATCTTCGCGAAGGAATGACCGTCGATCAGGATGTCGGAAGCGACAAGCGTTGCGGTGCCTTGCGCAGAAAAGACATACGTGTGTCCTGCAGCATCCGCTTCTCCAGCGTAGGAGTAACGGTATGGCTCGCCGGGCAGAAGTGCCTGCCAATCGATCCTGGCCATACTGTCACTTTTTCCCCTCAGGGATATTCCGCCGCCATGAAAGACAACCTCGATAAGCCCGTAGGTATCGGTCATCGTGCTTCGCAAGGTGATGCCCAACCCGGCGTCAGTCTCTGCGCGATGGACGCCCGGTCCGTCCGAGGGGCAGCGAAAGTACCGCTGCAGGGTACAAGCGTCGCTTTGGACGGTAAGCACCTGCGCGCAGTCGGCAGGGCGCGCGCCCTCTTGCTCTGCCAAGGCAGGGCAGGCAAGGCAGAAGGGGATCAGAAACGCCCGGATCAACAGGTTCCCGCTGAATTGGTCAATCATTGTGACGTTTCCACCTCCGGAAGCTCGGCCCTGCGCGCCGGAGAGATGCCAGAAGCTTGAACCCGTTCTTCATTCCGCCGCCACTGCCCCGGTCTGTTTCAGATAGTCCATGATCGCCTCGGCCGCCTCGCGGCCGTCGCGGATGGCCCAGACCACCAGCGACGCGCCTCGCACGATGTCGCCTGCCGCATAGACGCCGGGAAGGCTCGTTGCATGGGTCCGGAAGTCGGCCTTGATCGTGCCCCAGCGGGTGACTTTCAGGTCTGGCACGCCCCAGAGCGTGGGCAGATCTTCCGGTTCGAACCCGAGCGCCTGGATCACCAGATCGGCGGGTTCCACATAATCGGCGCCTTCGATGATTTCGGGGCTTTGACGCCCGGTCGCATCTGGCGGGCCAAGGCGCATCCTTTGCACCATCACGCCCTCTACCTCGGTGCCGCCGCTGAACCCTTTCGGAGCGGAAAGCCACACGAAGTCAACGCCTTCCTCTTCGGCATTCTGCACCTCGCGCTGGCTGCCGGGCATGTTGGCACGGTCGCGCCGGTACAGGCACTTGACGCTCAGCGCGCCCTGCCGCACGGCGGTGCGCACGCAATCCATCGCCGTATCGCCGCCGCCGATGACGACCACGCGCTTGCCCGAAGCGTTCAACTCGCCGCTGTCAAAGGCCTCGACGTCGTCGCCAAAGCTCTTGCGGTTGGAGGCCGTCAGATAGTCCAGTGCCTTGACGATGCCTGATGCACCGACGCCCGGCGCCTCGATATCCCGCGCCTTGTAGACGCCAGTCGCGATCAGCACCGCATCATGCTGGCCCCGGATCGCGTCAAATGTCAGGTCGGCTCCGACCGCGCAGTTCAGCACGAATTGCGCCCCCGCCGCGGCAAGCTGTTCGATCCGCTGCATCACCACGGGTTTTTCCAGCTTGAAGCCCGGGATGCCGTAGGTCAGCAATCCGCCCGCGCGGTCGTGGCGGTCATAGATCGTGACCTGAACCCCCCCGCGCCGCAACACATCCGCCGCCGCAAGCCCGCCCGGCCCTGCACCGATGATGCCAACACTTTCGGGCCGTTCCACGCGCGGCCTGATCGGCGCGACCCAGCCCATTTCCCAGGCGGTATCGGTCAGGTATTTCTCGACCGCGCCGATGGTTACCGTGCCATGGCCGGAATTTTCGATCACGCAGTTGCCTTCGCAAAGCCGGTCTTGCGGGCAGATCCGGCCGCAGATTTCTGGGAAGGTATTGGTGGCCTGGCTCAGCTCATAAGCCTCTTGCAGCCGACCCTCGGCTGTGAGCTTGAGCCAGTCGGGAATATTGTTGTGCAGCGGACAATGCGACTGGCAATAGGGCACGCCGCATTGGCTGCACCGCCCGGCCTGCTCTGCCGCTTTTTCCGCCGCATACTGGCGGTAGATCTCATGAAAATCCTGCGAGCGCAGATCGGCCGTCCGCTTCTCTGGCGTTTCCTTGCCGACAGTCACGAATTTCAGCATCTTCTGCGTGGCCAAAGCGCGCCTCCCCTCGACTGCCCGGGCAATCCCCCCCGGGAGCGCATCTCTACTTCCGATTGGAAACGAATAAAAGTCAATCATGCTTACCTAAATTCAACTATTTCTCTGGAAGGGACAGGATTTCTGCCCCATCTTTGGGAAAATAGGTCAGCATAAGTTCCGTATATGCTCAGAAGCCCGCCGCAAGCAGCACCAAAGCCAGCGAGCCCACAATGATTCGCCACCAGCCGAACAGGGCAAATCCGTGTCGCGTCACATAGCCAAGCACCCATTTCACGACGAGAACCGCGCTCAGGAAGGCCACGGCAAAGCCGATCGCGATTTCGGTCACCGCGCCAAAATCAAGCACGTCGCGGTTGGCATAAAGATCATAGGCAAAGGCGCCGGCCATTGTCGGCATCGACAGGAAGAACGAAAACTCCGCCGCCGCCCGCTTGCTGAGGCCGAGCATCAGCGCGCCCACGATGGTCGCGCCGGACCGGCTGACACCGGGGATCATCGCAAGGCACTGGAAGACCCCGATCGCCAGCGCCTTGCGCAGCGGCAATGCCATCGCATCCTCATGCCGCGGCGGCGGGGCCATCCGGTCGACGAACAGCAGGACGATCCCGCCAAGGATCAGCATCACGGCGATCAGCACCGGTGTTTCGAACAGGACCGTCTTGATGAAATCATGCGCCAGAACGCCGATCACCGCCGCCGGAAGAAACGCCAGCAGCACCGAGATCAGCGCATGGGTCGATGCCGGGTCGCGGCCGACGGTCGAGAAAACTTGCCAAAGCCGGGCCGCATAGACGGTCAGGATCGCCAGGACCGCGCCAAGTTGAATGACGACCTCGAAGGTCTTCCCCTTGCTTTCAAAGCCCAGAAAATGGCCCGCCAGCAGCAGATGCCCGGTCGACGACACGGGTATGAACTCCGTCAACCCTTCAAGAAGGCCCAGAAGGGCGGCGATGATCGTGGTGTTTTCCATATCCTACCTGTCGCGGAAGCGTTCGGCCCGCACTGTGCCATCGGCCTCGACCACGCCGCGCATCTCGGCCGCGCCGCCGATCCGCGGCCGGTCATCCACCCGCGTGCCGCCATCGATGACAAACCCGGCGCCGTCGATCTCTGCCTCTGCGGTCAGCGTGCCGCGCAGGCGGATGCGCGCTCCGACCGGGATCTGGGCTGCCACGCCACCGGCATCGGGCGCGCCTTGCGCGATCCAGTCGCGGATCAGGCGGATGTCTTCCTCGGGCAGCCAGGGCGGGCCGTCGAACGGCATCCGCGGCTCCGCCACTCCGACGACACGACGCCAGATCTCTGACATCTCCGGGTTTCCCGGCAGGACGACCAGTCGGTCACCGCCCCTGAGCACATTCTCCAGACTGTCCAGCCGGAGCCCTTCCGGCGGTGCTTCCAGCTTGGAATTGTCAGAGTGGCATTTGATGCAGGCCTTGAAGAAGATGGGCTGAACATCGGGCCAGAGCACCGGTTCACCCGGGGCCGGACGGCGGCGTTCAGGCGCAGGGGCGGCCACTGCCTCGCCCGCGGGCATTCCGGCCGCGACCCATCCTTCCACCAGCGCGATCTCTGCCGGATCAAGAAAGGGCGGCCCGTCCAGTGGCATCTGCGGCTCCGCCTCGCCCCGTAGCCGTCGAAGAAGCGGGCTCGCCCCATCGCCCGCCACCACCACGGGGCCGTTCTCGCTGCCCTTCAGCACACTTTCCAGCGTGTCGAGCCGCAACCCCAGAGGTGCATCCTCTCCCGAATGGCACATCACGCAGCGGTCAGCGAAAAGCGCGCCGACTTCTGCAAAGTCCTGAGCCATCCCTGGCCCGGCCAGAAGGCCCAGCGCCAGGACAGTGCGGCGCATCAGGTCTTCTTCAGGTTCTTGGCCGACTCCTTGATCGCCAGATACTGGCCAGAGGGGCGGTAGCGCCAGAGATATTCGGGCAGAACCGCCTCCATCGCAGTCGGCGCAATTCCCAGTTCCGCCAGCCCCCTGGCGCCGGGCGCGACCACATTGTCCACGGCAAGGTTCTTCACCTGATCGCGGGTGATCATCCTGTTCTCGATCAGGCCAAGCGTCGCGGCCTGAACCATGTCGAACCCGAACCCCATGATCCGCGCCAAAAAGAACGGCACGTTCAGCACCAGCCGGCGGCGACGGATCACCGCCAGCATCCGGACCATCAGGCTGCGGAATGTCTCTGTATCCGGGCCGCCAAGTTCATAAAGCCCGGGCGTCGCCTGCCCCAGAACGCCCTTGACCGCCGCGGCGGCCACATCATCCACATAGACCGGCTGGAACCGCGTCTCTGCCCCGACGACGGGCAGCACCGGCCCGAGCCTGCTCATCGCGGCAAAGCGGTTGAAGACCCCGTCTTCCGGCCCGAAGATGATCGATGGACGCAGGATCACCGCCGCGGGAAAGGCCGCCAGCACCGCCGCTTCTCCCTCGGCCTTGCTGCGGGCATAGCTGCTGGCCGATGCCGCATCCGCCCCGATGGCCGAGATGTGAACTAGCCGCGCCACCCCCTCTTCGGCGGCAATCCGGGCGATCCGCGCCGCCCCATCCGCCTGCACCGCGTCAAAGCTGTTCCTGCCGAGGCTGTTCAGCACGCCGACGCAGTTCACCACCGCATCCGCCCCCCGCATCACCGCCCGCACGCTCGCATCGTCGCGGATGTTGCAGCCCATCGGCTCCACCTGGCCGACCGTTCCATAGGGCTTGACGAAAATCGCATCGTTCGGGCGGCGCACGGCCACGCGGACCCGCCAGCCCTCTTTCGCCATCCGCCGCGCGATGTAGCGGCCGACAAAGCCCGATCCGCCATAAATGGTGACAAGCCTGCTCATCTGCACGATCCCCGCTGTGCCCTTTGCGCCTGACTGAATAGCCCCGGCAGGCGCGCGGAACAAGCCGCAATCGGGCGGCGGGGTGGCCTACTAGCCGCCGTAAAGCTCTGACTCGGCGCCGACATATCCGTTCCAGGCGAACCAGTAGGAAATCTGCCCTGCCAGCCGTCCGAGCCTGCGGCCATCGGGGGCGACCAACGCCTCTTCCGTCGCCTGCCACTCTGCGCCATCTGCGGCCAGAAGCGCGCCACCCCGTGCCGCAAAGCGCTCTTCTCCCCGCTCATAGGCCCGCACCGTCCGCCCTTCGGGATCGCCGATCAGAACCACCGGTTGCCCGGCAAGCGTGTCGTTGATCACCGGCTCTGCCCGGAAAGCCGCCAAAGGCCAGGCCTTCGCCCCGCCGAACAGCCGCAGACCGAACACATAGTCCTTCTGCCGCAGTTTCGACTGATCGACATTGGTCGGGAACATCAGGTTCTTCGAGGCGAAATACTCGTTGTAAACCACCCCCGACCCGTAATCGCGGGAATAGCCCGTATCCAGCGAGAGGACCGACGTCCCCGGATTGGCCGCCCGCCAATCCTTCCAGGCAGCTATCGCCACCGGCCGCTGTTCCAGGGTGATCCCGCTTTCCACCAGCGGCCCCACCACCGGCTTGCCGGTAAACTGGTTCCAGAGCGACAGCGTCTCGCGGTCAAACATCAGCTTGTTCGACCGATAGAGAAACCCCGACGATCCAAAGACGAAAGGCTTCCGCCGCCCTTTCACCCCGGTTTCAAACAGGATGCCCGACCCGCAAAGCGTGCAATAGGCCAGCGCCACGGGCACGCCACCGATCACATCGTTGAACATCTCGTGCCAGCCCATGATCCGCAACGGATAGGCCCGCACATCGCCGTTGATCGCGATGCCGAAGACCAGATCGTCGGCTTGCAGATATGCCGCGCTGTCCGCCGCAACCATCGCGGGGTTGTCAAGCGACGGTATCCCGTCCTTCACCACCCCGCCCCAGGTGATCTCTTCCAGCCGGATCTTCATCCTTTCCCGCGGGATCCACTCCGGCTTCAGGAAACCGTCGAAATTCGGGTCGATCCGCAGGTAGAGGTCGCGCTTCATCCGGGCATAGCTTGGATGCGGGACAACTTCGGGATGGCGTTCCTGCCAGAGCATCCAGTCGAACCAGTCATCGCCGCCCTTCTGCCCGGTGATCGCCTCCAGCACCTCGACAATCGGCCTGTCGGGGGCCGAGGTGAAGCGCATCGCCTCGATCAGGCCAGCGGTCATGTCCGGATTGCCGCGCTGCCGGATCGCCTCCAGCCCGGCGGTGAAGGAGGCGCTGTCGCCATCCACCAGCGCCACCAGCGCCTCATACATCTGGTCCGTTTCGGCAATTCCCGCGCGCGGCAGCACCGTGGCGGCCAGGGCGAGTCTCAACAAATGGCGACGATACAGTTGCATCCGACATCCCCCTCGCCCTCGATGCGCCATTCTGCGCCGGACAGGCGATCACATGCACCTCAACAGGCGGTGAAGACCGCAAAAATCCACCGCAGGAAATTTGAACGGCCCCGTTGACTCCGCTGCGACGCCCAATTAGACCGCGCGTCACGACATCGCCCAGATGGCGGAATTGGTAGACGCGCTGGTTTCAGGTACCAGTGCCGCAAGGCGTGGAGGTTCGAGTCCTCTTCTGGGCACCATTCCATTTCAAAAGCCGTGCGGCCCGATCAGGTTGCGCGGCTTTTGCCTTTTCCGCCCGCCGCGCCGGGATGAGAGGGGGCCATCACACCGCCTGCCGCATCCGGGCCAGCATCTCGCGCAGCAGGGCCACGCGGCGGGGGCGAAAGCTGTCAGCGGTCCGCGCCACAGAGGTCATCTCGGCCAGGTGAAAGCGGCGGAAATCCTGACGCAGGCAGCACCAGGCCAGGCACATCAACGTCCGGTCCAGAAAGACGACGGACAGCGGCCAGATCCTGCGGCTGGTTTCCGCCCCGTCCCGCGCGCGGTAGTTCAGATCCACCGCCTCCTCCTGCCAGATCGCCTCGCGGAGCAATGCCAGATGCAGCGGCGCAGGGGGGCGACGCTCGAACCGGTAGACCTGATGCGCGGTGTGGATCGCCTGCCGCTGGACCCGGTCGGGCAGGGTTGCCACGATCTTTGCCAGCGCCGCATCGGCGGCCCGGGCCAGCGCCTCGTCGCCCGCCAGCCGAACCTCGGCCAGGCCCAGAACCAGCGCCTCCACCTCAAGGCGGGTAAACATCTGCGGTGGCAGTGCGGGATCCTCGGTCAGCGTATAGCCAAGCCCGGCGGCACCGTCGATCAGCGCGCCTCCCGCCCTCAGCGCGTCGATGTCCCGGTAAAGCTGGCGTGGCGAGACGCCGGTTTCCTCGGCCAGCCTAGCGGCGGTCACCGGCTGGGGCAGCATCCGGATTGTGGTCAGCAGACGCAAAAGGCGGTCGGCACGCGGCATGAGGGGAATCTTCGCACAAAGATACTGACGGTTTCTGGCAGGAGCCTGCTCTTATCAACTGCCTATCGCAAGTCAGAAAGGAACGCGACAATGTTGACCTTCTTCCATTCCCCCAACTCCCGGTCCAGCGCCATTGCCGCCTTGATCGAAGAGATGAACATCGCTGACTGGGTCGAGACCCGCATCGTCACGATCCCCCGGCAGGACGGATCGGGCAGGCGCGACCCGTCGAACCCGCATCCCGAAGGCAAGGTGCCCGCGCTCGTCCATGATGGCCATGTGATCACCGAACGCGGTGCGATCATCCTGCACCTTTGCACCCTCTTCCCCGACAGCGGCCTTTCACCCGCACCGGGCACGGCGGCCTGGGGCGAATTCATCAGCTGGATGGTCTGGTATCAGGGCGTTCTGGAGCCGGTGGTGATCTTCGAGGGCGCGGCGCTTGACCATCCCTGGCTGACCTCCACCTTCCGCAGCCACAAGGAGGCTGTTGCCCGCATTCGCGCCGCGCTTGACAGGGGGCCCTGGCTGATGGGCGACACCTACAGCGCCGCCGATCTGCTGGTTCACGCGCCCTATGCCTGGTTCAAGGAAGCGGCGCCCGACGATCCGACGATCCGCGACTGGATCGCGCGCTGCATGGCACGCCCGACGGGCCGGAAGATCCTGGACCGGGACGCCGCGCTGATCGCCGCTCAGGCCGAAGCGACCGCCTGATCGAACATCTGCTTCAGGGCGTCCTTGGACGAATGCGTATAGGTCTGCGCCAGCACCTCGCTGCCCTTGAGCACCACAATGGCACCACGGCTGCGCACGCCGTATTGTCTGGCCAGATCGGATTTCTTGTAGGTGTCCCAATCGACATCGTAGAACTAGATCACCTTGT
>JAAURK010000186.1 GCA_012032275.1 Tabrizicola sp.
CTCGCAGGCCGCGACCGCACCCGCCTCAGCCGCCGCCCGCATCGGGCATATTGCCCAGCGCCGATGCCGAGGCCACCGGGGCGCCGTTGCGGATGAAGCCGTCGTCGGGCGAAACCGCCAGGGCCGCGAACCCCGATCTTTCCGGCACGAAAAGCGCCAGGGCCTGCTCGTTCGACATCACCAGCCGCAGGGTCGTCAGCTCTTCCTCCGTCAGAAACCCGTAGGGATAAAGCGTCACGCTCGATGCGCCCAGCCGGGCCGCTTCGCCGACCACCGTCTCCGCCCCGGCGGGCAGCGCCAGAACCAGACCCAAAACCAATAGCGGAACTCTCATGAAACAGCCTCCAACCTTTCCCGCCTGCCATTTAACGCAAGGCGACGGCTCTGGACAGTCCCCCGCCGCCTGATAGGCTTGATCCCGATCACAATCGGGAGAGAGCCATGACCATCGACGCCGTCCTGAGCCGCATCGACGAGACCCTGCCCCAGGCGCTTGACCGGCTGATGGCGCTGTTGCGCATCCCCTCGATTTCCACCGATCCGGCCTACAAGGCCGATTGCGCCCGCGCCGCTGACTGGCTGGTCGAGGATCTGGCGTCGCTTGGCTTTCGCGCCCGCGCCGCTAAGACACCGGGCCATCCCATGGTCGTCGGCCATGGTGGTGACGGCGGGCGCCACCTGCTTTTCTACGGCCATTACGATGTGCAGCCGGTCGATCCGATCGAGCTTTGGGACCGTGATCCCTTCGACCCCGCACTGCAGGACACGCCCAAGGGCCGCGTCATCCGGGCGCGCGGGTCGTCGGATGACAAGGGCCAGCTCATGACCTTCATCGAGGCTTGCCGCGCATGGAAACATGTTCACGGCACGCTGCCGGGCAAGCTTACCATCTTTCTGGAAGGCGAGGAGGAATCCGGCTCGCCCTCGCTGATTCCGTTTCTTGAGGAAAACAGGGCCGAACTCAGCGCCGATCTGGCGCTGATCTGCGATACCGGGCTGTTCGAGGGCGCCGTCCCCGCGATCACCACCATGTTGCGCGGTCTTGCAAAATCGGAATTCACCCTGCGCGCCGCCGCGCGCGACCTGCATTCCGGCATGTATGGCGGCCTGGCGCGGAACCCGTTGCATGTGATGACGGCAATCCTCGCCGGCCTCCATGATGAACAGGGCCGCGTCACCATTCCCGGCTTTTACGACGATGTCGCCGAACTCCCCGATGCGCTGCGCCAGCAATGGCAGTCGCTGGCCTTCGACCATGCCCGCTATCTTGGCGATGTCGGCCTCTCGCTGCCCGCGGGAGAGGCCGACCGCACGCCTCTCGAAATGATCTGGTCCCGCCCGACGGCCGAGGTCAACGGCCTCTGGGGCGGCTATACCGGCGCGGGGTTCAAGACCGTCCTGCCCGCCGAAGCCCATGCCAAGGTCAGCTTCCGGCTGGTCTCGAACCAGGATCCGGAAAAGATCCTGACCGCCTTCCGCCGCTGGGCCGAAGCGCAGCTGCCCGCCGATTGCTCAATCGACTGGCATGACGAGATCGAGGGCAGTCCCGCCTCGGTGATGGCGATCACCGACCCCGCATTCGAGGCGGCGCGGCAGGCGCTGAGCGACGAATGGGGCCGCCCCGCCGCCTTTATCGGCGCGGGCGGGTCGATCCCGGTTGCAGGTTACTTCAAGACCTATCTCGGCATGGACGCGATGCTGATCGGCTTTGGCAGGGACGACGACAAGATCCATTCCCCGAACGAGAAATACGACCTGGAAAGCTTCCACCACGGCATCCGGTCCTGGGCACGGATTCTGGCGCGGCTGCGATGATCATCCGCGACGCTGGCCCCGCGGACGAAGCCGCCTGGCGCGGTCTTTGGAACCGGTATCTCGCCTTTTACGCGACAGACCTTGCCCCGCAGGTAACCGCCGCGACCTGGACGCGGCTGATGGACCCCGCGGCCCCCGTCAAGGCCCGTCTGGCCGAGAAAGCGGGCCGGATCATCGGTTTCGCGATCCATCTCCATCACCCCTCCACCTGGGTTACGACCGAGGATTGCTATCTGGAAGACCTCTTCGTGGCGGAGGATGCCCGGGGATCAGGCGCGGCTCGCGCGCTCATCGATGACCTGATCGCCCTCGCCCGCGCCAGGGGCTGGGCGCGGCTTTACTGGCACACCGACAAGGGCAACAGCCCTGCCCGCAGGCTTTACGACGGCTATGTCGCCCCGGACGGCCATATCCGGTATCGGCTGGTGCTTTGACCTCGCCGCCCCTTCAGTCGCAGCGCTGCCAGATGTTGCGGGTGCCGTCAGGATAATCCCAGATCAGCGCCACATCCTGCCCCTCTCCGTCCAGGGTGATGACCGCCGACTCGGTCCAGGTGTTCCCACCCGCACTGACATCGATCGTGGCCTCGACCTTGTTCGCCTCTCCCGGAAATTCGATCAGATCCGTCACCGTCATCGACCATTCGTCGCCGGTGATGATCCCGCCCCTGACGGCGATCCGGGGCGAACCCGCGCAGGGCAGCCCTTCCGGCGCGTAAAGCCCGTCGAAGCCAAGGGCGACACCTTCCTCGGCACGCGCCCCCTGGGCCGACAGGGCAAGGCAGACAGGGGCAAGGCAGACAAGGGCAAAACGGATCATGGCGTCCTCCACCAGCGAGACGCCCACCAGTAGACCAGCCTCCCGACGCGGCGCGAGGCGGGAAAACATGACCATCATCGAGAGGAAGTGGCGCGGTGGACGGGGCTCGAACCCGCGACCCCCGGCGTGACAGGCCGGTACTCTAACCAACTGAGCTACCACCGCGCATCCCTCCGCCCGGAAGCGCGCTTCCGGACGAGGGGTCTCTTACGCAAGGGGTCGGGCGGCGTCAATGGTCATCGCGGCGGGGTGGCGGCTTTTTCAGGCCTTTGGCGCGCGTCAGGCTTCTGGCGCGGGAATGAACTCCTGATCATCCTCGGGCGGAAGCCGGAACCGGCCATGCGCCCAATCCCCCGCCCGCCACGCCTCTTTCGCCGCTGCAATCCGGTCTTTCGAGGAGGCGACGAAGTTCCACCAGATGAACCGCGGACCGTCCATCGTGGCTCCTCCGAGCAGCATGAGCCGCGCGCCCGCTTCCCCTGCCCTGACGCTGATCCGGTCTCCGGGGCGGAACACCAGCATCTGACCGGCCAGGAACGTCTGCCCCGCAACCGTGACCTCGCCCGTCAGGATATAGACGCCCCGGTCCTCGTGATCGTCGGGCAGCGGAATGGCCGCACCGGGCGCGAGCGTTGCATCGGCATAGAACATCTCGGAGGGCAGTTTCATCGGGGCCGCTTCGCCCCAGGCGGTACCAAGGATCAGCCGGACGGACTTGCCCTCTCCCTCAAACTCGGGAAGGCTGGATTTGGGCACATGGACGAAAGCCGCCGGATCGTCCTCCTGCGCCTTCGGAAGTGCCAGCCAGGTCTGCAG
The DNA here is from genome assembly GCA_012032275.1 of Tabrizicola sp. Classification (GTDB taxonomy): domain Bacteria; phylum Pseudomonadota; class Alphaproteobacteria; order Rhodobacterales; family Rhodobacteraceae; genus JAAURK01. The sequence continues at coordinate 3,451 of JAAURK010000186.1, forward strand.
GCCGAACATCTGCATCGGCGCGGCACGAGCCGGGCCGTCGGTACGCTCGGAATGCGTGATGCCCCACCCGGCCTTCATCCAGTTCACCGCGCCGGGTTCGATCCACTGGTCGGTGCCAAGACTGTCACGGTGGTGGAGACGGCCCTTGAAGAGATAGGTCACCGTACCGAGCCCGATATGGGGATGCGGACGCACGTCGATGCCCTGTCCGGTCAGAAACTCCGCCGGACCCATCTGATCGAAGAAGATGAACGGGCCGACCATCTGCCGTGCAACCGACGGCAAGGCGCGGCGCACCTCGAACCCGCCCAGATCGCGGGCGCGGGGGACGATGACCGTTTCGATGACATCAACAGCGTCGCCGATCGGGATGGCAGGGTCGAGAAGCGGGTTCCACATGGGCGGGCCTCCTGTTTCAGCTCAAGTTAGAAGGCATCGGTGAAATTGCATCGCCGTTTTGCGCGCGTTTCCTGTGCGTGAATGCGCGACGGGCGCATGAGGCCCCAGGCCGGGCTGGTGGGCGGTGAGGGACTCGAACCCCCGACATTCTCGGTGTAAACGAGACGCTCTACCAACTGAGCTAACCGCCCGCAGGTCGCGGTGTACAGCCTTGCCGGGCAGGATGGCAAGACCAAGGTTGCGACCGCCCGGCCCGACAGCCGTTGCCGGGTTCAGTCCCGCGCGAATTCCATCACCCAGTTGACCTCCCACGATGCGCCCTGGTCAAAGGAGAAGGCTTGTTCCCAGCGCGGCGCCTGCGCGTCGCAGCGCCAGGTGAAGCGGGCGAGGATGGGCTGGCCGCCGTCCGTATCGCCGCCGATGAAACAGCCGCCGTTGCCGACGAAGCCGCCGCGCACGGGTGGCATCAGCGTTCCCGTCGTCGAACTGATCCACCAGATCGACCAGGCGCCAGTTGTCAGATCCAGCGATCGCAAGCTCATGCCCTTGAAGCCGCGGTCGGGACAGTCGAATTCATCGACATTGGCGACCCCGTCGAGCAGGGTCCAGAAGCGGCCCTCTGCGGGAAAATGGTCCCAGTCGTCCGAACCGGCATTCCGCGTGCGAAGCCTGCGGTTCCGGATGCGCCAGCTGCCCTGCAGAAAATCGAAGTCGCGGGGCGAGGCGCGCGGTCCCGCGAGCTGAAGCGGAGACTGCGCCGTCGGTGTCAGCCGCAGTGTGCGCAGCGGCGCGGGAAAACCTGCGATCCGCTCCGGAGGACAGAAATCGCGCGTGAGGCGCAGGACGACCCCGACCTTGTCGGTATTGACAGGCAGGCGCGGAAAGTCGTTTGCGACCGGCGCGCTCAGAAATGCCCCGGCTACGTCCGGTGTGGCCGCAATGGCCAGCCTGAACTGGTCCTCGGGCATCTCTGGAAAGATCTCGACCACGATCAGGGCGGCTTCAAGACGGGCTTCGGCGGGCAGCGTCGGCCCGACAGGACGCAAGAGATGCACGTCGTCGGAATCGATCATCGTGGCATTCGCGGCCTCGCGGTGATCGGCCCAGACGGGACTGCCGTAAAAGCCCGTCAGCGCGGCAAGACGCGCCCTCATGTCGGCAAAGCTCCTGAGCCAGACGAAGTGATCGGGCCGGTCGATATCGCGGAAGATGCCGCGCACATGCGCGCCGTTTTCATTTTGCGGCGTAATGAAACTCGCCTCGAAAAGTGCAATCAGCGCCTCGCGCTGCCCTTCATGCAGCAGGTAGTCGCGAAGTTCGAAAATGCTGTCATCGATCATGTGGATCTCCCGTTCCGGCGATGCTGTCGGGAGGACAATAGCTGGCATAACATGCCAACTTCTGTCATGTATCCTGAAACCGGGAGAAAAGAATGCCGACCAGCCGGCTTCTGGCGACGATGATCCTGCTGCAGTTGCGCGGCAGGATGAGCGCGACAGAGCTTGCGGCGAAGTTCGAGGTCTCGGTCCGCACGATTCACCGGGATATCGACAGGCTGAGTGCGGCAGGCGTGCCGGTCTATGCCGAACGGGGCCGCGAGGGCGGGTTCCAGTTGCATGATGGCTACCGGACCAGCCTGACCGGGCTCTCCGATGACGAGGCGCGGTCGCTCCTTCTGGGCGGGCTCGGCGCGATTGCGGCTGACCTGGGGCTCGCCTCCACGCTTGACGCAGCGCAACTGAAGCTGGCCGCCAGCCTGCCGCCGTCACTCGGCACCCGGGCCAAGGCATATTCCGACCGCTTTCTTTTCGATCCCGGCGACTGGTACCGCCGCCGCGAGCACCCCCCTCACCTTCGATTGGTGGCCGACGCGGTCTGGAACGAGACGCGGCTCCGGGTCCGCTATCAAAGCTGGAAGAGCATGGTCGAACGAACGATCGACCCGCTCGGTCTCGTGGTCAAGGCGGGCGCCTGGTATCTGGTTGCCGCCGTGGCGGGCAAGCCGCGCATCTACCGGGTTTCCAACGTCATAGACGCCGCAACAGCCGAAGGCGATGCGCGGCGCCCGCGCGGATTCGTGCTGGAAGATTTCTGGGCAACCCATGTGAAGAGCTTCGAGACCTCGCTTCTGAAGGAGACGGCGACCATCCGTCTGTCCCCACCCGGCGCGAAACGTCTGGCAGAGCGCAATGCAGCCGCGGCTGCGGTGCTTGAGGACTGCCGCCCCGATGCGCGCTCGGGCCAGATCGAAGCGCGGATCCCGATCGAGAGTATCGACCAGGCAGCCGAGCTTTTCCTCGCTCTCGGCAGCGCAGTCGAGGTTCTCTCTCCGCCCGTGCTGCGCCAGCGCCTCGCAGAGGAAGGCGCCCGCCTTTCGGCGCTTTATGGCGGCTAGACGGATCTCCCGGCCCATGGCTCGGCCCCGGAGTGAACCCGCCGGGGTGGAGAACAAAAAAAGCGCGCCGGGTGCGGCGCGCTTTTATGGGGTCATGGTGGGCGATAACGGATTTGAACCGCTGACATCTTCGATGTGAACGAAGCGCTCTACCGCTGAGCTAATCGCCCGAAACCTGCATTCTGTGCGGCGGCTTTTAGCTATCCTCGCCGTCCTTCGCAAGGGTCTGTTTCGCGCCTGCCGCCTCGGCCGCCGCGATGCGCAGCTTCAACGTCAGGACGGGCGTGCCGCTGTTGTCGGCGGTTTTGGCGACGCGCAGTCGCCCGAGCGGCGGGGCGATCACGTCGTCTCCGCGCTGCAACGCGTCACGCAAGGCGGCCAGTGCCACCTCAAGCGTCAGTTTGACATCCGGCTTCTTGCCGCCTGTGGATTTCGCCACGACTTCGACGAGATCCCTGATCTTGAAGCTGGCGGATTTGGCCGTGGCCGCTGTCTTTGCCGCGGCGGCGGTCTTGGCGGCTGGTTTCGGGGCAGGTGCCGCCTTGGCCGGGGCCTTGGTCCTGGCCTTGGACTTTGGATCGGTGGCTTTCGAAACGCGTGCTGGCATCTGGTCACTCTTTTTCGTTGCGGAGGGTCTCGGCAAAGCGTTGTCACGATTTGACACGAAGGGCAACGCCGGGTCACGGGGCTTTGGGCACCAAATGAAAAGGCGCGCCCGTTCGGGGCGCGCCATCGGTCTTTTCCGGGCCGTCAATGGGCCGTCTGGGAAGGCGCATCCGGGGCGGAGGCGCGTGCTGCGGCGGCTGCCTCCTCTGCGGCCTCGTCCCAGGTGATCGGTTCGGGCTGGCGCACCAGCGCCTGGGCCAGAACCTCGCGCACATGGGTCACGGGAATGATCGTCAGACCGGATTTCACATTGTCCGGGATCTCTGCCAGATCCTTCTCGTTCTCTTCGGGGATGAAGACCGTCTTGATCCCACCGCGAAGTGCTGCAAGCAGCTTCTCCTTCAGCCCGCCGATCGGCATCGCATTGCCGCGCAGGCTGACCTCGCCGGTCATGGCGATGTCCTTCCTGACCGGGATGCCGGTGAGGACCGAGACGATCGAGGTGACCATGGCAAGGCCGGCCGAGGGGCCGTCCTTCGGCGTGGCCCCGTCCGGCACGTGGACGTGGATGTCCATCGTCTCGAACTTCGGCGGCTTGACCCCGATCTGCGGACTGATCGAGCGGACATAGGACGCCGCCGCATCGATCGATTCCTTCATCACGTCGCCAAGCTTTCCGGTCGTCTTCATCCGGCCCTTGCCGGGAAGGCGCAGCGCCTCGATCTGCAGAAGATCGCCGCCCACCGACGTCCAGGCGAGGCCGGTCACCACGCCAACCTGATCGTCCTTCTCGGCCAGGCCATAGCGGTGGCGCTTGACCCCAAGGTAGGATTCCAGGTTTTCCGGCGTGATCGTCACCGTCTTGCCCTTGGTCTTGATGATCTCGGTCACCGCCTTGCGGGCAAGCTTCGCGATCTCGCGTTCCAGGTTCCGCACCCCGGCTTCGCGGGTGTAGGTGCGGATCATCTCCTGCAAGGCGGCGTCGGTGATCTTGAACTCGCCCTTCCGCAGACCGTGGCCCTTCACCTGCTTGTCGATCAGGTGGCCCTTGGCAATCTCGCGCTTCTCATCCTCGGTGTAGCCCGCCAGCGGGATGATCTCCATCCGGTCCATCAGCGGGCCAGGCATGTTGTAGGAATTCGCCGTGGTGATGAACATCACGTTCGACAGATCGTATTCCACCTCAAGATAGTGGTCGACGAAAGTGTTGTTCTGTTCCGGGTCCAGCACCTCCAGAAGTGCCGAGGCCGGGTCGCCGCGGAAATCCTGGCCCATCTTGTCGATCTCGTCCAGAAGGATCAGCGGGTTGGTGGTCTTCGCCTTCTTCAGCGTCTGGATGATCTTGCCGGGCATCGAGCCGATGTAGGTCCGCCGATGGCCGCGGATC
>JAAURK010000187.1 GCA_012032275.1 Tabrizicola sp.
GACCAGTGCCTCGGCCTCGCGACGAAGCGCCGCCATCCCGGAATTTCCGATCGCATACAGCACGTTGCGCACGAACCGGTCGCGCCCGATCCGCTTGATCGGACTCCCCGAAAACCGCGCCCGGAAGGCTGCATCGTCCAGCCGGACAAGCTCGGCCAGTTCCGGCAGGCCGACCCTCGGCCGATAGCCGACCTCCGCCGCCGCGACGGCAAACTTGTTCCAGGGGCAGATGGCCAGGCAATCGTCGCAGCCATAGATCCGGTTGCCCATCAGGGCGCGCAGCCCCTCGTCCACCGGCCCCTTGTGCTCGATCGTGAGGTACGAGATGCAGCGCCGTGCATCCAGCTGGTAGGGCGCGGGAAAGGCCGCGGTCGGGCAGATGTCAAGACAGGCCCTGCAGCTGCCGCAATGGCTGACCTCCGGTCGATCCACCGGCAGCTCCAGCGTGGTGAAAATCGCCCCCAGAAACACCCAGTTGCCCAGATCGCGGCCAAGCAGGTTGGTGTGCTTGCCCTGCCAGCCGATCCCCGCCGCCTGCGCCAGCGGCTTTTCCATCACCGGCGCCGTATCGACAAAGACCTTGATCTCGCAGTCAAGCGCCAGCGCCGCCGCCTCGACGATCAGCCAACGCCCCAGCCGCTTCAGCCGCCGCTTCACCAGATCGTGGTAATCCTTGCCCTGGGCATAGACGCTCACCACCCCCCGGTCCCGCACCGCAAGCCCGGCCATCGGGTCACACTCGGGCGTGTAGGCCTCGGCCAGCATGATCACCGACCGCGCCGCTGGCCAAAGCGCCGCCGGATCGCCGCGCCATTCCGTCCGCTCGGCCATCCAGCCCATCTGGCCATGATGTCCCGCGGCCAGAAAATCCGCCAATCGGCCCGCCGCCTCCGGCACCGCCCCCGGCACACAGACGCCCATCGCGGAAAAGCCCTCATCCAGGGCCCGCCGCAGCAGCCGCTCTTTCAGTTCGCCCTTCATCTTGGCACAAATATCCTGGGGGTCCGGGGGTAAGACCCCGGGATCCCGGCTCAGAAATCCAGATCGGCATAATGCGCCGGCGGCGGAAAGCCCGAGATCTGATCGGCCAGCAGCGTCCGGAAAGAAGGACGCGACTTGATCTTGGCATACCAGTCCTTCAGCACCGCATGCCGGTTCCAGTCCACGTCCGAGATGTAGTCAAGGCAACTCAGATGCGCCGCCGCCGCGAAATCCGCCAGCGTCATCACATCGCCGGCAAGCCAGCGCCGCTGGTCCAGAAGCCAGGCGAGGTAATCCAGATGATACTTGATCCGCGCCGATCCCGATTTCACATTTCTCGAATCCGGATAACCCTGGCCGGTGATCTTCTTGTTGACCCGCTCGTACAACAGCTTCGACGTCACTTCCTGCTGAAACTTGTCGTCGAACCAGGCGCAAAGACGGCGCACCTCATAGCGTTCGTCGGCGTTGCGCGGCAGCAGTGCGGGGTCCGGCACCACCTCTTCCAGATATTCGCAGATCGCCTGACTCTCGCTCATCACCCGGCCGTCCATGCGCAGGACCGGCACCTTGCCCGCCGGATTGCGGCGCAGGAAATCCGGCGAGGCCTCCCAGTAGCGCTCCTCCACCAGTTCCACTTCGATCTTCTTCTCCGCCAGTGCCAGACGCACCTTGCGGCAGAACGGGGAAAGCGGAACGTGATACAGTCGGTTCATCGGCCGGACACCTCTGGAATTCCCCCTCCTTGCCGCCCCGGAACGGAAAATTCAATCCCCGCGGCCAATTCAGCCCTCGAAACAGGCGGAACGACCGTCCGCCGCGATGGTCTCGGCCCCGCTGATGATCGCCCGCGTGCGTGAGCGCACGAAGCTTGACGGCTTGGAGGCGCTTCTGCCCTTCGGGTCGGGCAGGATCGCGGCAAGGCGCGCCGCCTGCAGCGCCGAAAGATCGCGGGCATCGACGCCGAAGTAGTGCCGTGCCGCGGCCTGCACACCAAAGACGCCTTCATCGAATTCGGCCACGTTCAGATAGACCTCCAGGATCCGCCGCTTCGACCAGAAAAGCTCCACCCCCGGGGTCAGACCAGCTTCCATCGCCTTTCGCAGATAGGTCCGCCCGTGCCAGAGAAAGACGTTCTTGACCACCTGCTGGGTGATCGTCGATCCGCCGCGGTTGCCGCCCGCCGCAATCGCTGCGCGGATGGCGGCCATGTCGAACCCCCAGTGACTGCAGAAATTCGCATCTTCCGCCGCGACCACAGACCGCGCCATGACCGGTGCGATCTCGTCCCAATCTGCCCAGCTCCGGTCCAGCCCGCCCAACCGCCAGCTTTCCTGCATCTGGTAGATGTTGACCGGCGGATTGATGACCAGACCAAAGAGAAGGATCAGCGCCAGAAGGAAACCGGCCACACCGCCAATGATGCGCAGGGCCCATTTCCCGGCCCGGCGAAGCCGCCGCTTCCCGGCCAGGACCGGTCTCGATGTCTTGCGCCGGGTCTTCTTTCCCGGTTTCGCCGCGGTCTTTTCAGCCATGATGCGCCCTTAGACGCTGCGAAGCGCGATGCGTCAAGACGGCGTTGTCAGCCCCCTTCGGAAGATCGGCAGCCGCGCGGCTTTCCCGGCCAGAGCGGTCGGCCACCCAGGGCTGCCCCGGACCGGCGTTTCGTTGACAGCTGGTCGGTTTGGGGCAAATGTGCCGCCCAGCGCGCGCAAAGGGGCTGTCCATGGAAATCACCGTCAGTTTCGATCGGCCGGACGATGGCCCGGAGACCGGCCCGGTGACGGTGGGCTGGTTCCTGACCTCCGACAAGAACGCCGTCCTCTATGACCCGCCCGAACGGCTGATCGTCCGCCCCTCGAACAAGGCCCATGCCAAAAGCGCCGGCCGCTGCCCGGCCGTGATCCAGCTGGAAAGCCGGTATTTCGTGGTGAAATGCCCGTTCGACATTCACATCGGCTTCAAGCGGGACGAAAAGGGCAAGGCGGTCTTGATCAACCGGGCGGGCAGCGCAAGCCCGATCCGTGCCAACAAGCTTGGCGATCTGATGGTCCTCGTGAACGAGGCGGAATGGCGCTATCCCGACAGGCCGACCGTGCAGATGATGCTGCCCTACTGCTTTGTCGCCGACGAGATGGTCTATCTCTCCGAGGTGGCGGCCTTTGCGCATTACCGTCCCGATCCTCTGCTCGGCACGATTTTCGGCGGCCGCTTTCCGCTGACGATCTGGCCGCGTCCGCTGATGTGGGCCTTCGAATGGCATGAGCCGCAGAAGGATATCGTGCTGCGCCGGGGCGAGCCGCTGTTCTATGTGCAGATCGAAGCCGTGGACCCCGCCCGCCCGGTGCAGCTCGTCGAGGCGGAGCGCACGCCCGAACTTGCCGCCTATCTGGACAAGATCGGCGGCGCGGTGAATTACGTGAACCAGACCTTCGGCCTCTTCAAGGCGGCAGAGGCGATCCGCCCGAAGCGCCTTCTGGTGCCAAAGCGGCGGGACTGATGCGCAGCATTCTGGAGATATACACGCTGGCGACCGGGCAGGCGCATGAGGTGCTTGCCGTGGATCACCGGATCGAGGCGCCGAACTGGGATCCATCCGGCGGAAGCCTTCTGGTGAACGGAGGCGGGCGGCTCTTCCGGGTGCCGCTAGACGCGCCGGCCCTGACGGCGGTCGAGACGGGGTTTGCCAACCGCTGCAACAACGATCACGGTCTCTCGCCCGACGGAAAGTGGATTGCCCTCTCGCATCACACCGATCGCGGGTCCGAGATCTTTCGCATGCCCGCGGGCGGCGGCGTTCCGGTCGCGGTGACCGCGGATGCGCCAAGCTGGTGGCACGGCTGGTCCCCGGACGGTCAGCGTCTGGGCTATGTCGCGGCGCGGGGCGGGCGTAAGGTCATCGACGTCTATACCATCGCCGTCGAGGGTGGCGCGGAAAGAAGGCTCACGCGTGGCGAGGGGCATTGCGATGGGCCGGATTATTCGGCCGACGGAAGCCTGATCTACTACAACTGCGACCGGCCTGATGCCGGTGATGCGCATGCGCAGATCTGGGTCATGCGGGCGGACGGATCGGGGCAGCGCCGCCTTTTCGCCGACAAATGGGTGAACTGGTTTCCCCATCCGTCACCCTGTGGGCAGCACCTCGTTTATCTTGCCTATCCCCCGGGCACGACAGGGCATCCCGCGGACTTGCCCGTGGCGCTGGTGCTGTGTGACCCTGACGGCAAGAACCGGCAACGGATACGGGAATTCACCGGCGGACAAGGCACGATCAATGTGCCAAGCTGGGCCGCGGATGGCCATGCCTTCGCCTATGTCCGGTATGAACCCTGACGCGCCGGGTGGCGGCTTACGCCGGATGGATGCGGGGCAGGCGCGCGGCCTTGCCTTGCACCACTTGCTGATCCTCGGCGGCGTCGATCCCGTCCTGTGCCGCGCTGGCGGCCGGAATGCCAAGGAAAGGCGAGATATGGCGCGGATCGCCCCAGACAGAGATATAGACCTCTGGCGGATAGCCGTTGGCCAGATGCTCTGGCAGAAGGTCGACGATCCGGATCCGCAGCGAGGATCCCTGGCTGAGCGGCAGCGACAGAAGATCTTCCGCCATCGGGCCAAGATGACCAAGCAACTCCGTCTTGCGGCGGGTAAACACCCCGAACAACGGCTTTCGCACACGTGCGAAAACACCGATCCGGCCATCCGACAGCCGGTCGATCTGTGCTTCATCGCCAATGGCTAGTCCGGCGCGGGCAACATTCATGCGGATGCCTTCGACCGGAGCCTTGTGGATGATGGGAAGCTTGTTGTCGCTCATCAACCTCACTCTCTACATGCGTCATCTATTTGATATTCGGTGCGGACCGCGCAAGTGATTGTCCTGAATTACGAAACAACTGGGCTCTAACCCGCCTAAAGCCCACCGCCCGATCGGCGGAGAAAGGCCGACGGACGGCTTCCCACGGGCCTGGGCCTTGACCCTGCGTCAAAAAATTCCGGTCCGGTCGGGATTGCAATGCCATCCCGCCGATCCCAGATCACCGTCAAGGCCCTTCGGGATGTGCTGGATTGCCGGGCATCCGCGACGGGGCGCTTGCGAAAGGAGAAGGCCGATGAACCTGGAAAAGTTCACGGAGCGGTCGCGCGGTTTCCTTCAGGCCGCCCAGACGATTGCCATGCGGGAAAGCCACCAGAGGGTGCTGCCCGATCACCTGCTGAAGGCGCTCATGGATGACGATCAGGGGCTGGCGGCCAATCTGATCCGCCGGGCCGGTGGCGCGCCCGAACGCGTGCTCGAGGCTGTGGATGCAGCGATTGCAAAGCTGCCGAAGGTGACCGGCGGCGACGGCCAGACCTATATCGACCCCTCGCTCGTCCGCGTTCTGGACGAGGCCGAGACGGTTGCGAAGAAGGCGGGCGACAGTTTCGTTCCAGTGGAGCGGCTGCTGACCGCGCTGGCGCTGGTGAACACCCGCGCCAAGGATGCGCTTGATGCGGGCGCGGTCACGGCGATGACGCTCAACGCCGCGATCAACGACATCCGGAAGGGCCGCACCGCCGATACCGCCAGCGCCGAAGCCGGGTATGACGCGCTGAAGAAATATGCCCGCGACCTGACCGAGGCCGCGGATGAAGGCAAGATCGACCCGATCATCGGCCGTGACGAGGAAATCCGCCGCGCGATGCAGGTTCTGTCGCGCCGCACCAAGAACAACCCCGTGCTGATCGGCGAACCGGGTGTCGGCAAGACCGCCATCGCCGAGGGTCTCGCGCTGCGCATCGTCAACGGCGACGTGCCGGAAAGCCTGAAGAACAAGAAGCTCCTGGCGCTCGACATGGGGGCGCTCATCGCCGGGGCGAAATATCGCGGCGAATTCGAGGAGCGGCTGAAGGCCGTCCTGAACGAGATCACCGCCGCTGCGGGCGAGGTGATCCTTTTCATCGACGAGATGCACACGCTGGTCGGCGCGGGCAAATCCGAAGGTGCGATGGATGCGGCGAACCTCATCAAGCCGGCACTGGCGCGGGGGGAGCTGCACTGCGTTGGCGCGACCACGCTGGATGAATACCGCAAGTATGTGGAAAAGGACGCGGCCCTCGCCCGCCGGTTCCAGCCGGTTTTCGTCGAAGAGCCTACGGTCGAGGACACGATCTCCATCCTGCGGGGAATCAAGGAGAAATACGAGCTGCACCACGGCGTGCGCATCAGCGACAGCGCGCTTGTGGCGGCTGCAACGCTCAGCCATCGCTACATCACCGACCGCTTCCTGCCTGACAAGGCCATCGACCTGATGGACGAGGCGGCAAGCCGCCTGCGGATGGAAGTGGATTCCAAACCCGAAGAACTGGATGCCATCGACCGCCAGATCCTGCAATTGCAGATCGAGGGCGAGGCGCTGAAGAAAGAGGATGACGCGGCCTCGAAAGACCGGCTCGACCGGTTAGAGAAGGAGCTTGCCGATCTTCTGGAACGGTCGTCCGAAATGACGGCGCAGTGGCAGGCCGAACGCGACAGTCTGGAGGCCGCGCGCGGGCTGAAGGAAAAGCTTGACCATGCCAGGGCCGAGCTGGAACAGGCCAAGCGCGACGGCGATTTCGGCAAGGCGGGAGAGCTGCAATACGGCCGCATACCGGCGCTGGAGAAATCGCTGGCCGAGGCAGAGGCGCGTGACGGCGACGCCCTTGTCGCCGAGGCCGTGCGCCCCGAACAGATCGCCGAAGTGGTGGAACGCTGGACCGGCATTCCGACGTCGAAGATGCTGGAGGGCGAGCGCGAAAAGCTGCTGCGGATGGAGGAAGAACTTGGCCAAAGGGTCGTCGGCCAGCATGCCGCGCTGGTGGCGGTGGCCAATGCCGTCCGCCGCGCCCGGGCCGGCCTGAACGACGAGAACCGGCCGCTGGGGTCTTTCCTCTTTCTCGGGCCGACCGGCGTGGGCAAGACGGAACTGACCAAGGCTGTCGCCGAATACCTCTTTGATGATGACAATGCGATGGTCCGCATCGACATGTCGGAATTCATGGAAAAGCATTCCGTTGCGCGGCTGATCGGTGCGCCTCCGGGCTATGTCGGCTATGACGAGGGCGGCGTACTGACCGAAGCCGTCCGGCGCCGTCCCTATCAGGTGCTGCTGTTCGACGAGGTCGAAAAGGCGCATCCGGATGTGTTCAACGTGCTGTTGCAGGTGCTTGACGACGGGGTGCTGACCGACGGGCAAGGCCGCCGGGTCGATTTCAAGCAGACGCTGATCGTGCTGACTTCCAACCTCGGCGCGCGCGCGCTTTCCGAACTGCCCGAAGGCGCGGATGCAGGTGCCGCGCGGCGCGAGGTCGAAGAAGCGGTCCGCCAGCATTTCCGGCCCGAATTCCTCAACCGTCTGGACGAACAGATCATCTTCGACCGTCTGAACCGTGCCGATATGGCCGGGATCGTGACCATCCAGCTGAAGCGGCTTGAGGCGCGGCTTGCGACCCGCAAGATCACGCTCAACGTCGATGAGGGCGCAAGGACCTGGCTGGCCGAGGAGGGCTACGATCCGGTCTTCGGTGCGCGCCCGCTGAAGCGGGTGATCCAGCGCCATCTGCAGGATCCGCTGGCCGAGATGATCCTGTCGGGCGACGTGCTTGACGGCAGCACCATTGCCGTCAGCGCCGGTCCCGATGGCCTGATCATCGGCGACCGTGTCAGCTCGTCGCGCCGCTCAAGGCCAAGCGAGGCTGTCGTTCACTGACCGGGGGGCCTTCGGGCCCCCTTTTTTCCGGACCCGGAACGCCGGCAGTGCGGACCTGACGCCACCAGATCCAGTCCTGCCGGATCATTTGCCGGGCGGTCCGCCATGTGGCTGCCGCTTGCCGATCGTTGACCATAGTCAAGGCAGCAGGGGTCCGGATCGCCGATACCCGCAGCATGGACATGCTCGCCCGCACCCTGCCGCGACTGGCGTTGATCGTTGCCCTTGCATTGGTCGGCGGGCTGCGATCCGTGGCACTGACCCCTATGGCAGGCGCCGGGGCGATCGTGATCTGCGCCGGAGACCGGACGGAACTCATCTATCTTGATGCCGACGGCCAGCCGAACGATACCGCGCCGCTCTGCCTGCATTGCCCAGATTGCGTCGATCCGCCCGCCACAGCGCTGCCGGGCGCGGCCACCGGTAGGAACGCCTCCTCGACCTGCACGCCCGCCAGTGCCGCCTTGAGGTTGGCGATATCGCGCTGGATCGCG
>JAAURK010000188.1 GCA_012032275.1 Tabrizicola sp.
GACGAGTTGGGTGAGTTTTGCGGTGCAGGCTTTGTGTGCGGTGGCGGATGTGGAGGGCGGCGAAGACGGGTTGGCGCCCGCCTTACGCCTCGCTGAGAGCATATCGCCGCAAGAGATTCGATCCGGCAAGCTGGCCAAATCCAGATCCGCGTCGCCCTGATGTACCGCTTCTCCGCCCTCGGAAAGGCCGGGATCGTTCGTGTCGACTGATGCCGAAGGTGAAAGAGAAAATCAGGCCAGAAGCGTGATTTACGCAACAACATCCATCAATTTAGTTAGGCGCAGTCGCATCATCAAGGCTTCCTGCTGAAACTTGGTCGGCGGAAATCTGCCACCATAGGTTGATAAGCGATATTGCGCTTCGGGTGACATAAATAATGCGCGAGATGTCGCATATGATCCGCAGATAACAGGTTGGTGTATCGTCGGTCATTCGACCGTCTGCTACCTTTGGAATCACCAAGCCAATTTGTCTTTTGGTGTCTGTTTCGTCACCAAGTCAATTGGCGACTGGAGCAGGATGAACCTTTTAGGAGTGTTGGAAATGGAATCTGCAATCACCGGTACAGCAGGAAATGATGAGCTCACGGGTACCGCGGCGAGCGACGTAATCAGAGGTCTGGGCGGAGATGACCGCATATTTGGTGGTGATGGCTTCGATATTTTGCAAGGTGATGCGGGAAATGATCAAATTTTCGGCGGATCATCGTTTGACTTCATCCAGGGTGGCGAAGGAAACGACCTTCTCCTTGGTAGCGGCTGGCTTATCGGTAACGAGGGTGCAGACATCATGACTTCGACAAATTCCGCGCTGTTTGTTGGCGGCGCAGGCGGAGACTTGATGAGTGGAAGTGCTGGTTTCGACCGATTCCGCTATGAGTTCCAGCCTGGTGAGAGTGACGCAGGCAATTCCGACGCCATACGCTTTTTTGAAGTCGGCGTGGACAAGATCGTGCTCAATGTGAACAACACTGGAAGTACGACCTCATTTACCGAGCTGGATTTCATCGGTGATCAGTCGTTCGAGGAATGGATCGATTTCATCGAGAACTCAGGTCAGGAGATAGCCGCGACAAGGTCGGACAATGTGGTTGCGCGACTTGAAAACAACGTCCTGGAGATTGATAGAGACTTTGATGGAGCCGCAGATCTAACGATTGACTTCATACAGGACGCCAGCAGTCTATCTTTTAATGATTTCATCTTGATCTGAATAACTGGATAAAATAACGGCCCCAGCAAGAGCGGTTCCACTGCGTTTGTGGATTCGCGTCTGTTGAAATCGCCCTGCTGGGGTGGATTGATTGCGCAACAAGATCCATACAAAAGCTAAGCCCAAGCAATCAGCACTCGAAATCGCCGCCAGCGCCCCCCACGGCTTCCGCAGCTTTCAAACCGAAACGGGTTCGACCGGGACACAATCCCCTCGCTTGGGCGATGATTGACGCCTGGGCGGGGGTTTTCGGGGCACCCGATGGTCCTGTGGGTCGGCCCCATCCGCTCCGCAGGAGGGTAGGCGTGGGGCGACGGCGGGATGATCTTCGCGTGGCCAATCTGCCCGCGTCAACCGCTTACCCCCGGGAAATGCCTTGCCACCAGTTGCGTGAGCTTGCGGTGCAGGCTTTGCGTGCGGTGGCGGATGTGGAGGGCGGCGAAGACGGGTTGACGGAGGGGCGGGGCGTCCTCCACGGGGATGAAGCGGGCGCTGGCGATGAGGTCGGTGGCGGTTTTCTCCAGCACATAGCCGGAGCCGCCCATCGCCATCAGAAGCGAGACGACGGAGCCGGACTGGCCGACCGACACCGGCGAAGTGGCGAGGTCGGGGGTGAGCTGGCGGTGCATCTCCTCGAACGCCGGGGAGAAATGGGCGAAGACGAAGCGGTCGGGGGTGACCTCGGCGAGGCGAGGAGTGTCGGTGGAGATCATCCGGTAGGTCACCTCGCCCGCGCTTTCGAAATGCAGGTCGGGATGCGGCTTCGGGCTGAACATCACCGCAAAGTCGAGGATGCCGGTCAGAAGGTCGGCGCACATCTGGTTGGAATAGTCGGGCTCGATGTAGAAGGCGGTCTCGGGGAGGGCGGCGCGGAACTCGGCCACCCAGTCGCCAAGGTAGACCGCCGCAAGGTCGTTCTGGATGCCGAGGCGGAGGAGCTGGGCCGCCCCCTGCGGGATCTGGATGCGGCGGCGGGCCTCGTTCCATTCGTGGCGAAGCGCGCGGGCATGGGGCTCGAACCGCTTGCCTTCGGGGGTGAGGTCGGTGCCCGCGCGGGAGCGGTCGAAAAGACGCTGGCCGACAGCCTGTTCCAAGGCGGCGACGCGGGCCGAGACGGTGGACTGGGTGATCCGGAGCCGTTCGGCGGTGCGGTGGAAGCTGCGGGTTTCGGCGAGGTCGAGGAAGGTGTCGAGGAGGTCGATCTGCATGGGTTGACCGCTGCGCATGGGGCGAGCGCCGGGAGGTTTCACACCCCCCGGACCCCCCGTGGGATATTTGGGGACAGATGAATTGTTGATCGGGTTTGTCGATCAATACCCCGGTTCTCGCCGAATTGAAAGCGGGCGCGTCTGAGTTGATAGTGGCGGCGGTTCAGGGAGGCGGCGATGGCTGAATTTGCTTCGGCTCGGGTGGTGATCATTGGGGGCGGGGCGGTGGGTGCCTCGGCGCTTTATCACCTGGCGAAGGCGGGCTGGACGGATGCGCTTTTGCTGGAAAAGAACGAGCTGACGGCGGGATCGACCTGGCATGCGGCGGGGAATGTGCCGACGTTTTCGTCAAGCTGGTCGATCATGAACATGCAGCGCTATTCGGCGGAGCTTTATCGCGGGCTTGGTGCGGCGGTCGATTATCCGATGAACTATCACGTCACCGGATCCGTTCGGCTGGGGCATAGCCGTGAAAGACTGATGGAGTTTCAGCGTGTTGTCGGGATGGGCAGGTATCAGGGGATGGATCTCGACATCCTCGGGCCGGACGAGATCCGCGGCAGATATCCGTTCGTCGAGACCCATGATCTGACCGGCGCGCTTTACGATCCCCATGACGGTGACATCGACCCAGCGCAGTTGACCCAGGCCCTGGCCAAGGGCGCGCGCAGCCTTGGGGCGAAGGTCGAACGCTTCTGCCCGGTGACCGCGGCCCGGCGCGACGGGGATGACTGGGTTCTGACCACGCCGAAGGGCGAGGTGCGCTGCGAGTTTGTGGTGAACGCCGCCGGATATTATGCGCGCGAGGTCGGCCGGATGTTCGGCCGCGATCTGCCGATGACGGTGATGAGCCATCAGTACATGCTTTTCGACACGATCCCGGAGGTGGCCGCCTGGTCGGCCGGGACGGGGGTAAAGCTGCCGCTGCTTCGGGATGTGGATTCAAGTTATTATCTGCGGCAGGAGAAGCAGGGCTTCAACCTTGGCCCCTATGAGCGGAACTGCCGCGCCCATTGGACCGGCGGCGACGATCCCTTCCCCCAGGATTTCAGTTTCCAGCTGTTCCCCGACGATTTGGAACGGCTGGAATGGTATATCGCCGATGCGATGGCGCGGGTGCCGCTGCTGGAGAAGGCGCAGCTGACCAAGGTGATCAACGGCCCGATCCCCTACACCCCCGACGGAAACCCGCTGATCGGGCCGATGCCCGGGGTGCCCAATGCGTTCGAGGCCTGCGTTTTCACCTTCGGCATCTGCCAGGCCGGGGGCGCGGGCAAGGTTCTGGCCGAATGGGTGACGGAAGGCGGCACGGAATGGGACATGTGGTCCTGCGATCCCCGCCGCTTCACCGGCTGGGAGGATCCGGATTACTGCCTGAGGAAGGGGATGGAGGTCTACGGTCACGAATACGGGATGCATTTCCCGATGGCGCGCTGGCCCGCGGCACCGGACCGCAAGCTTTCGCCGGTGCATGACCGGGTGCGCGCGGCCGGAGGGGTGATGGCGCCCTACAATGGCTGGGAACGGGCGGAGTGGTATGCCTTGCCCGGCGACGACACCACTTGGGAGGCGGCGCAGACCTGGACCCGCGCCGGGCCCTGGGAGCCGCGGATCGCGGCCGAATGCGCGGCGGTCCGGGATGGCGTGGGTGTGCTTGACCTGCCCGGGTTCTCGCGGTTTCACCTGAGCGGGCAGGGGGCAGGGCGATGGCTTCTGTCAAAAATATCGGGACGGCTGCCACCATCCGGTCGGATGGCGCTTGCCTATTTCCCCGATCATCGCGGACGGATCGTGACCGAGATGATGATTGCCTGCAACGGACTCGACGATTTCACCTTGATCACAGCCGCTGCGGCACAGGGGCATGATGGCTCCTGGCTGCGGGCTGGCTTGCCTTTGCAACTCGACCTGCGCGACCGGAGCGCGGAGCTGTCGACGCTGATCGTGACGGGGCCGAAATCGCGTGCCCTGCTTGCAACGATCTCGGACGCCGATCTGTCGCTGCCATGGTTCAGCCATGAGATGTGGCGGGTGGCGGATCATGAAGCGGTGCTGGCGCGGGTGTCCTTCGCCGGGGAACTTGGCTGGGAGGTGCATGCGCCCGTCGCGGCCATTCCGGCGATCTGGGACGCCTTGGTGGCGGGGGGCGCCAAGCCTTTCGGGATGCGGGCGCTGAACAGCTTGCGGATCGAGAAGGGCTATCGGGCGTGGAAGGGCGATCTTTCGACCGATTACTCGCTGCTCGAGGGCGGGCTGGAGCGGTTCATCGACTGGGAACACGACTTTCCCGGGCGCGCAGCACTTATGGCCGAAAAACAGCGCGGGGTGGCCAAGTGTTTCGTGTCGCTCAAGGTTGAGACCGGCCCCTGCGACCCGCCCTATATGGCAAACCTCTGGTCCGGCGGACGGATCGTGGGCGAAGTCACCTCTGCCGCCATGGGCTACCGGGTTGGCCATGTGGTCGCATTGGGGATGCTGAAGACGGAGCTGGCGCGCGCCGGGACGGCAGTGGAGGTCGAGGTCTTCGGGCAACGGCTGGCCGCCGAGGTCATCGGGCCGGGCGCGGCCTGGGATCCGAAGAACGGGCGCATCCGCGCATGACATCCGGCGGACCGGGGGTTTCACACCCCCGGACCCCCGTGGGATATTTCTGAAGGGAAAGATTGGGTCGGGGAATGGTGGAGATTCCAAAGCAGGCGCGGGCCGTCATCATCGGGGGGGGCATCTCGGGCTGTTCGGTGGCCTATCATCTGGCCAAGGCCGGCTGGACGGATGTGGTGCTTCTGGAGCGCAGGCGGCTGACCTGCGGGACGACCTGGCATGCCGCCGGGTTGATCGGGCAGTTGCGCGGATCGGCGAACATGACGCGGCTCGCCAAATATTCGGCGGATCTTTACGTGAAGCTGGCGGCCGAGACCGGGGTCGAAACCGGGATGCGGCAGGTGGGATCGATCTCGGTTGCGCTGACCGCGGCGCGGCATGAGGAATTGTTGCGCCAGGCCACGGTGGCGCGGATCTTCGACGTCGATGTGCAGGAGATTTCGCCTGCCGAGGCGAAGGCGGCCTATCCGCATCTGAACATCGGCGATGTGGTCGGGGCGGTGCATCTGCCGCTTGACGGGCAGTGCGACCCGGCCAATATCGCGATGGCGCTGGCCAAGGGTGCGCGGATGCGCGGCGCGCGGATCGTGGAGCAGTGCAAGGTGACCGGCGTCACCCAGGGGAATGGCCGGGTGACCGGTGTCGATTATCTGGCCGACGGCGCGCCCGGACATATCGCCTGCGATCTGGTGGTGAACTGCGGCGGGATGTGGGGGCGGGAGCTTGCTGCAAGCTCGGGCGTGACGCTGCCGCTTCATGCCTGCGAGCATTTCTATCTGGTGACGGAACCGATTGCCGGGCTTGGACATCTGCCGGTGCTGCGGGTGCCGGACGAATGCGCCTATTACAAATCGGACGCGGGCAAGATGATGGTCGGCGCCTTCGAGCCGAAAGCGAAGCCCTGGGGCATGGACGGCATCCGGGAGGATTTCGAGTTCGACACCCTGCCCGAGGATTGGGAGCATTTCCAGCCGATCCTCGAGGCGGCGATGAATCGCCTGCCCCTGTTCCAGACAGCAGGCATCCACACCTTCTTCAACGGTCCCGAAAGCTTCACCCCTGATGACCGGTACTATCTTGGAGAGGCGCCGGAGCTGGGCGGCTACTGGGTGGCGGCGGGCTACAATTCGGTCGGGATCGCGGGATCGGGTGGGGCGGGCATGGCGCTGGCACATTGGATCACCGAGGGCGAGCCGCCGTTCGATCTGTGGGAGGTGGATATCCGCCGCGCACAGCCCTTCCAGAAGAACCGCTGCTACCTGAAGGAAAGGGTCAGCGAGACGCTGGGGCTTCTTTACGCCGATCACTTCCCCTACCGGCAGATGGCGACAAGCCGGGGGGTGCGGCGCAGCCCGCTCCACGAGCATCTGAAGGCCCGGGGCGCGGTCTTTGGCGAGGTTGCGGGCTGGGAGCGGGCGAACTGGTTCGCCAGACCGGGCGAGGCGCAGGAGTACCGGTATGGCTGGGGTCGGCAGAACTGGTTCGCGAACCAGCGGGCCGAACATATGGCGGTGCGGACCGGCGTCGGCCTGTTCGACATGACCTCGTTCGGGAAGATCCGGGTGGAGGGGCGCGATGCCTGCCGGTTCCTGAACCGGGTCTGCGCGGCAGAGATGGACGTGGCCGTCGGGCGGATCGTCTATGGGCAGATGCTGAACCCGCGGGGGGGGATCGAATGCGATCTGACGGTGACGCGGCTGTCGGAAACCGCCTATCTGCTGGTGGTGCCCGGGGCCACGCTGCAGCGCGATCTGGCCTGGCTCCGCCGGCATCTGGGTGAGGATTTCGCCGTGATCACCGATGTCACTGCGGCCGAGGCAGTGCTTTGCGTGATGGGACCGGCGAGCCGCGACCTGTTGCAGGCGGTCTCGCCAGACGACTTCAGCAATGCCGCGCATCCTTTTGGGGTGGCGCGGGAAATCGAGATCGGCATGGGGCTCGCCCGGGCGCATCGGGTCAGCTATGTCGGGGAGCTTGGCTGGGAGATCTATGTGCCGACCGATCAGGCCGCGCATGTGTTCGAGACGCTGGAGGCGGCGGACGGCGGCATGGTGCTGTGCGGGCTTCACGCGCTGGACAGTTGCCGGATCGAAAAGGCCTATCGCCATTTCGGCCATGACATCACCGATGAGGATCATGTGCTGGAGGCGGGGCTCGGCTTTGCGGTTTCGCAGCGCAAGCCCGCCTTCATCGGGCGCGAGGCGGTGATGCGAAAGGCAGAGCAGGGGCTGCGGCGGCGGCTGATGCAGTTCCGCCTGATCGACCCGGAGCCGCTGCTTTTCCACAACGAGGCCGTGGTCCGTGACGGGGCCATCGTGGGCCCGGTGACCTCGGGCAATTACGGACATTTCCTCGGGGCGTCGGTCGCTTGGCTATGTGCCCTGCGCGGAAGAGAGCGCGGCCGATCTTCTGGCGTCGCGCTACGAGATCGAGGTGGCCGGGCAGCGGCATGAGGCGGTGGCATCGCTGGTGCCGATGTATGATCCAAAATCGGAGAGGGTACGTGCATGAGCCGACATGATGATTTCCACGTCTTGCACCGGCAGGGCTGTTTCGTGATCCCCAACCCATGGGATGCGGGATCGGCTCGGATGATGGCGGCCCTGGGGGCGAAGGCGCTGGCGACATCTTCGGCGGCGCATGCCTTCACGCTGGGGCGGCCCGATCTTGGCGGGGTCAGCCGGGACGAGGCCCTGGCCCATGCCGAGATGATCGTCGCGGCGACGCCGCTGCCGGTGTCGGGCGATTTCGAGAACGGCTTCGCGGATGATCCGGACGGGGTGGCGGAAACCGTCCGGCTGGCGGCGGAAGCGGGGCTTTCCGGGATTTCGGTCGAGGATACGGTGATGGTGCCGGGCAATCCCGCCTATGAGGCCGATCTGGCGGTGGAGCGTATCCGCGCGGGGGCGGCTGCGGCGCGGGCGCTCGGGCGCCCTTCATCTTCTGTGCGCGGGCGGATGGGGTGATGCTGGGCAGCTACGGGCTGGACGAAGGCATCCGGCGGCTGAAGGCGTTCGAGGCGGCGGGGGCGGACCTGCTGTATCTGCCGGTGCCGCCGGGGCGGGCGGAACTGGCGCAGGTTCTGGCC
>JAAURK010000189.1 GCA_012032275.1 Tabrizicola sp.
GCGCGTGGTGCCGCGGCGCGCGGCGCTTCGTCCCCGGCGGCGCGCTCGATGATCTTGTCCAGCTCTCCCCGGTCCAACCACACGCCGCGGCATTTCGGGCAATAGTCGATCTCGACCCCGTTCCTGTCGGCCATTACGAGCGTTTCATTGTCTACCGGGCAGCGCATTCTTGTTCTCCGATCAATTCCCATGACCGTCAGATGGGGTCGTCATGGCAGGATGCAAGAGGATCGGCAGGATTGCGCCGGGCTTGCCAAACGGCCCGTGGAAGAGCATGGTCCCGCCCGAGCCGTGGCGATGGCGTCGCCGCAGGGGGGCACCCCGTCGCTTGCAGCGGTCCGCTGCCACCGTCCTGTACGCCGGGACCTTTCGGGGTTCCGCGGCGAACCCCGTGACGGAGGTCTGACATGCCCTTGAACCGACCCGAAATGTACCGCTTTCACAACGGCCAGAAGGCCACGCTGCCCTTTGCCGCCGAGGAATACGAAGACCGGCTGGCGGGCCTGCGCGAGATCATGGCGATGCACGACCTGGATGCCGTGGTGCTGACCTCGATGCACAACGTGGCCTATTATTCGGGGTTTCTCTACTGCACCTTCGGGCGGCCCTATGCCTGTGTGGTGACAAAGGCCGATTGCGTGACGATCAGCGCCGGGATCGATGCGGGGCAGCCCTGGCGGCGGTCCATCGGCGACAACATCACCTATACCGACTGGCAGCGCGACAATATGTGGCGGGCCGTGGCCTCGGTCACCGGGACGGGCAAGGCCGTGGGCTGCGAGGCGGACCATCTGACGATGGAACGGGCCGAGAAGTTCAACACCTTCCTGAAGCCAAAGCGGGGGATGGATATCGCACCCGCGACAATGCACCAGCGGATGACGAAATCGCCGGCCGAGATCGCACTGATCAAGCACGGCTCCAACGTGGCCGATGTGGGCGGCTATGCCATCCGCGATGCGATTGCGGTCGGGGCGACGGAGCTGGAGGTGTCCATCGCCGGTCGGGGATGCGATGGAGCGGGAGATCGCCAAGCGCTTTCCGGATGCGGAATATCGTGACACCTGGGTCTGGTTCCAGTCCGGGATCAACACCGATGGCGCGCATAACCCGGTGACGAACCGGAAGCTGCGGCATGGCGATATTCTCAGCCTCAACTGCTTTCCGATGATCAGCGGCTATTACACGGCGCTGGAGCGGACGCTCTTCGTGGGCGAGGTGGATGACGCGTCGATGAAGGTCTGGCAGACGAATATCGACAGCCATGAATTCGGGATGAAGCTTCTGCGCCCCGGGGCCTCTTGCGCCGAGATCACCATGAAGATCAACGAGTTCCTGGCAGAGCGGCAGATGCTCCAATACCGCACTTTCGGCTATGGGCATTCGTTCGGCATCCTCAGCCACTACTACGGCCGCGAGGCGGCGCTGGAGCTGCGCGAGGATATCGATACGGTGCTGGAGCCCGGCATGGTGATCAGCATGGAGCCGATGCTGACGATCCCCGAAGGCATGCCCGGCGCGGGCGGCTACCGCGAACATGACATCTTCGTCGTGACCGAGGACGAACCGGAGGACATCACGCATTACCCCTATGGCCCTGCCTTCAACGTGGTGGGGTGAAGCGCGGGAGCCCGTCACGCTGACGGTGCACGGCGCGGCCCGGGGCGCGCGCGCCGTGCAGGCATTCCACGGGGGTGAAACGATCGGCCACCGTCACCATATCAGGGTGGCGGCGGTCTGGAGAGCAGTGATGCAGAGCCTTGCGAAGGCATTCCGGCTGGATGACGAAGGCTGGATGCGCCATGCCAACCCCTGGAGCGTCTGGACGCGCGTCGCGATCCTGCCGCTGTTCGTGGCGGCGGTCTGGAGCCGGGTCTGGATCGGTGGCTGGGCAATGGTGCCGGTGGCGGCGCTGATCGTCTGGGCCTGGGCGAATCCGCGTGCCTTTCCGCCCCCGGCCGCGATGGAGAGCTGGGCCTCCAGAGGCGTTCTGGGCGAGCGGATCTGGCTCAACCAGACGTTGGTGCCGATTCCGCGGCACCATGCGCGGATCGCGGCCCTTTTGGCGGTGCTGTCGGGACTTGGCCTCTTTCCTCTTGCCTGGGGGCTTTACACGCTCTCCCCTTCGGTCACAGCATGTGGCTTCGTGGTGACGCTTGGTGCCAAGATGTGGTTTATTGACCGCATGGTCTGGCTTTACGAAGACATGAGGGCAGCCCCGCCCGACCGCCCCGCAGGGCACGCAACCGGGCAACAAGGCCCGCCCTTCCGGTGAGTGTCTTGCGCTTCGGGGGTTGACGCTGGCTCTTCTCCGTGGCGCAAGGTGCAGGGAGTTGCCCCTAACAGCCGAGTCTGCATCGTGACCTTTTCCCTGCCGCGCCTTGCCGCGCTATTGCTTCTTCCCCTCATCGCTGCCTGCGCGGGGGCGCCGCCGACGGAGAAGGCTCCGCAGGGTGAGGTCCAGGGCTACGGCGGCATTCAGGACGGCGTCTATTTCATCCCGCCGGTTGAAAAGCGGTATCTTCTTGACGAGAACCGCCGCACCGAGGTGGCGTATACGGCCGGGGACGCGCCGGGCAGCATCGTGGTCGATATCTTCGCCCGCAAGCTTTACTACGTGCTCGATGGCGGGCGGGCGATCCGCTATGGCATCGCCGTCGGTCGGGAGGGTCTGTCGTTCAAGGGCACGGGCGTGATCGGGCGCGAGGCGGAATGGCCGTCGTGGCAACCGACCGCCAACATGATCCGGACACGCCCCGATCTTTACGCGGAATTTGCAGGCGGCTTGCCAGGCGGGCTTGACAACCCGCTGGGCGCGCGGGCGCTCTATCTCTATCGCGGGGGGCGCGACACCTATTTCCGGATACACGGCACCATCGACAATGCCTCGATCGGGCGGGCGACAAGTGCGGGCTGCATCCGCCTCTTCAATCAGGATGCGATCGATCTTTACAACCGCGTCGATCCCGGTGCCCGCGTGAAGGTGCGGACCGAGGCCGAGAGCCTGGCCATCGAAGGCGCATATATGGACGATGCCTATGGAAGGATCGTCCCGGTCACCCCGGAAAACATCGCGCGGAAGGAAAAGGAACTGGCCAAGATCGCCAGGGACGGCGGCCTCGCAACGCAATAGCGTCTGCGTCAGGTGAGGATCACGTAATCCTTCAGCGTGGTCTCCACGACCTCCCATGTTCCGCGAAATCCAGGGCGGATGATATAGCTGTCGCCCGCCTTCAGATGGGTGACGCTGCCGTCCGACCCGGTCAGGATGGAGTGGCCCTCAAGGATGCGGACATATTCCCACTCCTCGTACGCGACCGTCCATTTGCCCGGGGTCGATTGCCAGAGCCCGGCATAAAGGCCATCGTAATCCTCGATGTTCCAGGTGCTGTGCACGGGATCGCCGGCCAGAACCTTCCCGGGTTCGGGGCGCTCGACATCGGGCTCCAGACCCTCGCGGGTGATGCGTTCGATCAGGGTCATCGGGTTCTCCGTCGGTCGGGGGCATAGATACCGGCAGGCCCCGCGCGGTCAAGCCCCGGTGCGCTGCGCCGCGGCGCAAATCTGTTGCAGCCCGGCGGGGCCTGTGCCCATATGCTGGGCAGTTGAGGGATCCCATTGGCCGTCGGAGGCGGAACATGAGCGCCACATCCTCTGCCCGTCCGGTCCTGCCGCCCGATATCCGGGCGCGGAAGGGGACGGTGCCGCTGGTGATGCTGACGGCCTATTCAACGCCGGTGGCCCGCCTGGTCGATCCGCATTGCGACGTGGTTCTGGTGGGCGATTCGGTGGGGATGGTGATCCATGGCCTGCCCTCCACCCTTGGCGTGACGATGGAGATGATGATCCTGCATGGCCGCGCCGTGGTGCGGGGGGTGCAAATGGCCATGCCGGTGATCGACATGCCCTTCGGGTCATATGAAGAGGGGCCGGCGCAGGCCTTCCGCAACGCCAGCCGCCTGATGGCCGAAACCGGCGCCCCGGCGGTGAAGCTGGAGGGCGGGCTGCACATGGCCGAAACGATCGCCTTTCTCAGCGCGCGCGGCGTGCCGGTGATGGCGCATGTGGGCCTCACGCCGCAATCGGTGAACACGCTTGGCGGCTACAAGGTGGTGGGCCGCGAAGCCGAGGCCGAGAAGGTGATGGCCGATGCCCGGGCGACCGAGGCCGCGGGGGCGTTTTCGGTGGTTCTGGAGAAGGTGCCGGAGGGGCTGGCGGCGCGGATCACAGATGCGCTGACGATCCCGACGATCGGCATCGGCGCGGGTGCGGCCTGTGACGGGCAGGTACTGGTGGTGGATGACATGCTGGGTCTCTTCACCGAGTTCCGGCCGAAATTCGTCAAGCGCTACGCAGAGTTGGGGACCATGGCCGCAGACGCCATCGCCGCCTATGCGGCCGAGGTGCGGGCCCGCACTTTCCCGGGGCCCGAACATTCCTTTCCCGACATCGCGCCAAAGGCCAGGACATGATCCCGATCTATCGGACGGTGGCCGAGATGCGCGTTGCCGCCCGGGGATGGCGCGCGGCGGGCGAGATGCTTGGCGTGGTGCCGACGATGGGTGCCTTGCATGACGGGCATCTCAGCCTCGCGCGGGCGGCGCGGCGCGATTGCGACCGTGTGATCGTGACGATCTTCGTGAACCCCAAACAGTTCAACAACCCGGAGGATCTGAAGAAGTATCCCCGGACGGAAGCCGCCGACGCGGCACTTCTGGCGACGGTGCCGGTGGATGCGATCTTCGCCCCCGCCCCGGAGGAGGTCTATCCCGAGGGCTATGCCACCACGGTCAGCGTATCGGGCCTGTCCGAACCGCTGGAGGGCAAGATGCGGCCGGGCCATTTCGACGGTGTGGCGACGGTGGTGACCAAGCTGTTCGGGATGACCATGGCCGACCGGGGCTATTTCGGCCAGAAGGACTGGCAGCAGTTGCAGGTGGTGCAAAAGCTGGTGGCCGATCTGAACCTGCCGGTTCATATCGTGGGCTGCGAAACCATCCGCGAGACCGACGGGCTGGCGATGTCATCACGCAATGTCAGGCTTGACGCGGCGGCGCGGGCCCGGGCACCGGTGCTTTTTGCGGCGATCTCGGCGGCGGCGGCGGATATCCGGGCCGGGCAATCCGACCGGATGGCAATCCGCGAGGCGGCAGAGGCGATGCGCGCGGCGGGTTCGAGAGGGTGGAACACATCGAACTGCGCGACGCGGCCACGCTGCTTCCCTCGGTCGACCCCGCGCGACCCCGCCGGATGCTCGCGGCGGCCTGGCTGGGCGGCGTTCGGCTGATCGACAATATCCCGGTTTAGGCCGGCGCGATCCGGCCTTTCGCGTCACGAAAGGGCACAGCCGCCCGAAGTTGCGCGCCCGCCCGAATGACCCCTTGGCGGCGGACCTCAACTTGGGCAAGAATGCCCCGGCCTGACATGCGAGAATCCCGCCTTGCCAAACCACGGTCGGGCACTTCATTTTCGGTGCAGCCGGGGATGCAATCCGATTGCGCATCCCCATGTGGAAAAAGTGGTTCAACGGAGGGCATGATGGCCGATTTCGAAACTCAGATTCAGGAAAGCGAGGCACAGGTTGCCGAGGCACAGGCCAAGATCAGCGCCATCACCGGGCGGATCGAGGAGGCCCGCGCGAAACTTGATGCGGGCGAGGCCGCGATCGATGTGGAAAATGCCACGCTGGAGGATGTTCACCAGCACACCGACCTGATGAACGCCAATATCGCCGAGCTGATCATGGGGCTTGATGATGTGACGGCGGGCTTCTCGAAAGAATTCGACGAGATGCGCACCAAGACCGGAATGGAAAGCGTGATCGGCTTCTTCTCTTCCGCCAAGGCCGAATCGATGCGGCAGGAACGGATGCGCGCGGCGACCATCGACGACAAGCTGCAGGATCTGATCGGCAAATCCGACGTGATCGTAAAGCTGCTTCAGGGCCAGCTTGACGTGCTGAACACCCAGAAGACGCGGGTCGAGACCAATCTTGCGGGCACGCTGACCGAGCGGGAGACGACCGTATCGGCGCTGGAGGCGGTGCGGGCCGAAGTATCGTCGATGGACCCGCGGATCATCGAGCTGGAAAACAAGATCAGCGTCGAGCAGGACGCGGCGGCGCGGACCAAGCTCGAGACGGAGCTGGCGACGCTCAACGCGAAATACAACGCGCTGGTGCAGGACGAGCAGGTGAAGGTCGCGAAAAGCCAGACGCTGGAGCGTTACATCGAGAAGGGCAAGACCTGGGTCGACAGTCTGCAGAACCAGGCCGCGACGCAGATGGTGCTGATCAACAAGCTGCAGACGGATACCAAGCAGCGGGTGGTGCTTTATGATGCGCTGACCTCCTCGCTGAAGACCGCACAGCAGCAGGATGTCGCGCACAGGATCAACGAGATCGGGGTCAAGACCGATCAGGAAGCGCAGGCAGCAATGGCCGCGATCGGCTCTGCCACCAATGACAAGATGGCCGACATGCTGGAAAGACACGAGGACCACATGGTCTTCGCCCGCCAGATCCTGGAGCAGAAGGCCAAGGCCGATGAACGTTTTGCCCGGCGGTTTGCCAAGATTGTCGAGAAGCACGACAAGAACGCATATGGGGAATGAGGGTTGGCGAATGTCAAGGATCAGCTGACCTCTGACCATACCGAGCTTTATGACACTCTCGTCGCGCGGCGGTATTTCAACAAGTTCGACCGGATCACGGGCCACCTGGCCCGGATCGCGGCGGAGCTTGAGACAGAGGGGCAACTGACCCGGGCCGATACCCGGGTGCTTGGCAAGTATCTGGGCGGGGTGGCGACCACGTTCCGGGCGCTGAGTCACAAATACCTGATGACGGGCCGCAGCGACGCCGCCCGGCGTCTGACCATCGACCGGCACGAGAGCGGCTTTCCGGTGGCGCAGGAGCTGATGGTCATGGCCGTCGATGCAAGCCAGGCGGAAAAGCATCTGTCGGGCATGGCGTCGGAGGCGGAGCTGAAGGACCGGATGGTGCGGCAGGTCGTGGGCGATCTCACCATCCCGACGGCGCTGCAGTTCGCGCTTTCGCAGCGGTATTATTACGAGGCCTTGCAGGCCGGTGGCATCTTCTGGGCGCGCAACGACCCCGACGCGCACTGGATCGAGCAACGCGGCGACCGGCGGCATTACCTGATCCACTGGGCGGTCTGGGACACACAGGTCAACCTGCCCGTGGTCTATCTGATGGATGTCGAGGACAGCGGCCGCAAGGCGCTGCCTTCAGACGATTACCGCTGGCCGCAGGTGCAGGCCGGGCTGATGGCGCAGGCGGTCGGGGGCCTGAAGCTTTTGACCATTGCGAGCGGGATCGACAAGGATTTCCCCGAACTGCACCCCAAGCGGCTGCGGCGGATCACGCTTGGCCCGATGTATTCCGCCAGCTTCACCCTGCAATCGGGGCCGATCTCGACCGTGCTCGAGGGCACGAAGGCGCCGGAGGGCGAGGATTGGGCGCTGGTCTGGACGGTGGAGGATCTGGTCGCGGATCGGGTGGAGGCGGTGAAGGAGGGCTGGTTCTCCAGCGTGGAGCGACAGATCTACAGGCTCGACCCGATCCAGGGTGCCGACACCGGCACCACCCGGACCGAGCGGATGATCATCCTGCCGGAAAAACCGTTTCAGGTGCTGGTGGAACAGAACCCGCAGGGCCTGCGCGATCTGCGCAAGTTCGTTGTCGGCGCGGGCGTCGGATCATTCCGACGCGGTGAGCCGGTGGCGATGTCGCGGGGGGCCAGCCCCCCCGACCCCCCGGGATATTTGAGACAAGATGAAAGGGTTTGCCGGTGACCACACGCGACACGATGGAGCTGAAGGAAGAGACGATCCGGGCGCAGTACGAGGCAGCCTTGGGGATGGTCTTCGGGTTCGATCATGCGCCGCGGCTGGCGAAGGCTTTGGTTTCGGCGGTGGTGGCGGAGCGGTCTCCCGGGGTTGGGACGCGGCCGACGTTCCGGTCCACGGTGCCGGGGATGGCGACGCGGACGACGGCCGTCCGGGGGGGCGTGCGGCTGAACGAACGGATCGAGGGGTTGGGGGATGGGCTCGTTTCCCCGGTGCAGGCGGCTTGTCTGAACGCG
>JAAURK010000190.1 GCA_012032275.1 Tabrizicola sp.
CGCCGTCAGCCCTCGATCACCACCTGCTGCGACAGTCCGACATAGGCTTCGTCGACCGGGCGGTCGCCATCGCCAGCAACCCGGCGGGCGGCGGAGCGCTGGGCGGGCTCTGCAGGTACTGCTTCAGCAGCGCCATGCCCTCGGCGACGTTCCGGCCGGCCGCCGCGAACCACGAATGCCATGGCCGCACGGTGAGATCGACCGTGTTGTTCACCGGGTTGGCCAGGCCGACCTGGTGCAGGGTGAGCTGCGAGCCGAGACTGCTCCTGGCCACGGTGGTGAAGATGCGCATCGCCTCGGCGCGCAGGCCGTCGCGGGTCGGCTGACTGGTCGTGGCCGCCGCCTCACCGAGCACGGCCAGGCCGGACACGATTCCCTGCTGATGCTGTTCTCGATGCTGTCGGACAGCGCGGGTCCTCGCGCCACATGAACATCGGACCGCACGACAGACATCCGTCCGGCGGGATGGGCCACTGGCGTACCAACTCGATCTTCAGTGGACGGCAGAGGTACCGCACGATCCGCCCGTCCTGCGTGAAGTAGTAGCAGAACACGCCGGAACCGAAATTGGTGGCGGCCGCGGTGGCAGGCACCGCGACGGCCGGGGTCAACCCGATCACCAGCGCGCCGATGATCAGGCTCGCCACCGGCTCGAAGCTCATCGCCAGCGATGTCTTCACCGGCCCGATCCACGACACGGCGGTGAAGATGCCGAGACCAACGAAAATCTTGCGCCACGGCAGGCCGCCGCGCGGTTCGCCGGCAGCCCCGGCCCGACGTAGAAGCCGACGCCGGCGATGAAGAGGAAGTTCCAGCGATCGGCGCGCCGCTTGTCGATGTCTCCTCCGGCGTGGAAAGCGCGCCGGGGGTGAAGGACCACGCAAGGATCGCGGCTTTCGTGGCGGCGGCCGGCTGACGCCGGATTCCAGCGCGATATCCGGCCATGTTCCCGTTTCGCAGACCTGCGGCGCCGGGCGGCGCGGGGGCGATGACCTCAGGCGAGGATCGCCTTGGCGGGCATGTATTTGAAACGGGCCCGGACGACGCCATGGTCCCCGGTGCCGGTTTCCTTGTGGGCATCGTCGTTCAGGTGATCGTTGGCGATGGTCAGCCCGTCGAAGGCCCAAATCCGCTTTTTCGAATTGTCGTAGAATTCCTGGCTGACGAGGATATGGTCCAGGCTTTCGCGGGTGTCGTTGTAGATATGGGTATAGTAGACATCGGTCTGGCTGCGGTACTGCTGCAGCGTCTGGGCGGTGTAGAGATCAATATCCCCGCCGCCCTCTGACAGCGCCGTCAGAAAGCGCGGCTGACCGGTCATGATGTTCAGCGTGTTGGAATGCTGGCCGTCGTTGCAATCGCCGATCACCACGACGGGGGTGTCGCTGCCTTTCATCGCGGCAGTCAGGATCATTCTCAGGGCCATCGCCTCGGCCGTCCGGCGGATCGTCGACAATGCCCCGCCGATCGCCTCGCTGTGCTGCTGGTGGCTGGCCTTTCGGTACCAGCCCTCGCGGAAGATCGGCGTCGGGGCCTTGGACTTGAAATGGCAGACATAGACCAGGATCTCCGGCCCTTTGGCACGCGGCTTGATGCGGAAATGCAGGACCGGGCGCGAGAAGCTGCGGATCTCGACCGCGATGGCGCCGGTCTGGGCATCGCCACCGGCGCTTTGCAGGATGAAGTCGGCGGGGAAATCCTCGATCCATTCCGGGGGGCCCGCGAGGATATCCCTGGCCACAGCCGCCGCACAGACGATCTTCTGGCCGGCATGGCCTGCGGGGACGAGTGCCTGATGCGTCTGGTCGAGCCCGGCGGCCGCAAGTGCCGCATCGAGGCTGGCGGCATGCCAGAGTTCCTGAAAGCCGATGACATCGGCCAGCATCTCGCGCAGCATCCGGGCCGTCCAGGAGATCTTCAGATCATACTGAGCCTGCGTCCAGCCATCGGCGTCCGTGTAGACGGGAAGGCCAGGCTCGTTGAGATTGAAGAGATTGAAGCTGGTGAAGCTGACGGTTTTTCCGGCCATGATGCGGCTCCTCGAACGCGATGAACGACGGGATCGAGGATAACAGAGCTTTGTCTCATCTTTCGTGAAATCCCGCTGTGCCGGGGCAAGGCCCGGATACCGGAGCGGCGTACCGCCGCACGCCTTTGGGTCGCCCGGCGCGGCCACGGCCGCTTGGGCTCCGGCCTCCGGCGGGGATATTTGTGGCCAGGTGAGGGGATTTTCGCTGGCTGCGGTGGGGCGGGATGCGCCGAGCCCCTTTCCCCGGGCGGTCAAGGGCGCTACATCGGCGGCAGATCGCGGGGGACAGGTGATGGCGGGAGACGTGTTGAACAGTTTCATGACGGGACCGGACGAGCAGGGCCGGTTCGGTCTTTTCGGCGGGCGGTTCGTGAGCGAGACGCTGATGCCGCTGATCCTCGACCTGGAGGCGCGCTATGAATTCGCCAAGACCGATCCGACATTCTGGGCCGAAATGGACTGGCTGTGGACGCATTACGTCGGCCGGCCATCGCCCTTGTATCACGCCGAGCGGCTGACCGCGCAGCTTGGCGGTGCCAAGGTCTACATGAAGCGCGATGAGCTGAACCATACCGGTGCGCACAAGATCAACAACGTGCTGGGCCAGATCATCCTGGCCCGCCGCATGGGCAAGACCCGGATCATCGCCGAGACGGGCGCGGGCCAGCATGGGGTGGCGACGGCGACCGTCTGCGCCAAGTTCGGGCTCAAATGCGTGGTCTACATGGGCGCGCATGATGTGGAACGCCAGGCGCCGAACGTGTTCCGCATGAAGCTTCTCGGGGCGGAGGTGGTGCCGGTGACCTCGGGGCGCGGCACGCTCAAGGATGCGATGAACGACGCGCTTCGGGATTGGGTGACCAATGTGCGCGACACGTTCTATTGCATCGGTACGGTCGCGGGGCCGCATCCATACCCCGCGATGGTGCGGGATTTTCAAAGCATCATCGGCAAGGAGGTGCGCTGGCAACTGGCCGAGCAGGAGGGCGAGGGGCGGCTGCCCGATACGATCATCGCGGCGATTGGCGGCGGATCGAATGCAATGGGGCTGTTCCATCCGTTCTTGACGACCCGTCGGTGAACATCATCGGGGTCGAGGCGGGCGGCAAGGGCGTCGACGACAGGATGCAGCACTGCGCCAGCCTGACCGGCGGGCGGCCGGGCGTGCTGCACGGGAACCGCACCTATCTTCTGCAGGACGGGGATGGCCAGATCCTGGAGGGGTTTTCGATTTCTGCGGGGCTCGACTATCCCGGCATCGGGCCGGAACACGCCTGGCTGCATGACGTGGGGCGGGCGACATATGTCTCGATCACCGATCAGGAGGCGCTGGAGGCGTTCCAGCTGTGCTGCAGGCTGGAGGGAATCATCCCCGCGCTGGAGCCATCCCACGCGCTTGCGCATGTCATGAAGATCGCGCCGACCCTGCCGCGCGACCATATCATCGTGATGAACATGTGCGGCCGGGGCGACAAGGACATCTTCACGGTGGCCAAACACCTGGGCCAGGACATGAAAATCTGATCCCGCGCAGCCTTTGCCGTAAACTCCGGTTTATGGCTGCAAACCCTGCGCATAAACCGCCGCCCCTAAACCTCTGACCCATTCCGATTTCGGGATTCTGCGGCG
Source organism: Tabrizicola sp. (assembly GCA_012032275.1). GTDB lineage: Bacteria > Pseudomonadota > Alphaproteobacteria > Rhodobacterales > Rhodobacteraceae > JAAURK01. Next base: position 3,659 of record JAAURK010000190.1, read on the forward strand.
TTAGCTGACAGGACCGAAGTTTTGGTTGTCTGTGAAATCTGGAATGAGGAGTACCGTGATGAAAGTCAGCGTGGAGCTGTTGCTCTTTACCGCGGCGGCCGCATTGGCCGCGAATGTCGCATTCGCTGCGATCGATGCCAAGGCTTTGGCCGATGGATATCAGGCCGAAGGTTATACCTATGTGGAGGTGAAGCAGGGGCCGTCTCAGACCAAGGTCGAGGCGATCAAGGGAAACACGAAAGTCGAAGTGGTCTATTCGAATGCCACCGGCGAAATCGTGAAGAAGGAAATCGAGCGCGCCGATGCCGATGAGGTCGGGCGCGAGGGGGTCGAGGTTCGCCAGACCCGCAAGGACTTTACCGGCGACGACCGTGGTGGTGACAACCGCGGGCGCAAGGGCCGGGACGATGACGACGATGATGATGACGATGACGACGATGATCGCGGCCATGGCAACGACGATGACGGGCATGACGACGACAATCCGGGTCGTGGCGGACATGGCAGTGACCATGACGACGATGATGACGACGACGACGATGATGATGATGACGATGACGACGATGATGATGACGATGATGACGACGACGATGGTGGTCGTGGTCGGGGTTGATTGCAGGTGTGATGAGTGAAACGGAGCCCCGGTCTTGTCGGGGCTCCGACTTTGGATCATAGTCTTCAAACGCCATGGGCGTTGAGCAAGGGTAACAATGAAGCGGCGTCATTTCCTGACCATTCTCGTTGGCGGAGTTTCGGCTGCGTCACCGGTCTTTGCTCAGGACGCGGTGGGCCAGATCATCGCGCAGCTGAAGCAACAGGGCTTTGGCAATATATCCGCCACCAAGACGCTGCTCGGCCGCATCCGCATTGTCGCGGGTCGTCGGGATGGGCAGCGCGAGATCGTGGTCAACCCCCGCACTGGCGAGATCCTGCGCGATCTCTGGGTCGCCTCGGATGGCCGGCCGAAAGCGACGGAGATTGTGGGCGATGATGTCGGCAGTGGCGGCAAGGGGAGTGGCAAGGGCAGTTCCGGCAACGGCGACGATGGCGGCAACAGCGGCAGCGGTGGTGGCGGAAATGGTGGTGGCGGCAAAGGCAAGGGACTAGGGCTGACCGGCCCCCAGGGGGACGGGGGACGGCCGCCGCGTGACCCGCGCGAGCGTTGTCCTTGCAATCTTCCTCATTCAGGCGGCATGCGCCTTTTTCTTCGTGTCGATATCCTGTCGTCGCTCATCGGCATCCGCTCCACGCCGCTGAGCTGGGAATACCGCGAATATCTCGAGATCGGCGCCGCGATCGGCCTTGTCCTCGGTGTGGGGCTTGGTGCGGTGATGGCCAATCGCGCCTTGCGGGAGCGCAACCTTGCCGAAGCGCGGCTGCGCCGGGCCTCGGGCGCGTTTGTCGAGATCCTGGAAGAGCGGTTCATCGAGTGGGGCCTGACCGCGGCGGAGCGCGATGTCGCGCTTTTCGCGATCAAGGGCATGTCAACGGCCGAAATCGCAACTCTGCGCCAGACCAGCGAGGGAACCGTCAAGGCGCAGACGAATGCGATCTACCGCAAGGCAGCGGTCAGCGGTCGCCCGCAACTTCTGAGCATCTTCATCGACGATCTGATGCGGGACGACGGCGCCGTCCGCAAGGCGATCAAGGGCATGAATACCGCCGCCTGAGCGCAGGTAGGGCTCAGGGTCCGCCCAGGGCATGGGCGGCAAGGATGTCCAGCGCGACGATCTCGAGGGTTGCCCGATGCGTCGCTTCGAGGCGGACGCGGGGGGCGGCCCCCTCTTCATGCGCCTGCAGAAAACGCGCGGCACAGAGACACCACTGATCGCCGGGTTTCAGGCCCGCAAATCCGTATTCGGGACGCGGCGTCGACAGATCATTGCCGAGGTATTTCGAAAGCGCGAGGAACTCTGCCGTCATGGTGGCGCAGACCGTGTGGACGCCACGGTCTGCCGGCCCGGTATCGCAGCAGCCATTGCGGAAGAACCCGGTGACGGGGTCGGTCGAACAGGGTTCCAGCACCCCGCCCAGCACGTTGATCGATGCGTCCTTCATGCTCTTGCCTTTCCGCCGCTGACCGCCAACTCTGCATCAGAATTGCCGAAAGGGGCGCTGATGGAAAGCCTTGCCGAAGACCTGGCGACGATGATCCGCCGACCGCTGACCGAGGATCACGTGGCCGCGATCCGCCGCATCGGCGCAGAGCGCAGCCTTGCCGAGGGGGAGATCATCCTGCGTATCGGCGATCCAGCCGACCGGTTCTTCTACGTCCTCGACGGCACGTTCCAGCTTTGGGACGAAACCCGCGGCGAGGCGGTCAACCAAAGCCGCCTTGGCCCCGGCCAGTTCATCGGCGAGATCGCTTTCCTGAATGGCGGCGGGATGCTTTACACCCTGCGCGCCGCCGAAGCCGCGCGGGTGATCGAGGCCCCGCGCGAGGCGATGCTCCGGCTGATGGCGGCGGAACCGGAGATGTCGGACATTCTCGTCTCGGTCTTCGCCGCCCGCCGCCGCGCGATGCTGGAACGCGGCTTTGCCGCCATCACCGTGGTCGGCCCCTCGGAAGATATTCGCGTGCGCCGGGTGGCGGCCTTCGCTGCGCGAAACAAGCTGCCCGTCACGCTGGTCGATCCGTCGACCGACGCTGCCGCCGATCTGGGGGAGAGCTGCGATTTCACGCCAGCCCACGGGCCGAAGGTGATCTTCGGCGCGGGCGAGGTTCTGTCCGAATGCACCCCGCTTGCCATCGCCGAACGCATCGGGATCGCTTACACGCCCACCGATGCCGCCTTTGACGTGGTCATCGTGGGCGGCGGTCCGGCGGGGGTTTCAGCGGCGGTCTATGCCGGAGCGGAAGGGCTTTCGGCGCTGGTCGTCGAGGATCTGGCGATCGGGGGGCAGGCGGGCACCTCCAGCAGGATCGAAAACTACATGGGCTTTCCGACCGGCATCTCAGGGGCCGATCTGTGTTTCCGGGGCGAGGTGCAGGCGATGAAATTCGGCACCCGCTTTGCCATCCCGCACCGGGTTGTCGCGGTCGATCATGAGGGGACGGACTGGTGCCTCACCCTCGACAATGCGGCGCGGGTGCTGGCGCGGGCGGTGATCGTGGCGACGGGTGTCGAATACCGCCGCCTGCCGCTGGACCGGCTGGAAGAGTTCGAAGGCGCCGGTATCTACTATGCCGCAACCGAGGTCGAGGCCCGGTATTGCCGCGAGACCGAAGTCGTGGTGATCGGTGGCGGCAATTCGGCAGGGCAGGCGGCGATGTTCCTGTCGCGCACCGCGCGGCATGTGCATGTGCTGGTGCGGGGGGCGAGCCTTGCCGACAGCATGTCCTCCTATCTTGTCGAGCGCCTGACGAAGACGCCGAACATCACCATCCACTACCGCACCGAAGTGGCCCGTCTTGATGGCGAGACCGGGCTTCGGTCGGTGGTGATCCACGATGCCTTCACCGGCCGGGAGTGGACGCTGGACGCCCGCGCGGTCTTCGTGATGGTTGGTGCGGCCCCGAACACCGGCTGGCTTGGCGGGCGGGTTGCGGTGGATAAGCAGGGGTTCGTGCTGACCGGCGCCGAGGCAGACCCCGAGGCCGCGGCCCGGGGCCGCTATGCCACTTCCTGTGCCGGTATCTTCGCCGTCGGTGACGTGCGGGCAGGATCGGTGAAGCGCGTGGCATCGGGGGTGGGCGAGGGATCGGTGGTGATCTCAGAGGTGTGGCGGCATCTCGCCCGGTAACGGGGGGAGGCCGGTCCTGCCAAGCGGCGGGATCAGGTCGCCCGCGACAAGGCGCGTCAGGAGGCGCGGCACCGGCGGGATGCGGGACAGCGGCATCAGCAGCCGGTCGCGCACCACCGGCAGCCAGCGGCTGTCGGACTGGTATTGCGGGGTGAAGGCGGCGCTCATTCCTTGATAAAGCCGCACATGCCAGCGGCGCATCCGCGCATAAAGCGGCCCCGGATCCCCGCCCGCAGCGATGGCATCTGCCAGCGCCAGCGCATCCAGAAGCGCCATGTTCGCCCCTTGCCCGAGCTGCGGCGAGGCGCGATGCGCCGCATCGCCGATATGCACCAGCCGGTGGGCGAAGGGCTGCGCCAATGTGCCGTGGCCATAGCGGGCGGGCGTCATGTCGGCGGGCGAGGTCACGCTGCCCAGAAACGGGGCGATGTCCGGCCAAAGCGCGGCCACCTCGGCCTTCCAGCCGCCGATGTCGCGGTTCGGCCAGGTCTCGAGCGCGGCCACCGGCAGCGACCAGAAGATGGCCGCCCTCTCTGGCCCGCCGGACTGCATCTGACCGAGCGGCAGCACCCCCGCCATCCGGCTTGCCCGGAAATAGCGCTGGACCAGCGCGTCCGCGCGAACCCGCTGCCCGGGGCCAGGGCTCCGTGCCCAGACCGCACCATAGGGCAGGCGCGCGCCTCAGCTGGCG
>JAAURK010000191.1 GCA_012032275.1 Tabrizicola sp.
GTTCGCTTTGTTGAGGTGCTGGCCGCGATGGGCCGAAAGCTTGGCTCCGGCATCGTGCTGCCGCTTGCCCCGCGTGCGGGCCGACCCGCGCTCCGCATCATTCTCAGGGCGCGCAAGGGTGGGCGGGCGGCCTTCCGGCTGCTGGCACCGTTCGTGATCCATGACGGGGAGGCCCATGACGGCGACCGGGAAAGCTATACCCCTGCTGCACATCGGATCTTGCGCGATGGCGCTGATCTTGATGCATCATTCCGCTGACTTTTCACCAATCTGGAAAATTCTCTTGGTTGAAGGGGTGACTCGACTCGCCCTTTGTGATGCACTGATCGCGTGGGTCAACCAAGGAGGTCGAATATGACGATTGCGTCGCATCTGACGGAACTGCGCCGGAAGCACGAAACTCTCTCCGAAAAGGTCGAACAAGCCCAACGCAGCCCGGGATCGGATGCCCTGAAAATCGCCGAAATGAAAAAGCAGAAGTTGAAGATCAAGGAAGAGATCTCGCGACTGAGCCAGCACTAGGATTTTCCGGCGCTGGCGCGTGCCGCCAGCGCCCCGCCGCCAGTGACTGGAGCGGCAGCGCTGTTGCCTAAGGTTCCCGGCAGCCCGTGGCCTTGTCAATGTGGAGCCATGGCCGGAAACGGACTTCCCGGTTCTATCCCGATGAACCAGAGCTGGACGGCAGACCGCTGTCGCCGAAGGCTTGGCGAAATGCAGTCAGGTTCGGGCGGCAATGCCGGGAAAGCATGGCTCTCTGCCTTGCAACCATCTGAAAAGTCGCCCATTTTGACAGGCAGGGAGGACAGATCCACAGGAGATGTCCTATGCTTGACGTTCAAACCGTCGTTGATCACGACCTGATCATCCGTCGCGCCCGCCAGATGCGGGCAGAGGCTGTGGCGGCGATGCTGGTGTCGCTGCGAAACCGCCTTTTCCGCCGCCAGGTTGTGGCACGACGGGCGACAGCCTGATGCGGAGGGGCCGACCGCAAGGTCGGCCCTTCGCCTTGATCAGACGAAGAACTGCCCGCCGTTGGCGCTGATGGTCGATCCGGTGATGAACCCCGCGTCATCCGAGGCGAGGAAGGCGACGATCCGGGCAATCTCCTCTGGTTCGCCCAGGCGGCCGACGGGGATTTGCGGGATGATCCGCTCGTTCAGCACCTTTTCGTCGATCGCGCGCACCATTTCCGTGCCGATATAGCCCGGGCAGATGGCGTTCACCGTGATCCCCGCCCGCGCACCCTCTTGCGCCAGGGCCTTGGTGAAACCCAGATCGCCGGATTTCGCGGCGGAGTAATTCGCCTGGCCCGCCTGCCCCTTCTGCCCGTTGATCGACGAGATGTTGATCACCCGGCCGAACTTGCGGTCGCGCATGCCTGACCAGAGCGGATGCGTCATGTTGAAAAGCCCGGTAAGGTTGGTGTCAATCACCTCTTTCCACTGCCCCGGCGTCATCTTGTGGAACATCGCATCCCGCGTGATGCCGGCGTTGTTCACCAGCACGTCCACCGGGCCGACCTCGGCCTCCACCTGTCCGATACCCGCCGCGCAGGCATCGTAATCGGCGACCGACCATTTGTAGGTCGGGATGCCGGTTTCCTTGGTGAAGGCGGCGGCGGCCTCGTCATTGCCCGCGTAATTCGCGGCAACCTTGTAGCCTGCGGCCTTCAACGCGACAGAGATTGCCGCCCCGATTCCCCGCGATCCTCCGGTGACCAATGCAACCCGCGCCATGATTCCTCCTCCCAAGTGCCTGATTATCCTGACTGCCTATCAACGATAGAAAAGGGGCGCAACAATATTGCGCCCCTTTCTGCATTTGCGAAATATTGCTGCGGTCGCAGCGTCAGCGTTCCAGGCACATGGCAACGCCCATGCCGCCGCCGATGCAGAGCGTGGCAAGACCCTTCTTCGCGCCAGAGCGGCCCATCTCGAACAGCAATGTGTTCAGGATCCGCGCCCCTGACGCGCCGATCGGATGGCCGATGGCGATGGCACCGCCGTTGACGTTCACGATGGCGGGATCCCAGCCCATGTCCTTGTTCACCGCGCAGGCCTGGGCCGCAAAAGCCTCGTTCGCCTCGACCAGATCCAGATCGCCGACCTTCCAGCCCGCCTTCTGCAGCGCCTTGCGGCTGGCGTGGATCGGGCCCACGCCCATGATCGAGGGGTCAAGCCCCGCCGTCGCGTAAGAGGCGATCCGGGCCAGTGGCGTCAGGCCGCGTTTCTCCGCCTCTTCCGCCGTCATCAGAACCACCGCCGCCGCGCCATCGTTCAGGCCGCTGGCATTGGCCGCAGTGACCGAGCCGTCCTTGACGAAGGCCGGCCGCAGCTTCTGCATCGCTTCCATCGTGGCACCAAAGCGGATGTATTCATCCGCTTCGACGACGACATCGCCCTTGCGCGTCTTGATGGTGAAGGGGATCACCTCGTCCTTGAACTTGCCCGCCTTCTGCGCGGCCTCGGCCTTGTTCTGGCTGGCAAGGGCAAAAGCATCCTGCATGTCGCGGCTGATCTGCCACTGGTTGGCGACATTCTCGGCGGTCTGGCCCATGTGATAGCCGTTGAAGGCATCCCACAATCCGTCCTTGATCATCGAATCGATGAAATTCAGGTCGCCCATCTTCTGCCCGGCGCGCAGATGCGCGACATGCGGGGCGAGGGACATCGATTCCTGACCGCCCGCGACAACGATCCTCGCATCGCCAAGCTGTACGTGCTGCGCGCCAAGCGCCACTGCCCTGAGGCCCGAGCCACACACCTGGTTCAACGACCAGGCCGAGGATTCCTTCGGCAGACCCGCGTTGATATGCGCCTGCCGCGCCGGGTTCTGCCCCTGACCGGCGGTCAGCACCTGGCCGAGGATGGTCTCCTCCACTTCGGCCTTGTCGATCCCCGCGCGGGCAACCACCGCCTCGATCACGGCTGCGCCAAGCTCATGCGCCGGGGTATTGGCGAAAGATCCGTTGAAACTGCCCACGGCGGTCCGGCCCGCCGATACGATTACGACATTGGTCATGTGATCCTCTCCCATCGCGCGCTTGCAGCACGAGAGCTTCGCGCCGCTTCTCTCTCTGGCTACGCGGATGGGCGGGCAAGCGCAAGAAACTTGCGCAGGGTCAGCTCCGTGATCCCACCCCTTCACGCCCCTTCTGGAAGGCGGTGAAATCCGGCGCGATGGTCGGCGCCCCGAACAGATAGCCCTGCAGGCACCCGACGCCGCTTTGCCGCAGCCAGCAGGCTTCGGCCTCGGTCTCCACCGCTTCGGCGACGACGAACATGCCCATCTCCTCGGCCAGCGCGAGCGCGGCATGGACCACCATCTGCTGACCTGGCCTGCTGTCGATGTTGCGCACGAAGCGCCCGTCGATCTTGGCAATCTCGAACCGGAAATCGCGCAGCAGCGGCAGCGATGTCATTCCGGCGCAGAAATCGTCCAGCGCAAAGGTGATGCCTGCGGCCCGCATCTCGGTCATGAAGGGCAGCAAGACATCGGGCACATGCATCGCCGACGCTTCGTTGATCTCAAGCACCAGGTGCCGCGCCAGGTCGGGCGACTTCCGCAACGCGCCCCGCAGCGTCTTGGTCCAGTCCCCATAGCCTACCGACCGGGCGGAAAGGTTGATCGCGATCCGGATGCCCGGGTTGCGCTGCAGCGCCACGAGGCCAAGCTGAAGCGCCGCCACATCGATCTCGCGCCCAAGCGCCCGGGTTTCGGCCACGTCCATGAAATCGCGGGCGGGGATCACCCGGTCCTTCGCATCCATCAGCCGCACGAAGCCTTCGTAAAATCCGATGAGCGACGGATCATCGGCGTAGACCGCAGGCTGAACGCCAGCCGCACCCGCCGCAGGCGCAGCGCCTCTGCCACCATGGCGAGGGTTTCGCCTTCCACAGCGCTGGCCGCCGCGTCGAGCGGGCTGTCCTCGCCCCGCACGGTATCGAATCGCGACCGATCCGGTCGATTGATGAAGCTCATTCCGCGCCAGCCCTTTTCCCCGAATAACATCGACATCTAGACCCACGAGCCGTAAACAATGCGCTAAATTTCGCATTTTGTTCTAATTTGCCGGAATTCTGGAGGCCGCCGATGTCATCTGACCACCCGGATCGCTGCGCCTGGTGCGGGACCGATCCGCTGTATGTTGCCTATCACGATACCGATTGGGGCGTGCCCGAGCGCGATCCCCGCGCGCTTTGGGAGAAGCTGGTTCTTGACGGCTTTCAGGCGGGGCTCAGCTGGATCACCATCCTGCGCAAGCGCGAGGCTTTCCGCGCCGCGTTCCAGGGCTTTCAGCCCGAGATCATCGCCACCTGGGGAGAGGCGGAGATTGCCCGCCTTCTTGCCGATCCCGGCATCGTGCGGCATCGCGGCAAGATCGCCAGCACCATCCGTTCTGCGCAGAACTACCTCCGGATCGAGAAGCGCGATGGATTTTCGCCGTTCCTGTGGCACTTCGTCGGTGGCACCCCGGTTCAGAACCAATTCCGCTCCATGGCCGAGGTTCCGACCCAGACACCCGCCTCGACCGCCATGTCGAAGGCGCTGAAGGCCGAAGGCTTCAACTTCTGCGGCCCGGTCATCACCTATGCCTTCATGCAGGCGGTCGGCATGGTCAACGACCACATGATCACCTGCCCCGCCCATGCCCGCGTCGCGGGATTGGCCCGCGCCGCACCGGGGTAAGCCTGGCCGACCGCAGGCCGGAACTCTTGTCCCGGCCGGATGTTCCTGTTAAGTTCCCTCCACCCATGGGAGGGCTTGATGTGGCGGGCGGAAGAAAGCTCAACGGAACACTGAGGCGGTTCATCGAAAAGCAACCCCTCTTCTTTGTCGCGACTGCGGCCCGGTCTGGCCGGGTCAATCTTTCCCCGAAAGGCGCCGACACACTTCGGGTACTGGACGATAGGCGCATTCTCTGGCTGAACCTCTCGGGCAGCGGAAATGAAACCGCCGGGCATCTGCGATCGTTCAACCGCATCACCCTGATGTTCTGCGCATTCGAGGGGCCTGCCCTCATCCTGCGCCTTTACGGGCGCGCCAGCATCCTCCAGCCGCGAGACGCAGGCTGGCGCGACGCCCTTTCTCACTTTCCCCAGATGGCCGGTGCGCGGCAGGTTTTCGACATGGCGATCGACAGCCTCCAGACCTCATGTGGAACCGGCGTCCCGATCATGCCCTTTGGCAAGGACCGGGCATCCGAAGAATTATTGCCGTATTATGAGGGGCTTGGCACCGAGGGTGTGGAGGAATACTGGCGGAAGAAGAACCTGCGCACCATCGACGGCTTCGAGACCGGAATTGTCGATGCGTGACGCATGCGGTGCCTCCCGGCCAGTCACCGCCACCAAAGCCCGATGGCGGTTCTGACCCCTTGGCCTTTCCGCGCCGTGCCCTCATATAAGGGGCAAATCTCTGCCGGATGAGGATGACATGCTGGGGCTTGGCGAAAAACCACAGGTTGCGGGCGATCTGATCAAGGAAAGTTCCGAAGCGACATTCATGCAGGATGTGATCGAAACCTCGCGCGAGGTGCCGGTTATCGTCGATTTCTGGGCCACATGGTGCGGGCCCTGCAAGACACTCGGCCCGATGCTGGAAGCTGCTGTCACGGCGGCGGGCGGCAAGGTCCGCATGGTGAAAGTGGATGTCGACAAGAACCAGCGCATCGCCTCGCAGCTTCGGATCCAGTCGATCCCCACGGTCTATGCCTTCTGGCAGGGCCAGCCGGTCGACGGCTTTCAGGGCGCGGTGCCGGCGTCGGAACTCAAGGCCTTCATCGACCGTGCCGCAGCGCTTGCCGGGGACGGCGGTCTTGCCGAGGCGCTGGAGGCTGCCGAACAGATGCTGGCCGAAGGGGCCGCCGTCGACGCCGCCGAAACCTTCGCCGCGATCCTTGGCGAAGAGCCGGACAATGCCGCGGCCTATGGCGGGATGATTCGCGCCCATCTGGCGCTCGACAACCTCGACCAGGCCGAGGCGCTGCTGGCTGCAGCCCCCGCCGCGATCACTACCGCGAAGGAAATCGACGCCGCCCGCGCGCAGATCGAACTGGCCAAGCAGGCTGCCAATGCCGGGCCCGAGCAGGAACTTCGCGCCGCGGTAGAGGCTGATCCGGCCAATCATCAGGCGCGGTTCGACCTTGCCGCCGCGCTACTCGCCGCCGGAAAGACGCAAGAGGCGGTGGACGAGCTTCTCGATCTTTTCCGCCGCGACCGGGAGTGGAACGACGGGGCTGCCAAGACCCAGCTCTTCACCATTTTCGAGGCGCTGAAACCGCAGGATCCGGTCGTCCTTGCAGGCCGCCGCCGTCTGTCGTCGATGATATTTGCCTGACCGCCGTTACGACCTAGGTCATCGCCATGATGAACCCAGCCGACCTGCCGGACACGATCCCGGTTTTTCCCCTGCCCCGCGTGCTGATGCTGCCGCGGGCACGGCTTCCGCTGCATATCTTCGAGCCGCGCTATCTTGCGATGATCGAGGATTGCATGAAAACCCGGCACCGGCTGATCGGCATGATCCAGCCGCGCCAGACCGCGGGCGGCGAGACGAAGCTGCAATCCATCGGCTGTGCGGGCCGCCTCACCGGCTTTTCCGAAACCGAGGACGGGCGCTACATGATCACGCTTTCGGGGATGTCGCGCTACCGGGTCAAGGAGGAGGTGCAGGGCTTTGCCCCCTACCGCCGCTGCGTGGTGGACTGGGCCCCCTTCAGCCGCGATCTGGGCACGACGGAAGAGGACAAGGGCTTTCGCCGCGACGACTTCATGGATCTGCTTGGCCGCTATTTCAGCGCGATGGAGCTTTCCACCGACTGGAACAGCCTGAAGGAGGCGGAGCCGGAGCTTCTGATCAACTCGCTTTCCATGCTGTGCCCCTTCACGCCCGAAGACAAGCAGGCGCTGCTCGAGGCGCCAAGCCTGACCACGCGCCGCGAAACGCTGGTGACGCTGCTCGAATTTGCCCTGCGCGGCGGCGCGGATGAGGAGATCCTGCAATGACCGAGGAAACCACCGTCGACCGCCGCATGCTGGAGGCACTGGTCTGCCCCGTCACCCATGCGGTTCTGAGCTATGACGCCGAAAAGCAGGAACTCGTCTCGAAGGCGGCCCATCTCGCCTTCCCGATCCGCGACGGCATCCCCGTAATGCTGGTCAGCGAGGCGCGGCAGGTGGAGTAGGAAGACCCGGACCGGTATGGAAAAGCGGCACCCGTGGCGGATACGGGCTCCGGGGCCGACGTTGCGCGCCTTCCGGGCCGCTGATGTGGGGGGCCGGGTTGATCCGCGCCACACCCTTCGCCCGCACCGGCAGGTGACGGATCGGAGGACATGGAGGACACTGCCTCTATGGCCTCGATCCCCCCAAGGTTCACTCAGATCGGACGTCCCGCCAGCAATCGCGGCACGTCACCCGACAGCCCCGCCGCCTCACGGATGAAGCTGCGCCGGAGGCCGGGGAGGGCGTTCACCAGCCCCATCCCAAGATCGCGCCCCGCCCGCAGGATCGGATTGTCGTTGGAGAAAAGCCGGTTCACCGCATCCATTCCCAGCGCAAGCGCCGTCGCGTCGAACCGCCGCCAGCGTTGATAGGCCTCCAGCACCCCCGGCGCGCCGATATCTTCGCCCCGCCGCGCGGCCAGCACCAGCACCTCGGCCAACGCGCCCACATCACGCAGGCCAAGGTTCAGCCCTTGCCCCGCGATGGGATGCACCCCATGCGCCGCATCGCCCACAAGGGCCACCCTGCCCGCCACGAATGATTGCGCCAAAGACAGCGACAGAGGATAGGTAAACCGCTCTCCCGCAAGGGAAATTTCTCCCAGAAAAGTGCCGAACCGGGGGCGCAGCGCTTCCAGATAGCCCTCGTCCGGCAGGGCCTGGATGGCTGCAGCGACGGCCTCCGCCTCGCTCCAGACGATGCTGGAGTGATGGCCGCCCGGCAGCGGCAGAATGGCCAGCGGCCCGCCCGGCATGAAGATCTGATGCGCGGTGCCCTCATGGTCCTTCTCGTGGTGAATCGCGGTCACAAGCGCCGTCTGGCCATAGCCCCAGCCGACCCGGGTGATCCCGGCCCGCGCC
>JAAURK010000192.1 GCA_012032275.1 Tabrizicola sp.
CCTTGCCGTCCGTCCTGCCGAACCCGACGGCCGCCGCGCCGGTCTCCGCGCCCGCGCCGGTCACGGTGACGGTGCAGCCCGGCTTCACGCTGTGGGGAATAGCGCAGGAGCAGCTTGGCGACGGTGTGTTCTACGTGCAGGTCTTCGATGCCAACCGCGACAAGATCAAGAACCCCGATCTGATCTATCCCGGACAGGTGCTCGCCTTGCCGGATGAGAACTAGGGTCGATCCCCCGCCGGAAGAAATGTGGGGAATAAACAGCTAGCCGGCTTTGGCCGTCGGCTGATGGCCGAGACAGCAGGCCATCACCTCGGGGTGTTTTCCGCAGCAATCGTTCAGCAGATACGAGATGGTGCGGCCCAGTCCGGGCGCATCGACGGCATAGATCACGTTGCGCGCAACCCGGCGAGACTGGATCAGTCCGGCCTGTTCCAATGCCGCCAGATGGAACGACAGGCGCGACGCGGTCAGGCCAAGCGCCCGCGCGATATCGCCCGCGCTCATGCCCTTGCTCCCCTCTGGCAACAGCAGGCGGATGAGATCGAGCCGCGCCTCATGCGAGAGTGCGGAGAGTGCCGAGAGGACTTTACTTTGCTCCATCGTTCAACTACTCACGAAACGTTGAAATATTGATAGCCGATCCCCGATCTGCAATCAACTGCCGCGATGCCGGGCCGGAAAAAGGACGAAGACATGCGCCGATCCACTGCGACCACCGCGGATGCTCCGGATCGCCCGGCGTCGGGGCTTCAGACGATGCGGCGCGTACTGCCCTACCTCTGGCCCAAGGGTCAGACATGGGTGAAGCGGCGGGTCGTGCTGGCGATGGTGTTTCTTCTGGCCGCGAAACTCGTCTCGGTGACGACGCCCTGGATCTACAAGCTGGCTGTCGACCAGCTTGCGGGCGAGGCGCCGGATACCGGGATGATCCTTGGGCTTGGTGCCGTCGGCCTGACGGTGGCTTACGGGCTGGCCCGGGTGGGCGCGATCTTCTTCGGCGAGATGCGCGATGCGGTGTTCGTGCGGGTGGGGCAGCGGGCGCTGCGGCGGCTGGCGCTGGAGACCTTCACCCATATTCACGAATTGTCGCTGCGCTATCACATCACGCGCAAGACGGGCGGTCTGTCGCGGATCATCGAGCGCGGAGTGAAGGGTGTCGATTTCCTCTTGCGCTTCATGCTGTTCTCCATTGGCCCGTTGATCCTCGAATTGACCATGGTCTCGATCATCTTCGCGGTGGTCTTCGGCTGGCAGTACATGGCGGTCGTCGTGGTGACGATCGCGCTCTATGTGATCTTCACCTTTCGGGTCACCGAATGGCGGGTGAAGCTGCGGCGCGAGATGAACGATCAGGATACCGATGCCAACCAGAAGGCGATCGACAGCCTGCTCAACTTTGAAACGGTCAAGTATTTCAACGCGGAAGCCCGCGAGACCGACCGGTACGACAGTGCCATGCGGCGCTATGAGGCGGCGGCGGTGAAGACCGGCCTGTCGCTCAGCTTTCTGAACGTCGGGCAGTCGGCGCTGATCACCACCGGCCTTGTCATCGTGATGGGGATGAGTGCGCTTGGCGTTCAGCGCGGCGGGCTGACGGTGGGCGATTTCGTGATGGTCAACGCCTACATGATCCAGATCACCATGCCGCTGAATTTTCTGGGGACCGTCTACCGCGAGATCCGGCAGGCGCTGGTCGACATGGGGCAGATGTTCGGGCTTTTGTCGCAGCCCGCCGAAGTCACCGACAAGCCTGAAGCGGCTTCCTTGCGGGTCGAGGGCGGCGAGGTGGTGTTTGACAATGTGCGCTTTGGCTACGATGCCGGGCGCGAGATCCTGAAGGGCATTTCGATGCGCGTGGCTCCGGGGCAGCGGGTGGCGCTGGTGGGCACGTCGGGCTCTGGCAAGTCGACGATCGGGCGGCTCCTCTTCCGGTTCTACGATGTGAGCGGCGGCGCGATCCGCATCGACGGGCAGGATATCCGCGATGTAACGCAAAACTCGCTGCATCAGGCGATCGGCGTCGTGCCGCAGGATACGGTGCTGTTCAACGATACGATCCGCTACAACATCGCCTATGGCCGCGAGGGTGCGTCGGATGCCGAGATCGAGGCGGCGGCACGGGCGGCGAAGATCCATGAGTTCATCGAAAGCCTGCCCGACGGCTATGACACCACGGTCGGCGAACGTGGGCTGAAGCTTTCGGGCGGCGAAAAGCAGCGGGTCGGCATCGCGCGCACCTTGCTGAAAAACCCGCCCATTCTGGTGCTGGACGAAGCGACGAGCGCGCTTGATACCCAGACAGAACGGTCGATCCAGGAATCCTTGCGCGAAATGGGCGAGGGGCGTTCGGTCATCACCATCGCGCATCGCCTTTCCACGATTGCCGATGCCGACCGGATCATCGTGATGGAACAGGGCCAGATCGTGGAAGAGGGGCGGCATGACGAATTGCTGGCGCGAAACGGCCGCTATCGCGCGATGTGGGAGCGTCAGTCAGCCGAGGATGAGCAGGAAGCGGCCTAGCAGGATGGTTCGGTAGCGATTCCCGCACTTGCCCGGCTCTTGCGCGCGATTAAGGTCGCGCCAGTGACAAAACCTGCAGGGGGTCGGATGAAACGGATACTGCTTTCCGCAAGTTTCTGTGTGTGCGCGGCGGCCTTGCCCGCTTTCGGTCAGACGGACGAGCCTGACAGTGCGACCTACGAGGCTGTGCTGACCGCGTTGCCCGAACCGACGCCGCTTTTCAATCCGTCCTGTCTGGCGGAACCGGCCGAGGTGCAGGCTGAAGCGGCGCTGATCCGCGACTTCGTCTTTGGTCCCGCCACGGCGCCGCCCTATCATGCCGCCTTCGACGCGGAAACGGGAAAGGTCATCCTGGCCCTGATCGACGGGGGTGTCGCGGCGGCGCCCGATCCCGCCCGGTTCCGGGCCGGGTTGCCGCTTGGGAATTTTCATGTCGAGATGGCAAAGGCTTTCACGGCGTTAGGCCTTGACCCGGCCAGTGTGATCGACGTCAGCGCCGTGTACCTGAACGCTCTCTGGGCGGTGCGGGAGGGGGATTTCTCGGCGCTGGAACCGAATCAACCTCGCCTGCGCGCCCTGCGTGACCAGTTGGCGCTGGCTGAACTCAGGTGCTTTCATCTTGGGGCCACCGGTCCGGCACTGTCCGAACACCGCAACCAGCTTCTCGCCCGCATCGGCATTCTGATCGACGGGCTCAGGTCCGCCAGCCGGAACGGTGAGCTGGAAAGCTACCAGGCCTTCGTGCGAGACCGGTTTGGCCAGGATATCGAGGGGCGGGCGCTGACGGACAAGGGCTTTGTTTCCGAGTAGCGACCAAAATCCGCTTCCCGCGCGGGCTGTACAAAATCTTGTCATCCCGCAGGGTTGCCCGCCTCATGACAGGCTTTTTCCTTTGACCGACCGGTCAGCTTTCAGCATTCTGCTGCCGATCGCGAAGGAGTAGGCGATGCTGCGACGTCTGGGGCTTTTGCTGATCCTCTGGCTTGGTGTGGCGACTGCCGCGCTGGCCGAAAAGCGCGTGGCTCTGGTCATCGCGGCCGAGGATTACGATTTCATCCGCCCGCTCGCCAACCCCGCCAATGATGCCCGCGCAATCGAGGAGACGCTTGAGAAGCTGGATTTCGAAGTCTTTGTCGAGACAAATCGCGATCTGAAACGCACCCGGCGCGCATTGGAGGACTTCCAGCAGGATGCCAAGGGTGCCGATGTGGCCCTGCTTTTCTTCGCCGGGCATGGGGTCGCGATCGACGGGGTGAACTACCTTTTGCCGACCGATGCCGATGCGTCGTCATCGCAAAGACTGGCCGAAACCTCGCTGCCGCTGTCCGAGGCGCAGGCCGCCATCACATCCGTTGCGCCGATTGCCATCGTCCTTCTCGATGCCTGCCGCGACGATCCTTTTGCGGGCGGGGGCAAGGACGGGCGGGGTGCAGCGGCCCTGGCCGACGATCCCCCGACCGCCGCAAAACCGCAACCCGGCCTTGGCCGGATCGGGCGGGCCGACGGTGTTCTCTTCGCCTTTTCCGCCGCGCCGAACGAGACGGCGGCGGACGGGGACGGCGAGAATTCCCCATTCACGGCGGCGCTTGTACGCCATTTCGGAACGGCGGGGGTCGAGCTCAAGACAGCGCTGACGCTGGTCCAGCAGGACGTCTATGATCGCAGCCGCGGCGACCAGCTGCCCTATATCGAAAGCGGTCTGCCGCAGCTGCTTTTCATTTCGGGCGAGGGGGTGCTGCCGGAGCGCGATCAGCTTTTGATGGCGATGGCGGATGTGACACCGGAGCTGCGCGCCGAGGTCGAGGCGATTGCGGCAGAGCGCGGCATGCCGCTGGCGCCGCTTTATGCGGCCCTTCTCTCCGCCGATCTGAGCGGCCAGACCCCCGAGGAGCGGGCGCGTCTTCTGACCGAGGCGGCGGTTTCTTACGACTCGTTCCAGACCGAGCTGCGCCGGTTTCAATCCGACGATCCCCGGGTCGCCGATCTGCGCCAGCAGGCAGAGGAGCAACTGAGCCTTGGCGCCTTCGATGCCGCGCGCGGACTGCTGACCGAGGCGGCCGAGATCGACGCCTCCGCCCGCACCACGATCCGCGAGACCTATCAGTCCCGCACCCTTTCCGAGGCCGCGACGCATGTTCTGAACGCCAACGCCGCGCGCACCGATCTGCGCTATGATCTCGCGATCGAAGACCTGACCAAGGCTGTAACGCTTTATGCCGAAGTGGGCGACGAGGAGATCAGCCGGGAGGCGAAGTTTTCCTATGCCTATGCGCTTGCCGATCTGGGTGATCTTCAGATGGTTGCCGGAAACTCGTCGGCGGCGCTGAAATATCACAAGCAGCGCAGCGATTATGCGCAAAAGCAGGTCGAGGCGGAGACGACGGATGTCGATTGGGTGCGCGAACTGATCTGGTCGCTGAACAGCGTGGGTTCGGTGCTGAAGCAGCAGGGCTATCTGAAGGAAGCCGAAGCCGCCTATGCCAGCGCGCAGGAATTTTCCAAGTGGCAGTCGGATCGATCGCCCGACGATCCCGTGCTGATGCGCGATCAGGAGGTCGCGCGCAACAATGTCGGCAACCTGCTGTACGAGAAGAACGATCTCGACGGCGCGCTGGTCGCCTACCGCGAGGCCCTCGTCATTGCCGAACGGCTTTACGAGCTGGACCCGACCAAGCTTTTGTACCGCAGCGATCTGTCGTTCACGCTGGAGCGGGTCGGGGATGCCCTGTCGCTCATGGGAGACAAGGAGGGCGCGAGGGCCGCTTTTTCCCGGTCTCTCGGTATCGCCGAGGCGCTGGCCGCCGAATACCCGAATGACCTGACGGTGCGGCGCAATCTTTCGGCGACCTACGACCGCATGGGATCCATCGCGATCAAGGATGGCGATGCCGATAAGGGTCTTGAATACTATGCCAAATCGCTTGCCATCCGGGAAGAGATGGCCGCCCTTGATCCCGACAACAAGCCGCGGCAGAGCGATCTGGCGCTGACGTTCCAGAAGATCGGCAACATCAATTCGTCGCGGGGCGACGAGGATTCCGCGATCCTGGCCTATGAGGCGGCGCTGGCGATCCGCGACCGGCTTGCCGCCCTCGACCCCACCAACATGCTTTGGCAGCTTGATCTTTCCTACAGTCATGAGCTGCTTGGCGGCGTCTATTACGGGCAAGGTGATCTGGAAAAATCCCTGCAGGCGCATGAAAAGGCGCGGACCATCCGGGCGGGTATCGTGATGCTGGACCCGGACAATCTGCCGCGGCAAAGCGACTACGCCTTTTCGACGCAGCTTGTCGGCGAGATCAGGCTGGCAACCGGCGACAGGGACGGCGCGCGCGCGAATTTTGAAGAGGCGCTCTATCTGCGCCGCGCCATCGTCGCCGCGGGCCCCGATGTGGTCCAGTACCGCAAGGACGTCACGGTGACGCTTCTGGCGCTGGGTGACTATCTGGAGGACGAAGGCGATCTGGCCGGTGCCGAAGCGCATTTTGCCGAGGCGGCGGAGATGAGGACCGGCATGCTCGTGGCGGCGCCCGAGGACACGGAAAACCTGCGCGCATTGTCGGTGGCGCAGAACCGGCAGGTCTTGACATTGATCAGGCTTGGCCGCTCGCAGGAGGCGGTCGATATCGGCAACCTGTCGCTTGAATATTCCGAACGGCTGTTGCGCCTTGCGCCCGACGATACCGGCTACATGCGCGACAGGTTTGTCGCTCTGGAGCGGTTGGGCAAGGCCTATGCCGCCGCCAGCAGGCACGATCTGGCGCTGACGGCATATGATGCGATGGTTGCACAGGGCGACCGGCTGATGGAGCTGGACCCCCACAGCAAGCCCTGGGCGGAGGATCTGGCGCTGGCGCTGGAACTGCGCGGCGGGGCCTATTGGGATCTGGGCGATCTGCAAGGCGCCTTGAAGAACTACGAGGATTGTCTCAACCTGCGGCAATGGCTGGTGGATCAGGTCAGCGACTCGGCCGACTACTTCCGCTCGGTCGCATGGACGTACGAGCTTATCGCGGGGGTCAAGGCGCAGCAGAACGATCGCCAGGGCGCCTTGCCCTATCAGGATCAGAGCCTCGCGATGAACCGCGACCTTGCGGCGGCGTTTCCCGATGATGTCGGCTACAAGATCAGTCTGGTGCGGTCGTTGGAACTGACGGCATCGCTTTTGCCCGATGGCACGGCCGAACTGCGGGAAGGATTGGCGATTCTGCAGGATTTGCGCGCGACCGGCGCATTGCCACCGGGCTATGAGGAGTGGATCGTGCGTTTTCGAAACGCCCTGGGGCTGCCAAAGGAATTCTGACGGCGGGGCAGGCCCCTGTGGGGCTTGGCAACCCGCGCGCTTTGCCTGTAAGACGGGGCAAGACAAGAACCCGAGGCCGATCTTTTGAGCAATCCCGAAAGCTTCATCGACGAAGTCACCGAAGAAGTGCGGCGCGACCGCCTTTTTCTTCTGTTCCGCAAATATGGCTGGATCGGTGGTGTTCTCGTGGCGGGCATCGTGGGCGGTGCCGCGTGGAACGAATGGTCGAACGCGCGTGATGCGGCGCGGGCACAGGCCTTCGGCGATGCGGTGATCGATGCGATGGATCTTGGCACGCCGGATGAGCGGCGCGAGGGGTTGGCGGCGGTGCCTGCGGACGGCGCGCAGACCGCGCTTTTGCAACTGATCCTTGCGACGGACCCGGTCGACGGCAAGGAAGCATCCCTGGCGGCGCTGGAAAAGGTGGCTGCGGATGAAACGCTTGTGCCGCGGTACCGCGATCTGGCAGTGCTGCGCCGGGTGATCATTGTCGGCGACAGTCTGCCGCTGGCCGAACGCCGCGCCGCGCTGCAGCAGATCGCGGCGGCAGGGCGCCCCTACCGGGCGCTGGCGGAAGAGCAGCTGGCCATTCTTCTGATCGAGGAGAAGAAGAATGACGAGGCGATTGCCGCGCTGTCGTCGCTGATGCAGGACCAGGACGCTTCACCCGCGCTGCGCGGACGGGCCGGTCAGATCATCACGGCGCTTGGCGGCACGCCCCCGCAATCGACGACGGGCGGCTGAGAGACGGCAGCGGGCAGGCGAAGCGAAAGGGCCTTTGTGGTGGCAGGCAAGACGATCAGGCTGATGGCGGGCGCGGGGCTGATGGCCCTTCTTGCGGCATGTGGCGAGCGTGAGCTTATCCTGCAGGGCGAGCGGTTTCCGATACGTGCGCCGCTGGAGGCCAGCGTTCCGGTCGAGGGCGAGCCGACACCTGCAGCGCCTCGCCATCGCGGAGGCGACGCGCTTTCCCGAGATTGCCCGAGCCGTTGATCGGAGCGATGCGAAGGCAGCGTTTCTTAGCGTAGTACCCGTGCTCGAGGCGGCCATGGCCGAAAGCGAGTTGAGGAGTGGCGATGCAGAGATCGCGCACTCTCAATTTTTCGAGATGTGCTTTGGCAAGAGGCTGCGAGACGTGATGATGGGCCTCGCGAACGTTCCGAGTAAGGACGAGATCGAAAGAGACGTCCGCCTCGCCGTCGATGTTTTTTTTGAACGGCTGGCGCGCGCAAACGCGAACGCCGAAACGGCGGTC
>JAAURK010000193.1 GCA_012032275.1 Tabrizicola sp.
CACCGGACTGCCCGCCGCCGGAAGTGACCCGCCGCCCGCTGAGGCCCGAGCTGCCAGGCACGGGTGGAGGCGCGATTGCAGCTTGCGGATCAGCGTTTCGGGGTCCGGCAGATCGGCGACATGGGTCAGCCGGATCACCGCCATTTCGGCGGCCATCATCGCATTCGGGGCGAGGGCCACCTCTTCAAGCGATTTCAGCAGCATCTGCCACATCCGGCTGAGACTGCGCATCGGCAGCCGACCGGCCATGTCAAGCCCGCGCACCCGCTCGTCGGGCGGGGTGGTCGGGTCTTCGGCGGCCGCCGGCGTGATCTTGATCACCGAGATCCAATGCGTGATCTCGGCCAGATCGCGCAGCACCGCCATCGGATCGGCCCCATCGGCATATTGCGCGGAAAGTTCGGCCAGCGCCGCAGCGGCCTCGCCCTTCATGATCAGGTCGAAAAGATCCAGCACCCGGCCACGGTCGGCGAGACCGAGCATCGTTCGCACCTGATCGGCCGTGCTTTCCCCCGCCGCATTCGAGATCGCCTGATCCAGAAGCGAGGTCGCATCCCGGGCAGAGCCCTCGGCCGCCCGGGTGATCAGGGCAAGCGCGTCATCGGTGATCCGGGCGCTCTCTGCATCGGCAATGCGGCGCAGCAGCGCCATCATCACCTCCGGCTCGATCCGGCGCAGGTCGAACCGCTGGCAGCGGGAGAGGACGGTCACCGGAACCTTGCGGATCTCGGTGGTGGCAAAGATGAATTTCACATGGGCGGGGGGTTCCTCCAGCGTCTTCAGAAGCGCGTTGAAGGCGCTGGTCGACAGCATGTGGACTTCGTCGATGATATAGATCTTGTAGCGCGCGGAGGCGGCCCGATAATGAACGGAATCAATGATTTCCCGGATGTCGCCAACGCCGGTCCGCGAGGCGGCATCCATCTCCATCACATCGACATGGCGGCCCTCGGCGATGGCGCGGCAGGGTTCGCAGATGCCGCAGGGTTCCGTCGTCGGGCCACCGGTGCCATCCCTGCCGACGCAGTTCAGCCCCTTGGCGATGATCCGTGCGGTGGTGGTCTTTCCGGTGCCGCGAATGCCCGTCATCACGAAGGCATGGGCAATCCGGTCCGCCGCGAAGGCGTTGCGCAAGGTGCGGACCATGGCCTCCTGTCCGACAAGATCGGCGAAGGTTTCGGGGCGGTACTTGCGGGCAAGAACCTGATAGGCTTGCTCGGGTGTGTCGGACATCGCGCCTCGCAGGATTCGTGCGGCCGACAGAATAGGACGGCAGCGCGCCAGCGTCCACCGGGCTTGCTTTAGCGGGGTCTGCGGTTCACGATGTCGGGGCAGAGGAGAGCGCCATGATCGAGATCAGCCCGCGAAAGGTCGTCCACATCATCTTCCAGCACCGCGAGGGGATGGTGGCGGATGGCGAGCTGCGTGCCTTCATCGGCGGTCTCAACGATGACGAAAAGGCGCATCTGGTCGCCATTGCCTGGGTCGGCCGCGGCGCGTTCGAGCCCGAGGAATATTCCGAAGCGGTGGCCACCGCGCGCGACGAGGCGACGACCCCAACGGAAGATTATCTGATCGGCATGCCGCATCTGGCCGAGAACCTCGAGGCCGGTCTGGATGCGCTGGGCGTCGATGTCGCGGATGAGGAAGAGGATTTCCTCGACGGGGATCACTGATCCCCGTCACGCCCCCGCCAAGGGGGAAGGCACGCGGCACCCGTGGGCAGTTCAGGGCTGCCGACGGTCGCGCCGAAAGCGGCTTGCCTCGCGTGTCAGCCGCCCGAAGGCGCGGCGGCGGGCATGGGCCTCGGCGAGCGTTTCGGAATTGTAGCGGTCTTCGCGCATGAGCTTCTGCCATCGCCGAAGGCGGCCTGGATCCAGCGACCCTTCCGCAATCGCCGCGCCGACGGCGCAGCCGTGCTCGCCTTCGTGGCGACAATCGCCGAACCTGCAGCCCTGCGCCAGGCTGTCGATGTCATCGAAGGTGGCGGCGATTCCCGCGGCCGCTTCGGTCAGGCGCAATTCGCGCATGCCGGGGGTGTCCATCAGCCAGCCGCCATCGGGGATCCGGATCAGTTGGCGGTGGGTGGTGGTGTGGCGGCCCTTCGCGTCATCATCGCGGATTGCCGCCGTGGCCATCGCCGCGCCCGTGAGGCTGACGGCGAGGGTCGATTTTCCAACGCCGGACGACCCTGCGAGGCAGATCGTCTGCCCGGCCTGTCCAGGGGCGAAGCGCCGGGCCGGCCTCTCGGGCGTCCAGCGCCATAACCTCTGCCCCGCGCGCGACGACCGCCGCGCGCTGCAGATAGGGCGCGGGATCGGCGATATCGGCCTTGGTCAGCACGATCAGCGGGATGACCCCGCCCGACCGCGCCAGCGCCAGATAGCGTTCCAGCCGCGCCTCGTTGAAATCCGCGTTGCACGAGGTGAGGATCGCCAGAGTGTCAAGATTGGCGGCGATCAGCTGGCGGTCGGCGCCGGTGCCCGCACTCCGCCGGGCGATTGTGCTGCGCCGGTCCAACACCCGCCGGACGCGCAGCGTCGTCGGCTCCGCCAGAACCCAGTCGCCCACCGCAACCTCGGATGCGGAAATGCCGGGCGGCAGTGTCAGCGACGCGGCGCCAGTTTCGGTCAGCGCGTCCAGCCGGTCGCGGTGAACCGCCGCGATCCGGGCCGGGATGAAGCGGTGGATTTCGTCAATGTCCAGTTGACGCAGAAAGTCTGCCGACCAGCCAAGGGCGGCAAGAGAATTGGTATGCAATGGAGGATCCTCGCAGATGCCGGAAATGTTCGGCCAAGGCCACAAGGGCCTGCCGGCGACAATTCGGGTGGGCGAGGCGGTCAGGCGCCAGCGCGCCTCAGACGGCCCCCGCCCGGAGGGATGCAGTCGCTGCCATGTGATCCTCCTTCTGCGATACGGGTGAGAGGCTGGACAACGACCCAAGCGGGGCTCGTTACGGCTGCTTCCTTCCGGACCTGACCGGGTTGGCGAGGCGCTCGCCCGCGCCAACCTCTCGCCTTGGCATATAGGGCAGGCGGCCTCGCACTGCAAGCGATCAAGCGGCAGGAGGAAACATCCGGTCGGGCAGCGTTCTCAGGATATCCGAATTCCGGCGGGATCTGGCGAGCGTCCATCCGCCCTCGATCATGATCAGCAAGGTCTCCGCCTCGTCATGGGCTGCCGCCGCCGTCAGGCCAAGACGCTCGCCATGCCCCGCGATGGCCTGGATCAGACGGCGGAAGGTCTGTTCGGCATGGGCACGAAACTCTTCATTCTCGGCCCGTGAAACAGAAGCGCGGAGATCGGGCAGGCCTCGGCATCATGCGAGATGTCGAAGAGCCGGGCGAGCTTGTGGCAGAAGGTCGTCGCCCCGGCCTCATAGCTTTCCGCCGCAACGAAGGCATCGTCGATGATCCGGATCACGAGATCGGCCGTCCAGTCCGCAGCCGCCCGCGCCAGACTGGCCTTGCCATCCGGGAAGTGGTGATAGAGCGAACCCTTCGGAACGCCGCTTGCGGCCAGGATCTCGGCAAGACCGGTGGCGTGATAGCCCTTTTGCCGGAAAAGCACGGCGGATTTGTAGATCAGCCGGTCGCGGGTTTTCAGATCATCTTCCATCCTGCCGACACTACCCCGGTACGTATCGTCTGAAAAGACTAGACCGATCGGTCTAACAATGGTATTGGACCATTCGGTCTAGGGCTGGAGGCGATCATGAATGTGACGATGCGATCTTCGCTGGAAACCGATCTGCATATCAGGGCGGAGGGGGCCACGCTGGCAGGCCGGATCTTTCATCCGGCGACGGCGGCTGAGGCGGCGGTGGTCATTCATGGGGCCGCGGGCGTTCCGGCGGGCTATTACCGTGCCTTTGCCCGCTGGCTTGCCGATACCCGGAGCCTGGCGGTGCTGACCTATGATTACCGCGATTTCGCGGGCTCGGCGGCCGGGCATGTGCGGTCCGCCCGCGCGACGATGGCCGATTGGGGGCTGCGCGACCAGTCGGCCGCGCTTGCCGCGCTGGGGCTGCATCTGCCCGGCCTGCCCCGCTGGGTCATCGGCCATTCGCTTGGGGGGGTCTGGCTTGGATTTCACACGGCCATGGCGGGCGTCGAGCGGGTGATCACCGTCGGTTCCGGCCTTGTGCATGTCACCGATCATCCGATGCCCTTCCGCCTTGCGGCGCGGTTCGTCTGGCACGGGCCGGTGCCGTTCCTTTCGCGCCGTCTCGGCTACTTTCCGGGGGCTGCCCTCGGCGTCGGTGCAGACCTGCCGATCGGCGTCTACGAGGATTGGCGGCGCTGGTGCCTTGCCCGCGCGCTCCACCTTTCGGATTTGGGAGAGCGCCTGCCCTTGCCCGATCCGCACAGGGTCACCGCGCGGATGCGGATCGTGGCGGTGGACGACGACGCATGGGTTCCGAAGGCGGCGGTATGGCGGATGATGGCGCTTTACCCCGAAGCGACGAAGCGGCAGTTGGTCCTGCGGCCAAAGGACTTCGGCCTTGACGGCATAGGCCATCTGGCCGCGTTTCATCGACGGAACTCCGCCCTCTGGCCGCAACTGGTCGACTGACGCCGCCGCGGCCCGGAGGTCAGAACAGGCCCGCCATCCGTGCACCGGCCAGAAGATCGGGGGCCAGAAAATGCGCCCAGCGGCCTTCGCTCGGGACCACATCGGGCACCTGAACCACGATGCAACCCGCCCGATAGGCCGCCTCTGCGCCGGTTTCGCTGTCCTCGAATACCAGGCAGCGGCCCGGAGGCAGGCCAAGAAGCGAGGCCGCAAGAAGATAGGGGTCGGGCGCGGGTTTCGGCGACACGACGTCATCCAGCGTCACGACATGGTCGAAGGACTGCGCAATGCCCGCAATGGCAAGCTTGCGATGGGCACCATGCCTGCCGGTCGAGGTGACGATGGCCCGCCGAAGATCGGTGTCTGCAAGCAGGCGCTCGGCACCGGCCTTGAGCGTGAGCCCCGCCTCCACGCCCGCGTCGAACCCTGCGCGCCAGTGGTGATTGATCCTGTCCATGTCGGCTTCGGGAAATGCGGCGCGGATCAGCCGCCCGGCTGTCGGCTCATCCTTCCCGACAAGGCCATGCATGAACGTCTCGCTTACCGGATGGCCATGGGCAGCAAACGCGCGCATGCCCGCGGCCAGGGCGATGCTCTCGGTGTCGACGAGGGTTCCGTCCAGATCGAAAAGCAGCGCGTCGTACATCCGGGCACTCCAGCAGGATGCGGCGGCTATAGCCGATCAGAGGTGAAGGCGGTAGTGGTGGAACCCGTCGACAGCACTGCCGGTGGGTTCCGGCCGGTACCTGGCGATATCCGACAGATAGCGATCCGATCCCGTTCCCGCCGCGATGGTCACGGTGGTCTGCGGCATCGGAGCAAAAGACCAGGACATGGTCGCAGGACCGCCGACCAGTTCTTCGCTGCGGAAATAGTCTCCGATCACGTCGCGGGTGCGGGTGCGGTCGGCCAGAACGACTTCCGGTTCGGCCCTGCCCGCGCCTGCCCGCAGACGCCCCGCCCGATGGTTGTTGGTGACCAGCAGGAACCGCGCCGCGCCGTCAACCGGCTTGCCCTGGTGGCAGAGGTTCCTGATCCGCCGGTGCCCGGGATCGACAAGGGTTCCATGCGCGTCGAACCGCGCGGGCTGGCCGAGATCGATCTGGTAGTCGAGGCCCGGAATAACCTCGAAGGTGAAGGAGGGCATGTCGTCGCGCAGCAGCGGGCTGTCCTGCGATCCGGGAGTGATCTGGCGGAAGAGCGCGGCGGATTGTTCCAGCCAGTCGGTGATTTCGGCGCCGCTTACCGCAAGGGTGACAAGCGTGTTCGGAAAGGCATAAAGGTCC
Organism: Tabrizicola sp.; assembly: GCA_012032275.1. GTDB lineage: Bacteria > Pseudomonadota > Alphaproteobacteria > Rhodobacterales > Rhodobacteraceae > JAAURK01. The sequence goes on from JAAURK010000193.1 coordinate 5,862, forward strand.
GACAGGCTTCGCATGCGGAACGCGCCTGCCGCAATGTCGGTGAAGTTGCCCGGCCCGCCCCTGCCCCCTGCACGGAACGGCGCGACCGAGGCAAGCAGCGGAAGATCCTCCCACGCCGTGCCATAAAGCGCCCGCCGCGCATGCGCGATCTTCGCCGCGGCGATCAACTCCATCGCCGAACTCGGCGCGACCGTGGCGAAATGCGTGTGCAGCGGAACCCGTGTTTCGCCGATCGGGCGGCGCGACCAGGCCAGGGTCGCGCGGTGGTCGGCCTCAAGCGCGCCCTGCAGCAAGCGGTCATGCGGGCAGGGATCGCCCGCGGCGATCAGCTTTGCACCACTTCCCTTGACCCGCCATCCGCCGCGGAAATGGCGCGCGTCCCTCGACAGCACCAGATCGATGATCCCGATGTGACTGCCCGAATGGCCCGGCATGACGGCGGGCTTGCCTGCAAGGCGGCCCAGTTCGGGATCGACGCCCGGCAATGCGGGAAAACCGGGGCCGGGAAAGGCCAGATGGCTGTGCCCGGCGATCACCGCATCGACTTCCGGCATGTTTGCCAGGGCCGTCGCCGCATTCTCGGAGCCGCGCTTGGCCTCGGACGACCGATGCCGCAATGCGCCAGAGCGACGATCACATCCGCGCCACGCGCCTTCAGCCGGGGCAGCCATGCCCGCGCCGAGGCCAGGATGTCACGCGCCCGGATGCGCCCGGCAAGATGATCACGGTCCCAGACCTCGATCTGCGGCGGGGTGAAACCGATCACGCCGATTCGAAGCCGATGCAGCCGACCCTCCGAATCCGTCACCGTCCGGGTCAGAAGCGCGAAGGGCGGAACGAAAGTCTTGTCCCGTGCCGGGCTTTTGCCCAGCTTGACGGCGACATTGGCGGAAACGATGGGAAAATGCGCGGCAGAGATGGCCGATGTCAGCACCGGCAGGCCGTAATTGAATTCGTGGTTGCCAAGGGTGGCCGCGTCATAGCCGAGCGCGTTGAAAGCAGCGATGACAGGATGCGGGCGACGGCGGCGGCTGGAGGTGGCGGCATAATCTGCCAGCGGATTGCCTTGAAGAAAGTCGCCGTTGTCGAGGAGAAGCGAGTTTGGCACCTCGGCCCGTGCCATCGCGATCTGACTGGCGATCCGGGCGAGGCTCTGGCCGTTCAATGGCCGATTTGCGCAATAATCATAGGGTAGGACGCTGGCGTGAAGATCCGTGGTGGCGATCAGTCGAAGCACGACTTCCCCGGGACCGGCCCCCGACACCCCCGGTGCGACGGCGAGAGCACCCGGCCCTGCCGCCGCGAATCGGGCAGGGCTCTCGCGGAAACCGTCAGGGATCAGGCTGATCGCAGCCGCGGCTCCGGTTCCGGACGCGCGGAGGTAAGGCACTTTTGACGCGTACATTTTGCGAGCGACCATTTACTGAACCATTCTAGTGCCAGCGTCTACCTTGACCGGACCATTTCGGGAAACTGTGTCGAGGTTGAGGAAAAATGATGGCTTCACGCTAAGGTTGCTTTAACCCTTTGCTGCTCCGTCGATTGTCGCCGCCTGCGCATTTGCCAAACCGGTGGCGAACGTGCCATGTCGGTGCGGCGGGAAAACAGGGCGCTGGGGCCTTTTCGGGGTCGGCATGAGAATTGCGGAAGATGTGACATTCGGCGGATCCGGGCTTGACCGGGCGGCCCATCTGCGGCGCGACGGCGACGGCCTCGAGGCCGCGCTTCGAACCGGCACCGTGCTGCCGGTCTGGCGTGGCAAACCCCTGATCTGCGAGGATCAGCCGGGCTGGCTTGCGGCAGCGCACCCGGCATTGGCGCATGGCGGACCGGCAGTCTTTCTTGGCCTTGATGGCGGTGTGCCGCGATTTGCGGCCGATATCTCCGACTGGTCGCCCGAAGCTGGCGCCGAGGCGGTGGAGCAGGGATTCTTCGACCCTTCGGTCCAGCGTCATCCCGCGCTTGACGACCGCCACGGCTTTGCCGAACTCCGGGGCATCATGACGCGGCTCGATCCCCGGACCGCCGAACTGATCGTCACCGCGAAGGCGCTTTTGCAATGGCATCGGACGCATGGCTTCTGCGCCGCCTGCGGCAACCCGTCGACCGCCTCCTGCGGCGGGTGGCAGCGCACCTGCCCGACCTGCGGCGCCCAGCATTTCCGCGCACCGACCCGGTCGTCATCATGCTGGTCACGCGCAGGAAT
>JAAURK010000194.1 GCA_012032275.1 Tabrizicola sp.
CGGCCGACGCGCCTGCCCTGGCCGCGCTGATCGCCGAAGGCTTGCGTTCCAACCCGCCCGAAATCGTGGCGCCGCGCACCGCGGCCCTGCGCGCCGGCTTTCAGGGGCTGCATTACATCAACACTTGACCAAACCGATTCGCTGCGGTCTCTTCGCCTCCCCCCGGCGAAAGGAGCCCCCATGAAACAGCGCCAACTCGGGTCTGACGGCCCCCTCGTCTCTGCCATCGGGCTTGGCTGCCTGTCGTTCGGAGGGATATTCGGCGCGACAAGCCAGGACGAAAGCCTGCGCTGCCTCGACGCGGCCTGGGATCACGGGATCACCTTCCTCGACACCGCCAACATCTACGGCAACGGCGTTTCGGAAAGCGTCATCGGTGCCTGGTTGAAAACCCGGCCACACCGGCCCGTGATTGCCACCAAGGCCAGCATCGTTGCAGGCCCGGACCGGCGCATCGACAATTCCGCCAACCATCTTCGCAGCGAACTGGAGGCATCGCTGCGCAGGCTGTGCGTGGATCACGTGGACCTTTTCTACATCCATCGGCGCGAACGGTCGCGGCCGGTGGAGGAAGTGGTCCAGACCTTGAAGTCTTTGATAGAAGAAGGAAAGATCGGCGGCTACGGGCTATCGGAAGTGGCGCCGCATACGCTGGAGCAGGCCCATGCGGTGCATCCGGTGCGCGCCGTCCAGAACGAATACTCGCTCTGGACCCGGCAGCCCGAGATTGGCCTGATCGAGAGGTGCAGGATGTCCGGCACCGCATTCATCCCCTTCTCTCCGCTGGCGCGCGGGGCGCTGGGGGAGGTGACGCTTGACCCGACAGGGTTGCCGCCGGGTGAATTCCGCCGGCAGATACCGCGCTTTCAGCCCGAAAACTGGCCGCACAACCGCGCCAGAATCGAAACCTTCCGCAACTATGCCGCAGACCGGGGGGTCAGCCCGGCGGCGCTGGCGCTGGCCTGGGTTCTTGACCGTGGGCCGCATCTGATCCCGATCCCCGGCACCCGCAGCGCCGAACATCTGGCGCATTGGGCAACGGCCTCCGAGATCACGCTGACCGACGAAGACCGCCACGAGATCGATGCCCGCCTGCCCGCCGGATGGGCCTGGGGCGACCGCTACAGCGATGATCAGGCCGCGACCGTCGAACGCTATTGCTGATCCCGCATTCAGGGTCGGATGATCTGGCGCAACGCGCGCTGCAACCGGTCCACCCCCGTCTCTGTGGTCAGAACGCCGGGTGACAGGCGCAGGGTCTGGCCGCGATGGTCGGTGGCAATCCCTTGCGCGCGTAGTGCCGCCACAACCTCGCGCGCGGGCCGGGTATCGGATAGCCGCAACATCACCGAACCACCCCGCCTCTCCGCCAGCCTCGGGGTCAGAACGGGCAGGGACAGTTCATCCGCAAGGTCGAACAGGCGGGCTGCAACTGCACGGTTATGCACCAGAATACGGTGATGGTCCTGGCCCGCATGCCAATCGAGTGCCGGGAGCGAGGCAAGGGCGGCCATGCAGCCGGGCGTCCCGGAATCGAACCGCCGGATATCTGGCGCGAAGGCGAAGCCTGCGATGTCCCAGTTGAACGGGTCGGGCTGGCTGAACCAACCGCGCAGTTCCGGCTCGCAATGCGGCATGAGGCGCGGCGAGAGGTAGAGCACACCCGCGCCCGGCGTGCCGCACATCCATTTCAGCGAGGTGGACAGCGCGAAATCCACCTCGGGCGCGCAAACGTCAAACGGCAGGAGCCCCGCCGCCTGTGTGATATCGACGCCGATCAGCGACCCCATCCTGCGGCCATGCCCCACCATCCGGCGCAGATCGATCCGATGCGACGTGGTGGACGAGACCCAGGTCAGCAGCGCAAGGCCCACCTCGGGCGTCCAGGCATCGAGAAAATCCTCCTCCTCGACATGCGCGGCACCTTGCCGCAGGGGCACGGTCTTCAGGGTAAACCCCCGGGCCTCGGCCATGCCTTGCAGCAGGAAGTGGTTCGAGGGAAAGCAATCCGCCGCCACGAGAACCGACCGGCCGCGAAGATGACCGGACGGCAGCGATCGCAGCAGGCTGTGAAACCCCTGCGTCACGCTTTCGCAACTGGTCACCGTGCCCGGTGCGGCGTTCAGGATCGCGCGCCAGCGATCCAGAAATCGCTGGCGAAGCGGCAGGATGGAGCCCCATTGCGCGTCATCGGCGCTGCCCCAGACCATGGCGAATTCCGCCATTGCGGCGGCGATATCGCGGGCCTTTCCGGGATACATGCCGATCGAATGATACAGAAAATAGGCATCCTTCATGGGTCACACCGGCAAGAGGGTCAGGGCAACGCCTTGTCCCACGCCGACGCAGGCGGTGACAAGGGCGGCGCGGCCACCTTCGAAAAGCCGGCGCGCCGCCGTCGCCGCAATCCGCGCGCCCGACATGCCCAGGGGATGGCCCATCGCGATTGCCCCGCCCTTGGCATTCAGGCGCGGATCATCATCGGCAAGCCCCCAGGCCCGGGTGCAGGCCAGAACCTGTGCCGCGAAGGCTTCGTTAATCTCGATCACGTCGAAATCCCCGGCCCGCTGGCCAGTGCGGGCGGTGATCCGTTCCAGTGCGGCAACCGGCCCGATCCCCATGATCCGCGGCGGCACGGCTGCGCTTGCCGCAGCACCGATCCGCGCAAGCGGGGTGAGGCCATGCCGCCGGACCCCATCCGAAGACGCAAGGATCAGCGCCGCCGCACCATCATTGATGCCCGAGGCATTGCCCGCGGTGACCGTTCCGCCCTGCCGGAACGGCGCGGGCAACCTGCCCAGTTCCTGCAGCGTCGTGGCGCGCGGATGCTCGTCAGCAGCGACGACCACATCGCCTTTCCTGTCCACAATCGTGACCGCGAGGATATCGGGCCGGTGCCAGGCCGCATCGTAAAGCATCTGCGACCGCAGCGCGAAACGGTCCTGATCGGCCCGCAGGATGGATCGCTCGGCGGCGAGGTTCTCCGCAGTCTCGGGCATCTGCTCGACGCCATGATCCCGGGCGATGCGCGGGTGGATGAACCGCCAACCGATTGTAGTATCGTGAATTTCCGGCGCACGGGCAAAGGCGGCCGGGGCCTTCGGGATCACGAAAGGCGCGCGCGACATGCTTTCGACGCCGCCCGTGATCACCACATCCGCCCCGTCACGGATGGCCCGGGCCCCGGCGATTACCGCATCAAGCCCGCTTGCGCAAAGCCGGTTCACCGTCAGCGCAGGCACGGTGTGCGGCAGGCGCGACAACAGCACCGCCATCCGCGCCACGTTGCGGTTATCCTCTCCCGACTGGTTGGCACAGCCGAAGATCACCTCGTCCGGTATCAGGTCCGGATGCAGTTCCAGAAGCCCGTCGATGACATGCGCGGCAAGATCATCGGGCCGCACGGAGGACAGCGCGCCGCCGTAGCGGCCGATCGGGGTGCGACGGGCGGCGCAAAGAAAGACCTCGGTCATGCAGCCTCCAGTATCGGTGACAGGGCATAGCGCCCGGGAAACGGCGTCCGCGCCTCGAGCGCCTGAAGCACGGCGCGCACCCTCTCCCGGCCATGGTCTGCCAGCATCGCGAAGGGCCCGCGCGGAAAGTTGAGCCCTAGCCGGAGAGCGGTGTCGATGGCCTGCGGCGTCATCCCGCCTTCGGCCAGCAACCAGCCAGCCTCGTTGATCAGCGTCGCCTCGATCCGCAGCACGATCGCCGCACCGTCCAGTGGTGCGCTGCCCGGCTCTGCGGGGAAAAGGAATCCGCGTCCGGTCTTTCGGCCCAGATCGCCGCGCGCAACCTGAGATGACAGCGCGGCAAAGGGATGATAGCGGGGATGATGGCCCATCGCGGCGTAAAGCGTTGCGGTCGCTGCCAGATTGATGTCCGCGCCGATCAGGTCGATCAGTTGGAACGGGCCAAGGCGATATCCGGCAGCGCGCATCGCCGCGTCGATATCGGCGGCTGACCGCCCTTCCTCCAGCATCGCCAGCGCCTCGCCATAAAACGGCCGCGCACAGCGATTGACGACAAAGCCGGGGCGATCGGGGGCGGCGACCACCGTCTTTCCGGCGGCCTCGGCCAGGCGCCGTGCAACGCCGGTCGCCGCCCCAGAGGTGCCGGGATGGGCGATCAGTTCCACCAGCGCCATCACTGGTGCGGGATTGAAGAAGTGAAGGCCGAGCACGCGTTCGGGATGGGTCCGTCCCGTCGCGATGGCAGCGACGGAAAGCGAGGAGGTGTTGGTGGCAAGCACAGCGTCGGGCGCCACCACCCGCTCCAGCGCAGCAAGAAGGCGCTGTTTGGTCCCCAGCCGTTCGGCGATGGCCTCGATGACAAGCTCGGCCCCGGCCATGGCGGCGATATCCTCGACCACTGTCAGACGCGCAAGCGCCGCATCGCGCGCGTCCGGCGCGAGTTTTCCGTCGCTGACGCGGCGGTTGAAAGCCTGCGCCACGCGGTCTTTCGCGCTGCCCCTCGTCGCGCCATCGACATCCGTCACCACAACGGAAAACCCCGCACCCGCAAAGAGTTGCGCGATCCCGAGGCCCATGGTGCCAAGGCCGATGACCGCGATCATGATCCCCGGAACTCCGCGGGCCTGCGGTCACGAAAAGCCGCAATGCCCTCGACCTTGTCGGCGCTGTCAAGAAGGGCCTCGAAGGCGGCGCGCTCGGTGGCAAGGGCAAGCCCGGTCTCTTCGCCCGCGACCAGCGCCCGCTTCGCCGCCGCCAACGCCAGAGGAGCGCGGCGGCTCAGACCCTCGACCAGCGCCTCGGCTTCCGGCAGGGCGGGGCCAGCGGCGCGGTGGCTGGCGATGCCCCAGGCTTCGGCCGTTGCCGCATCGATGATCTCGCCCGTCAGGATCATCCGCGACGCCCGCATCCGCCCGACCAGCGCGCGCAACCGCTGCCCGCCGCCCGCCCCGGGCAGAAGCCCGAGCGTGGTTTCCGGCAGACCAAGCCTGGCACTGGCCCCGACGACGATAAGATCGGCCATCAACGCAAGTTCGAACCCGCCACCAAGCGCAAACCCGTCCACCGCCGCCACAAGCGGCTTGGGAAAGGCGCGGATCGCGGCCCAATGCGCCTTGCGGGGGTCATCTGCCGCGTCGGCTGCGGTCTTGCCCTCGATCTCGGCAAGATCGGCCCCGGCCGCGAAGGTGCCTTCGGCCCCGGCAATCAGCACGGCACGGCACCCGGCATCCTTCGCAAGCCGGTTCAGAGCGGCGGCAAGGTCGGCCAGAAGTGCCGTATTCAGCGCATTCCTGACGGCGGGTCTGTTCAGGGTCAGTCTGACCCAGGCGCCGCGAGGTTCGACAATCAGGTGGTCCATCGTCTCATCTTGCGCCGCGCCGGTGAAATTTCAAGCCTGAACTTTCAAGCTTGAAATTATTCCCGCCGAATGGCAGGCTGACCCCGATCGAGGAGCCTTGCATGAACATCCTCTGCCTCGGCGGCGGCCCCGCCGGATTGTACTTCGCCATCTCGATGAAACTGCGCGACCCCGCGCATCGCGTGACGGTGATCGAGCGCAATCGCGCGAACGACACGTTCGGCTGGGGCGTCGTGCTTTCGGACGACGCACTTGGCCGGATGCAGCAGAACGATCCACCCTCGACTGCGGCGATCCGCAGCAGTTTCGCCTATTGGGATGACATCGCGATCATCCACAAGGGCGAACGCACCGTCTCAGGCGGCCATGGCTTTGCCGGGATCGGGCGGAAGAAGCTGCTGATCCTGTTGCAGGCCCGCGCGCGCGAGCTGGGCGTCGATCTGCGCTTCGAGACCGAGTTCCGCGCGGCCGAAGATTATCGCGCGGAATATGATCTGGTGGTGGCGAGCGACGGCATCAACTCTGCCGTCCGGCGAGAATATGCAGCGGTGTTCCGGCCCGACATCGACCTGCGGCGCTGCAAGTTCGTCTGGCTTGGCACAGAGCAGAAGTTCGACGACGCCTTCACCTTCATCTTCGAGAAGACACCGCATGGCTGGGTCTGGGCGCATGTCTACCAGTTCGACGCCGACACCGCGACCTTCATCGTCGAATGTCTGCCCGAGACCTGGGACGCCTGGGGTTTCGCCGCGATGAGCAAGGAAGAAACGGTCGGGACGTGCGAACGCATCTTTGCCGCGCATCTTGGCGGGCATGCGCTGATGTCGAATGCCGCGCATCTGCGCGGTGCGGCGGTCTGGATGCAGTTTCCGCGCGTGATCTGCGAGAAATGGTATCACGGGAATGTCGTGCTGATGGGCGACGCCGCTGCGACGGGGCATTTTTCCATCGGATCGGGCACCCGGCTTGCCTTCGACAGCGCGATTGCCCTCGCCGATTACCTGCAATCGGAACCGACGATGGAGGCGGCATTCGCGCGGTATCAGGACGAGCGCCGGGTCGAGGTGCTGCGCCTTCAGTCGGCGGCGCGCAACTCTCTGGAATGGTTCGAGGAAGTGGAACGTTATCTGGACATGCCGCCGGTCCAGTTCGCCTATTCGCTGTTGACGCGCAGCCAGCGGATCAGTCACGAGAACCTGCGGCTGCGCGACCGCACCTGGCTGACCCGGGCCGAGGACTGGTTCCAGACAGAGGCGGGCGGCGACGCGGGACGACGCCCGATCTTCGCGCCGTTCTCGTTGCGGGGAATGCGGGTGCAAAACCGGATCGTCGTGTCGCCGATGGCGCAATACAGGGCCAGGGAGGGCTGTCCGACGGACTGGCACTTCGTCCATTATGCCGAACGGGCAAAGGGAGGGGCGGGTCTCGTCCATACCGAGATGACCTGCGTGAGTGCGCAAGGCCGGATCACCCCCGGCTGTCCCGGGCTTTATGCGCGCGCGCATGAAAAAGCCTGGGCGAGGCTGATCGATTTCATCCATGCCGAGACCGGGGCGAAGATCTGCTGCCAGATCGGCCATTCCGGGCGCAAGGGGTCGACCCAGCTTGGGTGGGACGAGATGGACGCGCCGCTGAAGACGGGAAACTGGCCTCTGCTGAGCGCAAGCGCCATTCCCTGGTCGCCGCGCAACGCGATCCCGAAAAGGATGGATCGGTCGGACATGGACCAGATCCGCGATCAGTTCACGGCCGCTTCACGGATGGCGGACCGCGCCGGATTTGACATGATCGAACTTCATGCCGCGCATGGTTACCTGATTTCCAGCTTCATCTCGCCAATTTCGAACAATCGCACCGATGACTATGGCGGCAGCCTGGAAAACCGGATGCGCTATCCGCTTGAGGTTTTCGGGGCGATGCGGGCTGTCTGGCCTGCGGACCGGCCGATGTCTGTGCGCATCTCGGCAACCGATTGGTGCGGGGATGAAGGGGTGACCGGCACCGACGCCGTTGCCATCGCCCGGATGTTCGCGGATGCGGGCGCCGATATCATCGATGTCAGCGCCGGGCAAACCTCCACCGAGGCGGCGCCGAACTATGGCCGGATGTTCCAGACCCCCTTCTCCGACCGTATCCGGAACGAGGCAGGCATCGCCACCATGGCGGTCGGCAACATCACCGATGCCGATCAGGCGAATGGCATCCTTCTGGCGGGGCGGGCCGATCTCGTCTGCCTTGCCCGTCCGCATCTGGCCGATCCCTACTGGACCCTGCATGCCGCTCTGGCCGCCGGTGACAGGGCCGTGGACTGGCCACTCCCCTATCTGGCCGGCCGGGATCAGGCGTTCCGGCTGGCGGAAAAGGCGGCGGAGGCGATCCGCGCATGACACTGGCCGGAAAGCGCGTGTTGATCACGGGAGGCGGCTCCGGCATCGAGCGCCTCAACCTCTGGGTAATCAACGGAGTTCTCCAGGTGGGCAACGACCTCGCGAACACAATCGGCGGAGTGCACTTCTCGGGCGCCTATACGACGTGTTCGATGATGGGGCCATCTTTCCAGCTACCGTTCCGATTCCTTCCAGGTTGACGACAGGCCGCACGATCCTGGGTGTCTCCTCGCTCACTGTTACGATTCCAGCAGGCGAGTCAACAGGCGTCGCTATTCCCGTGCAAACGGTTGGGGGCCTTCCCCTGATGACAGTGCACCCGACGGACTTCGCAG
>JAAURK010000195.1 GCA_012032275.1 Tabrizicola sp.
CCGCGCTGCCGGGGCAAGCGCTGCCGCGCGCGCCCGCATCGCCGCGTCCGGCTCGAAGATCGCCACGACCTCGGCTTCGGGCAGCAGCGCGATGTTGCGCAGATGCTCCTGCCCCATCATGCCGCAGCCGATGATCCCATACCGCACTGTTTTCAATTGCTCATTCCTCATCTCAGGCGGCTGGTGTAGCGCACCGTGCCGGGGTCGAACCATGTCCAGGAAGCTTCGGCGATGCAGCCGTCGGCGGCCCAGCTTCGCCGTGTGACCTGGGGCAGGACCGCCCCGGCCGGTGGGTGAATTCCGGTGGCGCCCAGTCCGGGCAGATGCCCTGCCCGACCCGGTCCTCGGCCCGCGCGATCCAAAGATCAAAGCGCTGCCGATAGGTCAGGTAGAGCGATTCCGACAGATCGCCCGCCGTCACCATGGCCGCATGGGAAGCGTCGAGCCAGATTTCCTCGACCGCCGCCACCACGCCCGACAAGAACCGCAGGCGCCGGATGCGGTGGCCCTCCGGGTGACTGCCGAACTGCGGCAGCGCGGGATCCTTTGGCAACCGGTCCACCGACAGAACCCGCGCCGTGGGCAACCCGCCGCCTTCGGCCAGTTCCAGCCGCAGGAGGGAATAGAGAGACTCCGGGTTGGTCTTCGCCCGGATATAATTTCCCGAACCCTGCACCCGAACCAGCATGCCCTTGTCGGCAAGGTCTTTCAGCGCCTGTCGCAACGTGCCGACGGCAATCCCGAGACCCCGGGCCATCTCGCGTTCGGGGGGCAGCTTTTCGCCGTCCATCAGGCGGCCAGCGGCGATGTCACGGATCAGCGTCTCGCTGATCCGAAGATAGACTGGCAAAGAACCGGGCACTGCCATCGCCGCCGCGTCCTCTAATTGATATAGCATTGATCTACATCAATGCGAATGCTACGCAAGTGTGAAGTGGAGGGGAGGCCGCAGATTCGCATGACCATCGTCCCGATCACCTCGGACGGCGTTGACGCTGCCGAAGTCAGCTGGTTTGCAGCGCTGTGCTCTGACGATTACGAATATCTCGGCATGCCTGACGGGAGCCTCCGTTCCAGCTGGGAGCATTGTTCGACCATCGTCAAACGGGCCGAGGCGCGGGGGTTTCGCAACATTCTCTGCCCCTCCTCTTATCAGGTCGGGCAAGACACGCTTTCCTTTGTCGCCGCCTGCGCGCCGATCACCGATCGCATCAACTTCCTCGCCGCCATCCGCTGCGGCGAGATGCAGCCGATCATGCTGGCCCGCACGGTTGCCACGCTGGACCATATGCTGAAGGGGCGGCTGACCCTGAACGTGATCTCGTCCGACTTTCCGGGTGAGGTTGCCGCATCGGACTATCGCTACCGGCGCAGCCATGAGGTGGTTGAAATCCTGCGCCAGGCCTGGACCCGCGACAAGATCGATTACGAGGGCGAGGTCTATCAGTTCAAGGGCGTGCCGACCGATCCGGCCCGGCCCTATCAGCAGAACGGTGGCCCGCTGCTTTACTTCGGCGGCTATTCCCCCGATGCGCTGGAACTCTGCGGCGCGCAATGCGATGTCTACCTCATGTGGCCCGAACCGAAGGACCAGCTTGCCCAGCGGATGCGCGACGTCCACGCCCGTGCCGCCGCCCATGGCCGGACACTCGACTACGGCCTGCGCGTCCACATGATCGTGCGCGATACCGAAGCCGAGGCGCGGGATTATGCCGAACATCTGGTCTCACGGCTGGACGACGAATATGGCAAGCTGATCCGCGAAAGGGCGCACGATGCCATCAGCCTTGGTGTGTCGCATCAGGCGCGGGCGCGGGAACTTGCCGATCAGTTCGGCTATGTCGAGCCGCATCTGTGGACCGGGATCGGTCGGGCGCGGTCGGGCTGCGGGGCGGCGCTTGTCGGATCGGTGGATCAGGTGATGTCGGAAATCGAGGCTTATCAGAAGATGGGAATCCGCGCTTTCATCTTCTCGGGCTATCCGCATCTGGACGAGGCCGACCACTTCGGGACAAAGGTCATGCCGCATCTGAAAACCTGCTCGTTGCCAGAGGCTTATGGCCGCGTTCCGGCAGAGACGCCCGCCACCCCGCTCGGGCGCGGGGTGCGCCGGTGATGGAGCGTGTCGCCCTTGGCCGGATCGCGCTTTCCCGCATCGTCTATGGCATGTGGCGGCTGGGGGACGATCCTGTCACCGCCCCGGCGCATGTGCAGGCCAAGATCGAAAGCTGTCTTGCCCAGGGCATCACCAGTTTCGATCAGGCCGATATCTATGGCGGCTATACAGCCGAAGCGATCCTCGGGGCTGCGCTGAAGGCTGCCCCCGGCCTGCGCGACCGGATGGAGATAGTGACGAAATGCGGGATCGTGGCCCCGGTTGGCCGTCATTCAGCCGCGCGGGTCAAGCACTACGACACATCGGCCGCCCATATCACCGCCTCGGTCGACGCCTCGCTGCGCGACATGGCCACCGACCGGATCGATCTTCTTCTGATCCACCGCCCCGATCCGCTGATGGATCACCACGAGACGGGACAGGCGCTTGACCGGCTTGTCGCCTCTGGCAAGGTGCGGGCGGTCGGCGTGTCGAACTTCCGCCCGCGCGACTTCACCCTTCTGCAATCGGCGATGTCAGAGCGGCTGGCCACCAACCAGATCGAGATCAGCCTGCAGGTGCACGACCCGTTCACCAATGGCGATATCGCCTTTCTGCAGGAAAATGCCGTGCCGCCGATGGCCTGGTCCCCGCTTGCCGGGGGCACGCTGCTTGCCGAAGGCAGTGCCGCGCTCCGCCACAAGCTCGAGGCATTGGGCGCGGACAATGGCGTCGACTGGACGGCCATCGCTGTCGCCTGGCTTCTGCGCCATCCCGCCCGGATCATTCCCGTGCTTGGCACCAACACGCTTGACCGCATCGCCAGCATCGGCCAGGCCGCGACGGTCGGGATGGACCGCCAGACCTGGTTCGAACTCTACGCGCTCGCCCTCGGACGGGAGGTGGCGTGATGGCCGAGGGCCCGCCCGATCACACCAGTTTCGTGCCGGGCCCCGAAACTGCGCGGGCCTTTCGCACGGCGCTCGGGCGCTTTGCGACCGGGGTCACCGTCATCACCATCGCCGGGCCGGACGGTCCGATGGGTTTCACCGCGAACAGCTTTTCCAGCCTGTCGATGGACCCGCCGCTGGTGCTCTGGTCGCCTGCGAAATCCGCGGCCCGCTTTCCGCATTACGCGGCCGCACGGCATTATTCGATCCATGTGCTCGCCGCCGATCAAAGCGAGATCAGCGCCCGGTTCATTCGGGGCGGCGCGGGGTTCGACGGGTTGCCGCACGAGATCAACGCGGCGGGAGTGCCGATCATTCCCGGCGTCCTCGCCCGGTTCGATTGCGAACAGCATGCCGCCCATGAGGGAGGCGACCATCTTATCCTGGTGGGCCGTGTGCTGCGGGCGGCCCATCGCGACGGCAAGCCGCTGGTGTTTGCCGGTGGCAGCTACGGCGACTTTGCCGCAACCGACCGCGCGCAAAAGGCGGGGCAGGCCCCGATGGACGCCTTGCTGGCGCTGACGAACGGCCTTGGCAACGTGAATGCGGGGCTTCTGGCGCTTGGGCGCTGGATCGGCGCCACGGCGGTGGCACTCATGGTGGCGATCATCCTCATCCAGGTCTTCTTTCGCTATGTGATCGGCACTGCGCTGGCCTGGCCGGAAGAGGCCGCGCGGTTCCTGATGCTGTGGATGACCGGCCTGATGGCGCCCACGGCGTTCCGGCGCGGTGGCTTTGTCGGCATCGAACTGGTGGTGCGCCTGCTGCCCGGAAAGATCGCGGCGGGCCTGACGCTGCTCCTCCTGATCCTCTCGCTCGTCATCCTCGTCACCGGCCTCGGCCTTGCGTGGAGCGAGGTGACCGGACTTGGCGGCCGGTTCGAGACCGACAGCCTGCGTGTGCCGGTGTCACTTGACCTTAGCACCTGGATGAAGGTGCCCAAAGCCTGGATGATGGCCTCGATGCTGGTCGGACTTCTGCTGCTGATCAGCGTCGCGGTCGAGCTTTTGTTGCGCAATCTCGTCGTCCTTCTGGGCGGCACGAACGACCTTCGCGCCATCCCCGGCACCGCCACCATGGGGGCCGAGTGATGCTGTCACTGTTCCTGCCCCTGTTCCTGGTGTTCCTGATGCTGGGGCTTCCGGTCTTCTTCGGCCTGATCGCCGCACCGGGGATCCTGTTGTGGATGAACGGCCAGGAACGCGACATCGTGCTGCTATACCGCAATGTCTACAATGGCATGGACAGCTTTCCGCTGATGGCCATCCCGTTCTTCATGCTGGCGGGCGAGGTGATGAACCGCTCGAACATCACGCTTCGGCTGGTGGAATTCAGCCAGGCGATGATGGGCCATCTGCGCGGCGGGCTCGCCCATGTGAACGTGCTGTCCTCGATGCTTTTCGCCGGGCTCTCCGGATCGGCGGTGGCGGATGTCTCGGCGCTGGGCTCGATGCTGATCCCGGCGATGGAGAAACAGGGCTACACCCGCCGCTTTGCCGCCGCCATCACCGCCGCCTCGTCGATCATCGGCCCGATCATCCCGCCATCGGGGATCATGATCATCTATGCCTATGTGATGGGAGAAAGCGTCGCGGCGCTGTTTCTGGCAGGCATCGTTCCCGGCGTGATGATCGGCATCGGGCTGATGCTGGTGATCCATTTCACCGCGGATCGCTACAATCTGCCCGCCGCCACGACCCGTGCCAGTTGGGGCGAACGCGGGCAGGCCAGCCTCCGCGCGATCTGGCCGCTCCTGACGCCGGTGATTATCCTTGGCGGCATTCTCGGCGGCGTTTTCACCCCGACCGAAGCCGCCGCCGTTGCCGTGGGATATGCCGCATTCATCGGCTTCTTCGTGATGCGGTCGCTCCGGCTGTCTGATGTGCCCGAGGTGCTGACCAATGCGGGGATCACCTCGGCGGTGGTGCTGCTTCTGGTCGGCGCGGCAATGGCGTTCAAGACCGTCGCGAGCCTCAGCCATACGCCCGAACTTCTGGCCTCGATCATCCTTGGATTGTCGGATAATCCGTTGATCCTTCTGCTGCTGATCAACCTTCTTCTGTTCATCGTCGGCATGTTTCTTGATGCAGGTCCGGCGATCATCATCCTCGGCCCGATCCTCGGCCCGATCTTCACCTCGCTGGGGGTGGACTCCGTGCATTTCGCCATCATCATGGCGGTGAACCTTACCGTGGGGCTCTTGACCCCGCCGATGGGCCTCGTGCTTTTCGTCACCTCTTCCGTTTCGGGCCTCCGCGTGGAAACCATCGCCCGGGCGACACTGCCGTTTCTTGCCGTCGAAATCGCCGTGATCTTCCTGATCACCTATATCCCGGCAATCTGCCTGACGGTCCCGCGCTTTTTCGGGTTCGTTCAATGATCTTCAGAATAACCAATGGGAGGATGATATGCTGAAGAAAACCCTGAAATCCCTTGTGCTTGCAGGCTTGCTTGCGGGGACGGCGGGCATGACCCTCGCGCAGGAGATCACGCTGCGCGCGACCGCCAACTCCAATGACCAGGACGAGGATTACGACGGCCTCGTGGTGTTCAAGAACTATGTCGAGAACGCCTCGAACGGCGCCATTGCGGTGGAGCTTTTCGTTGGAACCCAGCTTTGCGCCAAGGGCGAGGAATGCCTGGCCGGTGTCGCCGACGGATCGATCGACATCTATATCTCCACCTCCGGCGGTGCGGCGGGGCTTTTCCCCTATATCCAGGTGCTCGACCTGCCTTATCTCATGACCGACGACCGGGTCGCGGAAACGGTGCTGACCGAAACCGATTTCACCCGCAAGCTGCGCGAAATGGCGCTGGCGGATTCCGACGGCAAGATCCGTCTGATGACCATCGGCAATACCGGCGGCTGGCGGAACTACGCCAATACCAAGAAGCGCGTCGTTGCCCCGGCCGATCTTGCCGGGCTGAAGATGCGCACGGTCCCTGCCGATCTTCCGCAGGAACTGGCCAAGGGCCTTGGCGCTGCCCCGACCCCGATCCCGTGGCCCGAACTTTTCACCTCGCTGCAGACCGGCGTCGTGGAGGGCACCGCGAACGGCATCACCGACATCATGTCGATGAAGTTTCCCGATGCGGGGCTGAAGTACCTCACGCTTGACGGCCACAGCTATATGGGGGCGTTCTGGTGGATGTCGAACGACCGCTTCATGGCCATGAGCGACGAGCAGAAATCCATCGTCCTTGATGGTTTCGCGGCGTTGCAGCAGGCAACTTTCGCCTCGCCCAAACGCAAGGAAATCGCCGCCTATTCCGATTTCAAGGCGGCGGGCGGCGATGTCTACGTGCCGACCCCGGCCGAAAAGGCCGCGTTCAAGGATGCAGCCGCGCCGATCTTCGACTGGTTCAAGGGCAATGTGAAAGGCGGGCCGGAAGTGCTTGAGGCTTTCACCGCCGCCGTCGCACAGGCCCAGGAAAAGGTCGACGCATCCCGCGCCGCCGACATGAACTGAAAGGCTCCCGACCGGGGCACAGCACCCCGGACACACCTGGCACCCGGGTCCATCGTGGCCCGGGTCTTTTCATTTCGGGGACTGGTGCCGAAGTCCCGGCCCTCCGTCCAGAATCTGACAGGAACCATCCCGAACAGACCATGAATTCGACATACTGATCACCCACTTGCGTGGTGTTCTGGCCCGGTCTTGGCTGCAGGCACCGCTGACACTCTGCGACGCAATCCTCTGGTCCTGGCTGGCGGTAACCGCGCCCCTTTGGGGATGCGTGGCGATCGCGGCTGTCGGGATGATGGCCGTTCCGGCGTTCGGCGGACCTGACGCGGGATTTCGGCCTTCACGACCTCAACCACACCAATCGAAGAACGTCACCCATGTACCGTCTTGCCGTTGCCTTGTGCCTTGTTTCCTCCGCCTCATCCGCCGGAACGCCGCTCGTTCCTCCCTCCCGCTTTGACCATCCCTATCCCGGCCCCATGGTCATTTACCAGATCGACCGCGCCAATGCCTGGCACGAATGCTCTGGCGGCGGACGCTTCGAGGCCCGTCGCGACGTGGCGGGCTGCGGTGTCGTTCATGAGGGCACCTGCATGATCTGGGTCGCCCTGAAGACGAAGCGGGCGGGGGTGGCGGATATCCTTCGGCACGAGGTGGCACATTGCAATGGCTGGTCGGGGGATCATCAACATTGAACACCCCGTCATCGCGGGCGGATTTTAGCGCGGCCACTTCTCCGGTTACCTCATACGTCCAAACGCCGCCGGGTCCGGACACAGCCGGGCGGCCGCTGCCAACAGCGCCAGATAACTCATCTATTTCATGCAGTTATGGTACCGACGCCCCGGCTCGAACGGGGGACCCCCAGATCCACAATCTGGTGCTCTAACCAACTGAGCTACGTCGGCACTCGGGGCGATTTAGCCCTCCGCCCCCCGGATTGCAAGCCTGATCAAAGCGACCGCTCCCAGATCTGGACCACCACGTCCTGCCTGAACGACCGCGCTGCCCGCGCCTCGGTCACGGCAAAACCGTTGCGGGCATAAAGCCGCCCGGCCGCGCGGTGACTTTCATGGGTCCAAAGCCGCATCTTGCGATAGCCGGCGGTTCTGGCAAAGCTGAGGCAGGTTTCCAACATCCGGTGCGCAAGTCCCGTTCCCCGCTCTGACCGCTCCACAAGGAAAAGCCGCAGCTTGGCGACATCCGGCTCTGGCCCCGGGTCTTGAAGACAGAAGATCGATCCCAGTCGCAGCGGCCCCCGCGCCGCAATCCAGCCCCGCTCGCGTGCGGGATCTTGCGCCAGCAGGAAACCGGCCATGATCTCGGCGACCAATGCCTCGAAACTCTGGTCAAACCCTTCGCTCCTGCGCGTAAAGGGCGCCGTGCCGCGAGATGATCCAGCCCGCATCCCCCGGGCACGAGATCCCGCAGTTCCACGGGATCGCGGCGCAGACGCCGCCTCCTGCTGCCGCCGAAGGCC
>JAAURK010000196.1 GCA_012032275.1 Tabrizicola sp.
CCGACGCAGGCGCGCGCCGGGTGGCCGCTGCATTGCGCGATCTGGGCCGGGGCTTGGCGATGTGGCGCTGCGCTGCTGCTGTTTCCTCGAAGGCCTGGAAGTCGCCGAGAAACGGCTGGGCTGGGCTGCGCGGTCGGGCAAGATCGTGCTGCGGATCGCCTTGCAGCGGTTGCGCCGCCACTATGACGAGACCTATGGCCGGTCCGGCCCCCTGATCGGCTGAGGGCGCCCCGGGATTCGGGAGCCTCCGGGGATCAGAACAGCCGGATGAAGCTGCGGGCGATGAGGACGCTGATCGCCATGATGACGATATAGGTGATCTTGCCGATCATCCGGATGGCGCGGAACAGCGTCTGGAAGATGAAGGCGAGCACATTCACGGTCATTGCCTTTGACATGATCCCCCCGGACATCCTTCCGCCCCGCTGCCATGCGACCGATGCAAGGCGGGGCGGCAGATATGTGGCGGCAAGCACATTGCCACCGCGATGCCGGGGGTTTATGTCATATTGATGTGCCGGTCAGGGGGAATTTCACGTGCGTGACATCAATTTGCCCGGGATGCGCCATCCCGAAAAGGCGCATCGCCCCGACAATGCGCAGCCAAAGAAGCCCGCCTGGATCAGGGTCAAGGCCCCCACCTCCGAAGGCTACAAGCGGACGCGCGATATTCTGCGCGACAAGCGGCTGGTCACCGTCTGCGAAGAGGCGGGCTGCCCCAATGTGGGCGAATGCTGGAGCCAGGGTCACGCCACCATGATGATCATGGGCGAGATCTGCACCCGCGGCTGCACCTTCTGCAACGTTGCCACCGGCAAGCCGCAGACGCTTGACGCCTTCGAACCGGCCGGGTCGCCCATGCCGTCAGCGAACTTGGCCTGACCCATGTGGT
The DNA here is from genome assembly GCA_012032275.1 of Tabrizicola sp. Lineage (GTDB taxonomy): Bacteria > Pseudomonadota > Alphaproteobacteria > Rhodobacterales > Rhodobacteraceae > JAAURK01. Next base: position 893 of record JAAURK010000196.1, read on the forward strand.
CGTCACCTCGGTCGACCGTGACGATCTTGAGGATGGCGGGGCCGAGCATTTCGCCCAGACGATCCGTGCCATCCGTCACCGCAGCCCCGCAACGACGATCGAGATCCTGACGCCCGACTTTCTCAAATGCCCGCCCTCCGCGCTGGAGAAGGTGGTCGAGGCGCGGCCCGATGTGTTCAACCACAATCTGGAAACCGTCCCCGGCCTTTATCCCGAAGTCCGGCCGGGCGCGCGCTATTTCCATTCGCTGCGCCTGCTGCAGAAGATCAAGGAGATGGATCCCGCGATGTTCACCAAATCGGGGATCATGGTCGGACTTGGCGAAGAGCGGCAGGCCGTCCTGCAGGTGATGGACGATATGCGCGCCGCCGATGTCGATTTTCTGACCATCGGACAATATCTGCAGCCGACGCCGAAACATCACCGGGTCGACCGGTTCGTCACCCCCGAAGAGTTCAAGGGCTACGAGACGGCGGCCTATGGCAAGGGGTTTCTGATGGTCTCGGCCACGCCCCTGACGCGGTCATCCTATCATGCGGGCGATGATTTCGCCCGTCTGCGCGCCGCGCGCCTTGAAAAGCTTGGCCAGGCCTGAACCGGCTAGAACTTGAAGCCGACGCCGATATCGATGACATCGGTCGAATTGCCGCTGGTCACACCGGCCTCCACGAAGCCCGTCTGGCCGATGCGGTATTCGGCGCCAAGCGAGAAGAGATCGGTGTTGATGTCACTGTCGATCTGCAGATAATCGCCGGTCACGGTCAGGGCATCGCCGATGTCATACCCGGCGTGGATGCGGGCGGTCGAGGCGCTGCCACCGGCGTCGCGGTTGGTCAGCTCAAGACCAAGCGTCAGCTGGTTGGCCTTGTAGACCATGCCGAAAAGGGCGTTGGTCAGGTCGCTGCCCGCACTCGCATCCACAATCTCGAGCCCGCCCATGAATACGGTGCTGCCGATGGTGTAGCGCGCAGCGATCTCGGTCGAGGTGATCTCGTTCGCGCCGATATCCATCCGATGCAGCGAGATGCCATAGTCGATGCCCCCCGATGAGCCCCGGAAACCGATGCCCACAGGCGTTTCGTCCGCGGCGAGGGACAACAGGCCGATTGCAGAGCCTGAAAGGAAGCCGACCTCACGATTGATCGCGGAATTGGTGCCGAACTCGGGAAAATCATAGACGGTGTCGAGGACCGGGCGAGGGGCACCGATCGTGGCCTCGCCAAAGCCGGTCGTGACCACCAGCCCGCCCCAATAGGCCGTCAGATCGCCGCCCTCATCAAGGCTGCGGAACGTGTCGACGGTAAAGTCGGCGCCAAAGCCCAGGCCGTTGCCGCCGTTGCTGCGCCAGCTGATCGTCACATCGCCCGCGAAGAACGTGTCATCCGCGCCGTCGAAATCGGCATATTCCAGTTCGACCTCGCCGACCACGCTGAAGCCGTTCCCGAAATCGAGCGCGAAGGCCGGGTGGCCCGCACTGGCGATGAGGAGGGCGGCGAGGGCGCAGCGGTTCATTTACCTGGTCCGATCAACGACAATGACGGAACGATACACGAACTGTCGCCCTGCAACCATAGAATAACGCTCAATACTTGGTCCTGTTGCGTCCCGGCCACGTCACGCCTCAGGCCGGAAAGACGAATGGCTGCGCCATCTCGCGAAAGACCGGCTCCGCTTCGAATGCCGCAGCATAGGAGGCGAGCGCGGGTGCCGTTGCCGCAGGCACCAACCCCGGATGCGCCTCGCTCAAAAACCGCCAGGCGCAGGTGAGGGCAATGTCGGCATGGCTGATCCGGTCGCCGAACCAGAACCGGCCGGCCTGTGCTGCCCGTTCGGCGCTCAGGACGGCGACCACCGCGCCGATCTGCTGACGGCACCGCGCCTCCCACACCGGCGAGGCGACATCATGCAGGCGCCGTTCGTAGAAAAGGCTCACCGCCTTGTCGGCAAGGCCGGTGGCAAGTGCCGTCGCCCGCAGCACCCGGTGGCGCAGCGGTTCGTGGCGCGGGAACATCGCCCTCTCTTCGCTCACGAGACTGTCGAGATGGTCGAGGATCATGTGGCTTTCGGTCAGCACCGTGCCATCGGCGAGGACCAGTGTCGGAACGCGCACCAACGGGTTCAGTGCCGCAAGCTTTTCCGCATCGCCGAAGACCGACCAGGGGCGATGGTCGAAAGCGATCCCGTAAAGCCGGAGCGCGATGCCGACGCGGCGCACGAAGGGGCTGTCATATTGCCCGATCAGGATGATCCGGTCATTCAACAGGTGCCACCCGCTTCAGATATTCGGCCACGGCGACGCGGTCCTCTTCCGGCAGCGCGCCATGTTTTCAACCACATGTGCCATATGGCCGCCGACGGAATCGTATTCCGGCGTAAAACCCGAGGTCAGGTATTCGACGATCTCGCCGACACCCCAGGTCAGCTTGGCCGGCGTGATGTTCGGGATCCGCCCCTCGCCCGAAGGATTGGGCGCCCCGCCCAGCCAGCGCGCGGTATCCATGCCGCCAAGGAGGTTGCGGGGGGTGTGGCATTCGCCGCAATGGGCCAGCGCTTCGGCGATATAGCGGCCCCGGTCGGCGGTAGGGGTCAGATTCTCGTCCACCGCCCAATTGTCGTTGAGAAACAGAAGCTTCCAGACGCCGACTGCCTCACGCCGCGAAAACAGAAGGTCAAGCTCATGCGGCTGGCTTGGCGTTGCATCGGCCGGAAGCGTCTTGAGAAAGGCGTAAAGATCCGCCACATCCTGCATCTCCATCTTCGCGTAAGACGCATAGGGCAGGGCGGGGAAGTAATGCTCCCCCTCGGGCGAGACCCCGCGTTTCAGTGCATTCGCCAGATCGAGAAGGCGCCACCCGCCGATGCCATGTGTCGGATCCTGAGAGATGTTGGGCGCAAGAAAGGTGCCAAAATCGGATGGAAACCGCTGCCCGCCCGAAAGCACCAGCTGCGCCTCGCCCTTCGCCTCGGCGGCCATATGGCACGAGGCACAGCCCGCGGCCCAGAACACCCGTTCACCCTTGGCAGCGTCACCCGTCAGGCTGTCGACGGCACCCGCCGACAGCGGGGCAGGGCGGGCAAGAAACCACAGACCGGCGCCACCGATCAGACCAAGGACCACGAGCCAACGCGTCAGCCGCATGACAATACCTCCGGTTGCTGGACGAGCGAAAGCCTAATGGAGCCGTCCCGCAAGTCCAGTCATGGTTTCGTGCGCAGGTTATCGACCCTCGCCCAGTCGGGCCAGCCGAAGACCCATTCATACCCCGCGATCACGATGCAGATCGCGATCACGCCGAAGACAAGCTTCACCCGGCCTGGCGATGGCGGGTTCTGCACCCAGCGTTTTGCGCGCATGAGCCAGGTCAGGTAGTTCATGCCGCGCCATCCGTGAACCGCACCTTGCCGATATAGGGCAGGTTGCGGTTGCGCTGCGCGAAATCGATGCCGTAGCCGACAACGAATTCGTCGGGGATCTCGAAACCCGTCCAGGTCGCCCGGATATCGGCCTCGCGCCGCGACGGTTTGTCAAGCAAGGCGCAGACCTCCAGCCGCTTCGGCTCGCGCGCCTCGAACATCCGCTTGACGTGATGCAGGGTGAAGCCCGTGTCGATGATATCCTCCACGATCAGCACGTCGCGCGACGCAATCTCGCCCCGCAAGTCCTTGAGAATGCGGACTTCCCGGCTGGAATGCAAGGCGTCACCGTAAGACGAGGCTTCAAGGAAATCCACCTCGACCGGCAGATCGATCTCGCGCACCAGATCGGCGATGAAGACGAAGGATCCGCGCAACAGCCCGACGACGACCAGCTTGTCCGTGCCCCTGAAATGCGCCGTGATCTCGCGTGCAAGCCCCTCGACCCGCGCCGCAATGGCCTTGGCGCTGATCATCTGGTCGATCACATAAGGTCGTTCTGCCATGCCCGCCCCTTGATTTCCACGGCACTCATATCCAATACCACACCGCAAGTCACGAGAGAGCCGATGACCACGCATTCCGAAACCAAACGCCTGCCCTATACGGCCCGGCAGATGTTCGATCTGGTGGCCGATGTGGCTTCCTACCCTGAATTTCTGCCGTGGAATTCCGCCGCCCGCATCCGCTCGCGCAGGCCGTTCCCGGGCGGGAGGTGCTCGAGGCGGATCTCGTGATCTCGTTCAAGGTGTTCCGCGAACGCTTCGGCAGCCGGGTCACGCTTTGGTCGGAGGCAATGAAGATCGACACGGAATATCTGGAGGGCCCGTTCCGCCACCTGAAATCCACCTGGGCGTTCCGCGATGTGGACGGCGGGTGCGAGGTGACGTTCTTCGTCGATTTCGAATTCCGCAATGCGTTGCTGCAAGGGATCATCGGCGTGGTGTTCAACGATGCCATGCAGCGCGTCGTCCGCGCATTCGAGAGGCGCGCGACCGAGCTTTACGGCCCTAAGCCCATCTGACCGCAGGCCATTGCGGCGACGGGTCTGGACGGTGCCTTGCCAGACAAAGGCGCGGACGGTCGGCGATCAACCTGGCGGTCAAAGCGGGGGCGCTTTGGCGCGCGACGGCGAAAATTCACCGATCGGTTACCAAGCCTTCAGAATCACGCACAAAACCTGTGTTGCTTCGCTATGATGCGCGGCGTGGCGGTTATCGGAGTATGTTCATGAAGCTTTCCCGTCGTGCCCTTCTTGTCAGCGGCTTTGCCAGCCTGACCCTAGCAACCGGCTGTGTCGGCAGCGGTTCCTACCGCACCTATTACGCCGAACCGATCGCGCCCGATGTGTCGCGCGGCTGGCGGGTCGTCGATGTGCGCGTTGCCGTCCCCGAAAGCCTGACCGTCAGCGAAGCGGCGACGCTGGTCCCGCGCGCCGATATCGTCTGGCGCGAGGATCCGGCGGGGGACAGGCGCGCCCAGGTGGCAACGATCATGCGCGCGGCGATCAAGCGGGGCGCAAGCGGTCTTCGCGGGCCGCGCGGGGTCTATCTCGACGTGACCATGACCCGGTTCCACGCCCTGACCTTCGAGGCGGAGACGCGGCTGTCGAACGCGGGGGTTCACAACATCGATTTCGTCGCCACCATCGTTGATGCGGCCAGCGGCGCCACGCTTGCCGGTCCGGTGGAGATCGAAGCCTCGCTCCCGGCGCTCTCGGGCGATCAGATGCGGGCGGCGCGCGCGCGGGGCGAGACGCAGAAATCCCAGATCAGCGCGCATGTGGCCCGCGTGATCGCTGGCTGGCTTGGAACCGGCCCCGATCTCAGGCGCAACTTCACCCGCTCCGGTGATTGACCGGATAGCGTGTGTTTAGGCTTGGCGCGGCGCTGCAATCGGGGTAACACTTCGCGCATGACGAGATTGCGCAACCTTCGCATCTGCTGCATTACCCGCTGACTTCGGTCGCGCGGGCGCTTCGTCATTCTTCCGTGAATGAAAGCCGAACCCCGCGCGGCAAGCCCGCGTGCGCTTTGGGACGACTGACATGACCACGATCCGCCTCACCAACTCGACGACCCGGAAAAAGGAAGACTTCGTTCCGATCGATCCCGGCAATGTGCGGATGTATGTCTGCGGCCCCACCGTCTATGACCGCGCGCATCTCGGCAACGCCCGGCCGGTGATCGTGTTCGATGTCCTTTACCGGCTGCTGCGCCACGTCTACGGGCCGGATCACGTGACCTATGTCCGCAACTTCACCGATGTCGACGACAAGATCAACGCCGAGGCCCTGCGGCGGCAGAAGGCGGGCGCGTCCGGGACGCTGGAAGACCTGATCCATGAGCGGACCGAGGAAACCATCGCCTGGTATCACGCCGACATGGATGCGCTCGGCGCGCTGCGGCCCTCGGCCGAGCCACGCGCGACGGAGTACATCGGCCAGATGGTGGCGATGACCGCAGCGCTGATCGCCAGGGGCAATGCCTATGAGGCGAACGGCCATGTCCTTTTCCGTGTCCGCTCCTATGCCGAATATGGCAGGCTTTCGGGGCGGTCCGTCGATGACATGATCGCAGGCGCAAGGGTCGAGGTCGCGCCCTTCAAGGAAGACCCGATGGATTTCGTCCTCTGGAAGCCGTCTTCGGGCGAGGAACCCGGCTGGCCCAGCCCATGGGGCAGGGGCCGCCCCGGCTGGCACATCGAATGCTCGGCCATGGCGCAAGAACTTCTGGGCGAAAGCTTCGACATCCACGGCGGGGGGTTGGACCTGCAGTTTCCCCACCATGAAAACGAAATCGCCCAAAGCGCCTGCGCCCACCCGCATGGCGACTTCGCGCATTACTGGCTGCACAACGAGATGCTGCAGGTCGAGGGCAAAAAGATGTCCAAGTCCCTGGGGAATTTCTTCACCGTGAGGGATTTGTTGGATCGGGGGGTGGACGGCGAAGTCATCCGTCTCGTGTTTCTGCGGACAAACTACCGGAGGCCTATGGATTGGACAGAGGAAGCGAAGAGAGAGGCGATCGGCCATCTCATCACATGGAATCGGCTAAAGCGGCATCACTTGTCCGACGACGAGCGCCTCTTCACCGGTGCGGGCGCAGACCCAGCCGTAGTGGCTGCGCTGGCGGACGATTTGAACACTCACGATGCGCTCAAGATCATCTACGAGCTGGCGTCGAAGGTCGAGGTTTCCGGTGCCTTAGAAAAAGACAGCTCGCTCGCTTTGAGGTTGTTTGAATCGCTTGCGTTGCTCGGGCTCAGCCGGCTCGATCCACATCACCAAGCGCGAAGGATAGCTATCGCGAAGGGCTTTGCGTTAGCGGTTGAATTGCCGAAACTACAATCGAAGATGGAAGCCCTTCGAACTTCCGCCCAAGAATCAAAAGATTTCACCGCCGTCGATGCCCTAAAAACTGCCCTGATCGCCGCAGGTGTCGAGGTGCGAATGTCCAAGGCGGGCGTAGAACTCGTCCCCGGCCCCGACTTCGACCCGGCCAAGCTGGAGGCGCTCCAATGACCACGCGGTGCGCGCCCGGAGTTTCGAAACTCCGGCAAATTCTCGAGAAATTTGCAAAATCCTTCGAAGGAATTTTGGCCCCGA